>DASUFI010000284.1:0-4982 GCA_036274635.1 Planctomycetota bacterium
GCTGCCGCTCTCGGACACCAGGTAGTAGCTCACGACCCGACGCTTCTGCCCGGGGCGGTCGATGCGCCCCGTGCACTGGTCGTGGACGCCCGGCGACCAGTCGAGCTCGCCGAACACGCATGTGGCGCAGACCTGCTGGAGGCCATCGACGCCGGCGCCGGAGCGCAGCGACAGCACCAGCAGCTTCGTCTCGCCTGTGATGAAGGCCTTGACCGCTTCGTCCTTCTGCTTCGGCGTCTCGTCACCGGTGTAGAACCAGGGCTTGAACCGCTCGAGGCGCTCTCGCCAGACCTTATACACAGCCTTGTGCCAGCCGAAGAGCACCACCGGCTCATCGTCGGAGAGCAGCATCTCGACGAAGTCGGCCACGTAGGGCGCCTTGGCGAGGCCCGTGGCCTGGCGCAGCATCTGATCGAGGTCGGCGCTCGCCTTGAATTTCTCCTGCCTGGCGGCGCTCTTGTCGAGCACCAGCCGCGCGAGCTCGGCGGCGTGGCTCGCGACGTCCTCGAACACGCGGTGGTCGCTCTGCACGATGTGCGGCACGACCGTCACGGGCGGCATTTGCTGACCCACGTCCTCGCGGGTGCGGCGCAGCATCAGCCCGGCATCGCGCATCATGCAGCCGAAGGCGTCCGGCTCCTTCAGCGAGATCTTCGGCTCGGCGCCTGTGCAATGGGCCTTCTTGAATTCCTCACGCGTTCCGAGGGCGCCGGGCTTGATCGCGTCCATCACCCAGAAAAGCTCGCCGCCCCGGTTGTAGAAGGGCGTCGCCGAGAGCCCGAGCACGTACTCGGCGTGCTTCGAGAGGTGCGCGGCTGCCGAGCATTTCTTGCTGCCTTTGCGGGAGCCCGTCCCGCCCTCCTCGTCCTCCTGCGCGGGACCGCTGCGCAGCTCCTGGCACTCGTCGAAGACCACGTAGCGCACGACCCGGGTCAGGGTCTCCGCCCAGCCGTCGAGCTTGTGGTAGGTCGACAAGAGCACGTCTGGGTGTCGCTCGCCCCGCGTGTAGTCGTAGGGCGTGGCCTTGCCGAGCACGTGGACGAGCAGGTCGGGCGCGAACCGCTCGAGCTCCCGCCGCCACTGGGCGACCAGGTGCGTCATGGTCACGATCAGCGCCGGCGTCGTGTTGCCCATCACGAGCGGGCAGATGGCGCTTACGGTCTTGCCGACGCCGAGATCGTCCCCGAGGATCATGCGCTTGACGCCCATCAGCATCTGCGCGGCGACGCGCTGGTAGTCGCGCGGCGGCAGCGCCAGCTTGACCTCCGCCGGAGCCAGCTTTCCCGCGAGCAGTTTGTCGACGAGGGTCTGCTGCTCGCGGTGCGCGTCAGCGCCCTCGCGCAGCGCGAGCTCGTTCTGCACCTCGAGCGGGTAGCGCTGCAGGAACCAGTCGAGGTCGCGGCAGACCTCAGGGCTGTGGCTGAGACGGATCGTCTTGTAGCTGCGTCCACTCGCCTGCGCGAACATGCGCTTCGCGATGATCATCACGTGGGGCTCCGCCGTGAGCTCCCAGCGCCCATCCTTCAGCCGGAGCGTGCCGTAGGTGCGCTCGCTGCGCTCGACCGGCGCCGCTGGCGCGAGGGCGCGGTTGACGCCCGGCACCGCCGGCGGGCCCTTCTTGAACAGCGCGACCTGCTTCATCCGAAGATGCTCCCCAGCAGGACGAGGCACTCGAGCGGCTTTCCATGGAGCGCGCTCGGGACGTCGGTGGACTGCACGCGAGCCGTGACGACCAGCAGCTCCCGCACGCTCTCGAGCTGAGCGTAGCGGGAGAGCTGCAGCAGCAGCGCGTTCAGAGCCCCGTGGCGCTTCACCTCGATCGCAACCCCGTCCACCATGAAGTCGGGACGCTCGGTGGACGACAGGCGGGGCTCGCGCTCGAAAGCTAGTCCACCTGCCTGGAGCGCGGCGGCGATCCCGAGCTGGATCGACTCCTCGCTGTCGAGCTGGTACCGGAAGTTCCCGAGGTAGGACTTCAGGTGGGTGGCCGTCATCGACTCCATCGCGTGCGTCACTCGTCGTCGTCCACCGGGGTGGCGGGCGCAGGGTCGATCACCGCGACCCAGACCGTGTCCTCGCCTTCAGCGCGCACCAGCAGGCGCTCGTTGTCCTGGGGCGGCGGATAGCAGTCGACCCCCTCCACCCCGGCGGCGGCCCCGATCCGGGCGAGCAGCTTGAGCGAGCCCGTCTTCATGGTGAGGCATTTGACCCCGCGGGACCGGGTCGGTAGGCGCAGGCGCCGATCCCACTCCTCGGCATCGGCGAACGACATCTGCCCGCTGGCAGCGCCGCTGCCGGGCCAGGAGAAGGTGGCGACCTCCTTCCCGCTGACGTCCTCCACCGAGGCGTTGTGCAGGCTCGCGCCGCTGAATTTGAGCGTGACGTGGTGCGTCGAGTCCGCCAGCTTTGCGAGTCCAGCGAGGAACGCTCGCGACACGAACCACTCCATCGAACGACCGAGGGCGCTGTGGCCAAAGGCATCGACGGCGACGTTCCCGTCCGTGGCGCGCGCTTTGACCATCTCGTCTCGAGTGTCGTCGTGCGCGAGGGCCTTGAACTGAACGCCGTAGTACGCCGATGCCGAGTCCGTAGAGGCGAAGGCGAGCAGGCAGTTGAGTTCGGACTTGCTGAGGCGAAGTCCATCGTCTGTGAGCATCATGGGGTCGTTGTCCTTTCGGTGTCGTTGGAGGGTGAGTGCTCGCCGGGCGAGAGGAGCTGCAGGCGGGCATTGCGCCACTCGCCGTACTCGACGAGCTCTTCGGCGGTCGACCCGCACATGCCGCACTCCTGGTCGTAGAGCGCGGCCTGCGCTTCGAGCTGCCGGATGCGTTCGCGGAGCTGCGCGCACTCCTCGCATTCTGGGGCTCGGTGACAGCCGCCAGCGGTGCAGCGCCAAGGGCCACCGTTCGAGCGCCCGAGCGTGATGCCGATCGCCGGAAGCGCCCCGCAATTGCAGCAGACGGGCTTGTCGGGATCTGGCTCCGACTCGGGCGCCCTTCCGAGCGGGCTGTGCGCGGCTTTCAGCACGGCCTGGATCGCGCGGAGCAGATCGATGCGTAGGTCGGTATAGCGGTCAGCGACCGTCAGCTCGTGTCCGAGCGATTCCCAGAGGGCGGTCGGCACCGTGCGGAAGTCGTAGATGCCTGCTTCTGCCAGGGCCGTGGGCTCTGCATCGGGCGCGGTCTCTTCGCGACAGAGCGCTTGGTCGCGATCTACCAGCGCGCAACCATTGATGACGCCTGCCCTGAACGCATCTAGGTTCAGTATGCGCTCCGCATCGACTTCGGCCCGCGTGCGGAGCTTCGGGGCCGTGGCGCGGTAGGCGGCGAGCGCATCGCATCGCGCCTGCCATGCCCGCTGGAACAGGTCAGGCGGCGTCCCTTCTGTCGCGTCGCAGACTCTAGCAGCAGCGTCCACCGCCTCCGCCAACGCCAGCGCGGCGGCGATGCGCTCTTTGCTTGGTTCAGCCATTGCCGTGCTCCTTCAGCCAATTTTGAGTCGCAACCTCGATGAGCTCACCGCTCTCTGTCTCAGCGCGGTTGTGGTACCAGAGCACCAGCAACTCCCTCGCCGCCGCGCACCCGGAGCACGGGGCGGGGGATGGGTACTCGGACGTAGCCATGACCGTGACCGGCAGTTCTGCCGTGCGCGCCATCAGAGCATTCCAGCGGCTGTGCTTGTCGTCCTTGGTCAGATCGATGGCTGTCTCCACGACATCTCGCTTGCCGCGTTCAGGGGCCGCGACCGGGGCGGGCATTGGCTTGGATGGCGGAGTGCGCGCGTCAATCAGCGCGCCGACAATGGCTTCGTCGCTCTCGCTGATCGGCGGGAGTACCGCGACCGGGGATTCTGCCTGCTTAGCGTAGAACAGATCTAGGTGCGTGCGCGGGGAGTGCTCCCCTATCTCTCCGCCGGTGTGCAGCAGTGAGCACAGTGCCTCGTCCAGCCGCTCGATGAGCGACTCCGCGTCCTCCTCCGGCTCATCATCGCCGGATTCCTCAAAGAGTCGCTCGGCCTCCGCCGGGCACGCGCCGAGTTCTACGCACTCTTGGCAATGGGCCGCGACCGGGGCGGGGTGCGAGGTGAGCCAGGCATCGACTGCGTTCAGCAAACACACTCCAGGCTCCGGTCCTGGCTCAGTCGGGTCTGGCCACGCATGCCAAGCCTGCACACGCACCAGCAGCTCCCGCGCCGAGGCCAGGGCGGTTTCGGCGGCCGTGCGCCGTTCGCGCTGGTCGTCTGCATCCGCTTCCTCGACTCTGTTGGTCATGCGCAGGGCTCGGTTGCTGGCCTCCAGTTCCTTCACCCGCGCCAGCGCAGTGTCCCGCTCGTGCTCGGCTCGCTCCAGGTGAGCGTTGGTAGCGTCGTGGCTCTTTGAGGTTTCATCGAGCCACAGCTTGTACTGCGCCGCTTCCTTCTCCGCCCTCTCGCGGGCGGCGCGTTCGGTGGCGAGGTCCTTCTGCAGCTGGTCAACCTCCTCCTCCAGCTCGTCGCAGTAGTCATCCAGAGGCCCCAGTGGTCGTCTGCGCTTGCTCTCACCGGCGATGCTCATGACACGACCTCGCATCGTGACAATACCTCGATGAGTACATCCGCTGCGTCGCGCCAGAATGCTACCTTACCGGCGGCGGCGTAGGCGGCGTAGGCGGCGGCGGCGGCGTCGGCGGCGTAGGCGGCGGCGTAGGCGGCGGCGTCGGAGGCGGCTCTGGCGGCGGCGGCGTAGGCGGCGGCGTCGGAGGCGGCTCTGGCGGCGGCGTCGGAGGCGTAGGCGGCGTAGGCGGCGGCTCTGGCGGCTCTGGCGGCGGCGCACATCGCCTGTCGCCAAGTGTCGCCCGAAGGCTCCAGCAAGCGATCAGCGTACAGCGCTGCCACGCGCGCGCAGTTCTCGTCCAGCCCGCATCGGCCATGGCGCAGCACCCAGACCAAGAATCGGTCTGCCACGAGCGTGGTGTCTGCGCCCGGGGTCAGCGCAGCTGCCACCC
>DASUFI010000285.1:0-6987 GCA_036274635.1 Planctomycetota bacterium
GCGCGCACGACGGCGCGATGGGCGCGCTGCCCTCGCTGCACGCGGCGTGGGCGCTGCTGGCGGCGTTCGCGCTGGCGGCGCGCTGGCCGAGCGCGCGCGGCGCGGCGTTGGCGTGGGCCGCGGCCGTCGCCGCGAGCTGCGTCACCACCGGACAGCACGCGCTGCTGGACGTGCTGGCCGGCGTGCTGTTGTACGCCGCAGCCGCGCGGCGGGCGCGCGTGTGGGAGGCGCTGCGCGGCGCGGCCGAGCGCGTCGCCAACTCGTGGCACGAGTGGCGGCTCGGGCCGCTGCGGCTCATCAATCACGGCGCGTGGGCCGGCGCGGGCGCGGCGACGGGCCTCGCCCTGGCCGAGACGCTCGCGGGACCGCGCACGGGCGAGCTGCTGGCGCTGGCGCTGCCGGGCCTGCTCGTCGCGGGACTGTGGGCGCAGCTGGTCGAGGGCTCTCCCGCGCTGCTGCGGCCCTTCGGATACTACGGGGGCGTGATCGGCATCGCGCTCGGCGCGCTGGGCCTCGCGGCGACGGGCCGCGACGCGTGGCCGGCGCTGGCGGCGCTGGCGGCGGCCGGTCCGTGGATCCAGGCGCTGGGGCGCCTGCGCTGCCTGGTGCAGGGCTGCTGCCACGGACGCCCCTGCGCGGCGTGGCTCGGGCTGCGCTACCGGCATCCGCGCTCGCGCGTCGTGCGCCTCGCCGGGCTGCGCGACGTGCCCGTGCACCCGACGCCGGTCTACTCGATGCTCGCCTGTGTCGTCGCGGGGGCGCTGCTGGCGCGGCTGTGGTGGTCGGGCGCGCCGCTGACCTTCATCGTGGGCGCGTACCTGCTGCTCAACGGCCTGTCGCGCTTCGTGGAGGAGTCCTTCCGCGGCGAGCCGCAGACGCCGCGCGCCGCGGGCCTGGCCATCTACCAGTGGAAGGCCGCGGCGAGCGTGCTGATGGGCGCGGTCATCACGGCGCTGCCGGGCGCGCCGGCGCCGCCGCCGCACGCGCCCGGTGCGATGGGCGTGCTCGGGGCGATCGGCTTCGGGCTGCTGTGCTGGGCGGCGATGGGCCTCGACTGGCCCGAGTCGCAGCGGCGCTTCTCGCGGCTGGCCTGAGGCAGCAGCCCGTCGAAGAAGCGCTTCGAGTGCGGAAGGTGCGGAATTCGTGGCGGATCGAGGCGGGACCCAGCGCAGGGAATTGCGGCGGGGGCAGCCCGCCGCTAGCCCGTCGAGGGCGTTCCCGAATGGAGCGCCCGTCGCGGGGTGGAGCTGCGCCGCAGGGCCGGCAACGAGGAACCGGCGCGAAGGACGCGCCTTCCGCGCCGAATGACTTGTTCGACGGGCTGCTAGGCGCCGGCCGCCGCCTCGCCCTCGAGGTGCTCGGCCAGCTCCGCCAGCGCGCGCGAGACGAGGTTGCGCACCGAGGCCTCGGTGCGCCCCATGCGCTCGGCGATCTCGGCCCGCGAGAGGCCGACCACGCGCGAGAGCACGATGACCTCGCGGTAGTCCTCGGGCAGCTTCTCGAAGGCCTGCTCGATGCGCGCCAGCGCCTCGCGGCCCATGGCGGCCTGGCTGGGCGAGAAGAAGGAGGCGCGGTAGACCTCCATGAGGCGCGCGTCGTCGGTGGCCGTGGGCGTGGCGCCGCGGGCGTCGAGTGGCACCTCGCGACCGGGATCGCGCTTGGCCGCGCGCCAGTACTCGGCGCGGTCCGCGATCTTGCGCAGCGCGGTGGCGTAGAGCCAGGCGCGGAAGGCGGCCTCCCCCGGATAGCGGAAGCGGCCCATGTTCTCGAGCACGTCGCGGCAGACGGACTGCACCAGGTCGCTGGAGGACTCGTGCTTGCGCAGCGTCGCGCCAGCGCGCAGCCGGACGTAGGCGCGCAGGCCGGGCAGGTGGCGCTGCAGCAGCTGCTGCACGGCCGCGGTGTCGCCGCCCGCGGCGGCCACGACGAGGGCCGCATCGTCCGCAGGACTGGCTGGCTCGCCCGACATGGTCCTCAGTCTATCCCCCCGCCGGGCCCGCGGGACGGCCTGCGGAACGCCGGCCGTGCGATCCGGATTGAACAGATGGAGGCTGGCGTGCCCGATCTCCCCGCCGAACCCGCCGCGGACGACATGCCGGCCAGCAGGCTGCTGGCGGAGTGCCTCGACGGCTACGAGGAGGGCGGCGCCGAGGGGCTGAGCAGCGTGCTGCGTCGCCACCCGGAGCGGGCGCAGCTCCTGCTCCGGCGCGTGCTGCTGCTGGCGGAGCTGGGTCTGCTGCCGGAGCCGCCGGCGAGCTGAGCGCGCCGCACCGCGGCCTCACTCGTGCCGGCACTCCGGGTGACCGCAGCCGCACGTCGCCGACCGCGAGTGGCCGTTCTCGGCAGCGCGACAAACGTCGCTGCAGAAGCTGCGGCCGGGCTCGACGGGACAATCACAGCCTGCGTGCTGGCAGCGATTCGGCGGGGAGCTGTTGGATGACGCCGGCTTCGTGCGCGCGGCCGCGCTCGCCTTGCGCCTGGTTTTCGTGGGGTCCATGGGTGCCTCCGCACCCGGAACTAGCGCGCCTGCACCAGCTCCACCAGCACGCCGCCCGTGGACGCGGGGTGCACGAAGCACACCGTCGTGCCGTGCGCTCCCGGCCGCGGCGCGGCGTCCAGCAGCCGCACGCCGGCGGCCTGCAGTCGTGCAAAGAGCGCCGGCAGGTCGTCCACCTCGAGGGCGACGTGATGGATGCCGGGGCCGCGCTTGCCGACGAAGCGCGCCACCGGGTTGTCGCCCGCGTCGGGCTGCAGCAGCTCGATCGAGCCCGCGCCGGCGCCGAGGCGCAGCAGCGCCACCTGCACGCCGTCGCCCGCGACGTGCTCGACGTGCTCGAGCGGCAGGCCGAGGAGGTCGCGCCAGAAGCGCAGCGACTCCGCATGCGCGACGACAGCGACGCCGAGATGCGCGAGGCGAGGTGCGCTCATGCGCGCGCATCCTAACCGCCGGCCTCACTGGCCCCACCGCGCGCGGCGCGGCCAAAAAAAAGGGCGGCCGGTGCGCGGGAGACGCACCGGCCGTCACATGGACCACTGCGGCGGATCAGGGACCGCGTGGTCCTCCACCCCCTCGCGGACCACCTTGGCTGCCACGTGGGCGCTCTGGGCGGTCGCGCTCGGGACGGGCACGTACGGGAGGCTGTGCACGCCGCGCGCCATGGCGCGCCTGCACTCCGAAGAAGGTGTTGGCCTCGCCGGAGCGGGCCAGGGCGAAGAGGCGCGGCAGGTCGCCGCGGTCGACGCGCGGTGCGCCGGCGAGACGCTCGCGGGACAGGCCCAGCGCGAAGGCCTGGCGGGATGCGGCTCCGTCGCGCGCGGCGGCGCGTCCGGCATCGCCCGCGTCGGTCGCGCGCAGCGCGGCGTAGGGTACGGCCATCTGCCGGTCCGCCGGACCGAGGTCGGGCGCCGTGTCCACCAGGGCGAGGGCCACCTCGCGCTCGCGCAGGTCCACCGCCACCTCGGCCACGCGGCCGACCGCGGCGCTCTGCGAGTCCTGCACCTCGCGCCCCGCGAGCGTGCTCAGGCGCTCGGGCTGCGGGCTCGCTCCGTCGGATGGTGCGTTGCCGCCGAAGTGGGCCCGCATGCGCGCGAGCCAGCTGCTGTCCGCAGCGTCCGGCCAGCGATCACGCGCGAAGCCCGGTGCGGCGCGCAACTGGTCCTCGGTCACGCCGCGCAGCCGCACGTTGCGCGGGCCCGCGGCCGCATCGGCCGCCGGAGCGAGCTCGACCGACTCGGGCGGAAGCGCCACGAGCTGTCCGTCCGCGCGCAGGGAGGGCGCGGGAGACAGCACGACGGAGAGCAGCCGCCCCGAGGTCGCGTCGACGAGCGCGTCGTCCACCGTGCCCAACGTCATGCCTGCATCCGACTGGACGGGGGCGCCGAGCAGCGCGTCCGACACGACCAGGTCATCCGCGGGCACGGCCGCCGCAGCCGCATCGGGCGCCGCCTCCTGCTGTGCGACGGCGAACCCGCCTGCACAGGCGAGAGCGGCAGCCAGCAGCAGCGGACGCGCCTTCATGACGTGCTCCAAGGAGGGGGACCCCCGGCTGAACCCCGCGCCGCGCGAGGGGTCCCGCTGCTCGCCGAAAAAGATTGCGAGGCCGACCCTGTGACGGCCTTTGGCCGACAGCCATCACCGCGAATCACGGCGCCCTGTAGAGTGGCTCGGAACCGGAGGAGGGCTCGTCCTGCTCGAGCGCATCGCATCCGCGATCCTCGTGACCTTGCTGCCGGCCTGCGCGACGAGCTCGCCTGCGCAGGAGGCTGCGCCCGCGACGCCGGCGCAGCCGCTCGCGGCGCCGCAGCCCGACGACTCCTGTTGTACGGACCTCGACCGCCGGGTGCTCCAGCAGCTCACGCGCACCATCGAGTCGGGCCCGCTGGTGGTGCGCGTGCGGCCGAACGACCTGCCGGAGGCGTCGCTGCAGGCGGACGTGGCCGCCAACGTCGCGGACTTCGGCGAGCTGCAGCAGCGTCTGGACATGCGCTACGCGGGCCCGGTGCACGTCTTCCTGTACCGCGATGGCGACGATATGAAGGCCACGACCGAGGGCGACTCGAACATCGCCTTCTCCACCGGCACCCGCAGCATCCACCAGGTGCACGACTTCCGCGGGGTGCACGAGCTCACGCACATCTTCTCCGTGCAGTTCCCGCCGGACCCCGACGGCAGCACGGATCAGTTCACCACGGAAGGCCTGGCCACGGCCATGGCGCGCTCGGACCAGGACGTGCCCGTGCACGTTTGGGCCGCGATGTACCTGCGCATCGGTCGGCTGCCGGACCTTTCCGAGCTGCGCGCCGACTTCATGGGCACCGCGCCGCCGGGCGTGCATCCGTACCACGTGGCAGCGTCCTTCATCCTCTATCTCGTGGAGCGCTTCGGCATCGAGCGCGTCAAAGGCGTGGTACGTGAACTGCACCGAGGCGGGCATGGTCTTCGGCATTCCCTTCCCGCGCCTCGAGAGCGACTGGCGCGCCTACCTCGCGGACCTGGTCGTGACGCCCCAGCAGGAGGCGCACGTGCTGGCGCGCTTCAGCCGCAAGCTGGAGCCGCTGCGGGACGCATGGCGCACGGCGCCGGGCACGACGCTCTTCGCCGGCGACTCGCTGGCGGAGCTGCAGCCCGACGACCCGGACCGCTGGGCGCTGCGCGACGGGCTGCTGGTGGGCACCCACGACGGGCCGTGGACCGCGATCCACTCGCGCGCCACCTTCGGCCCCGACGTCGGCCTGCGCGTGCGCTTCCGCCTCGTGTCGGGCGACGCGGTGCAGCTGCGCGTCGACCGCGCCGACGACGCCGAGGGCCAGGCCATCTTCGCGCGCTGGTCCAGCTACATGACCATGGAGGAGGGCTTCACCGGCAACGACGAGGTGAAGATCCCGCCCGGCGTGTGGTGCGACGCGGTCTTCGTGGACGTGGGCGGCCGCGGGCGGCTGTACCTCAATGGGTCGCCTGTGATCGACGAGGCGTGCGCGCTGCCCAGCCAGCGCGGCGTGGTGGGCCTGGCGGTGGAGCGCGGGGTGATCCAGGTGGCGCAGATCGTCGCGTTCCAGCCGTAGGAGCGGCGCCGGCGCGGCGCGCGGCGCGGGACCGCCGTATGATGCAGCCGCCCGCCGCGACGGATCGGCGGATCCACCGACCCGGGAGCCTCACCATGCGCCGCCTGCTCGTCGCCCTCGTCCTCTCGCTGGCCGGAACCACGCTGCGCGCCGCCGCGCAGAGCCCCTGCTGCGATCCGTGGACCGACCTCGGCCAGGCGCTGGCCGGCGCGTCCGGCGCGCCGACCTTCGAGGCCACGGGCTCGCTGGCCGACGGCACGCAGCTGGTCTTCGAGCTCGACGGCGCCGCGGCTTCGGCGCCGAGCTGGCTGCTGGCCGGCTTCACGTCGCTCGCGGCGCCGTTCAAGGGCGGCGTCATGGTGCCGGAGCCGCAGGCCGTCGTGCCGCTGGTCACGGACGCCAGCGGACATCTCTCGCTGGTCGGGAGCTGGCCGCTCGGCGTTCCGCAGGCCACCACGCTCTTCGCGCAGTTCTGGGTGCAGGACGCGGGCGCGCCCAAGGGCTACGCCGCCAGCAACGCGCAGCTGGGCACCACGCCTCCGCCGCCGCCGACGGGCAGCCTGCCGGCTGACTGGATCAACGGCAGCAACTGCGGCGGTGACCCGCCGATCCAGATCCAGCAGTACGGCGACAACACCTGGATCCTGCGCCAGAACAAGTGCACCAACTTCGAGGGGCCGTTCATGTTCCTGTTCTTCGGGCAGGACCGCGGCATCATGTTCGACACGGGCGCGGGCAACATCCCCATCTACACCACGGTGAACGGCATCGTGCAGGCCTGGGCCACGGCGCACGGCAAAGTCAACTACCCGCTCACGGTGGCGCACACGCACAGCCACGGCGACCACATCGCGGGGGACAGCCAGTTCGCCGGCAAGCCCGACGTGACGCTGGTGGGCACATCGCAGACGGCCGTCGCGGCCTTCTTCGGCTTCCAGGACTGGCCCAACGACATCGTCCAGTACGAGCTGGGCGGGCGCACGCTGGACATCCTCGCCATCCCGGGACACCAGGCGGCGCACATCGCCATCTTCGACCACGAGACCTGCCTGTTCCTCACGGGCGACACGCTCTACCCCGGCCACCTCTTCATCAGCGGGGCCGTGAGCCAGGGCAACTTCGCCAAGTACAAGGCGAGCTGCCAGCGCATGGTGGACTTCGTGGCCGACAAGCCCATCGCGATCATCTGGGGCAATCACGTCGAAGCGAAGAACACGCCCTTCCAGTTCTACCCCTATCCGACGTCGTCGCAGCCGAACGAGCACGACCCGTACCTCGACCGGGCGCACCTCATCGAGCTGAACGACGCGGTGCAGGCGATGACGACGCCGCACGTCGAGGCGCACGCCGACTTCAGCATCGAGCCGAACGGGTAGCGGCGCTCCGGCTCTCCAGAGCGAGGGCCCGTCCGGCTCCCGAGTTCCT
>DASUFI010000286.1:0-10174 GCA_036274635.1 Planctomycetota bacterium
CGCGCAAGCGCGCTCCAGCTCCGCCAGCGACGCCTCGGCCCCCGCGACGTCGCGGTCCACCGTGACCTGCAGCTCGATCGCCGCCAGACGCTCGCGCAGCGCCGCGGCATCCTGCGGCACCTGGCCGCGAAGCCCCGGGAGCATCAGTCCGACCGCGAGCACGCATCGCGCCAGCCTCTGGATCCTCACCGCACACCTCCGCCTCGGGGAGCTTGCTCACGGCCGCGCAGCCCCGACCGCGCGACGCTCCCTTTGTCGCCGCCGCGGGCCGCCGCCGTGTCACTCAGCGCGCACCCGCCGGTCAACGCCCCGTCAAGGCCGCTCACCCCTCCCCCTTCCGGCTCAGCCGATACCCCACGCCATGCACCGTGAGCAGATGCCGCGGCCGCTCCGGGTCCGCCTCGATCTTGCGCCGCAGCTTCAGCACGTGCATGTCGACGGTGCGCGTCGTCGGGTACTCCTCGCCGCCCCACACTTCGTTGAGCAGCGTGTTGCGGTCCACCGCGCGGCCCTCGTTGGCGAGCAGGTACTTGAGCAGCTCGAGCTCGCGGCGCGAAAGGCCTTCGCGCCGGCCGGCGCGCTCGACCGAGTACGCCGCGAAGTCGACGACCGCGTCGCCCAGCCGCACGCGGCCGCCGCCCAGCGCCAGGCCCGGCGCGCCGCCGTCCTTGCGCGCGGCGACGGCCTCGATGCGCAGCATGAGCTCGCGCAGGGAGAAGGGCTTCACGACGTAGTCGTCGGCGCCGTACTCGAAGCCTTGCACGCGGTCCCACTCCTCGCCGCGCGCGGAGAGGATGATGACAGCCGAATCGAGGCGATCCTCGCGCAGGGCGCGCAGGACGGAGAAACCGTCGCGGCCGGGCAGCATGAGGTCGAGGAGCACGAGGTCGGGCGCCTCGCGCAGGGCCAGCGCGAGGCCGGCCTCGCCATCGCCCGCCTCGCTGACCGTGTGGCCCGCGGCGCGCAGGGCGTCGGCCAGCGCGAGACGCAGCGGGGCCTCGTCCTCCACGACGAGGATGCGCAGCGCGCTCACGCGACGACCTCAGCCGCCAGCGGCAGCTCGAGCACGAAGCAGGCGCCGGGTGCGGCGTCCTCGACGCGCGCAGTTCCGCCGTGGCCCACGGCGATCTCGCGCCCGATCGCGAGGCCGAGGCCGCTGCCGCCCGTGCCGCTTGCGGCCGCCAGTCGCTCGAAGGGCCGGAAGACGCGCTCGCGGTCGCGCGGCGCGATGCCGCGGCCGGCGTCGCGCACGCGCACGACGAGGCGCTCGACGGCGCCCGGCTCGATCCCGATCGTGAGGCCCACCTCGTGGCTCCCGCTGTGCTTGAGCGCATTGTCCACGAGGTTGCCGATGGCGCGACGCAGGGCCTCGGCGTCCAGCATCGCGCCCTCGGGCAGCGGGCCGACCTCGGCGCGCAGCGTGGCGCCGGCGCGCGCGGCCACCTCGGACATCTCGCGCACGAGGTCGGCGGCGAAGGCGGGCAGGGCCACGTCCTCGCGCTGCAGCCGGAGCGGCTCGCCGCGCTGCAGGCGGGCGAGGTCGAGGACGTCGTCGACCAGCCGGCGCAGCCGCTGCGCCTCGCGGCGCACGAGGTCGAGATAGCGGCCGCGCGCCTCGGGCGAGTCCACGACGCCTGACTGCAGGTTCTCGGTGAGCAGCAGCAGCGACGAGACCGGCGTGCGCAGCTCGTGCGAGACGCCGGCCACGAAGGCCGCACGCGCGTCGGCCAGCTCGCGGGCGCGGCGCAGCTGCGCGGCGGCGATGAGGCCCGCGCCGGCCGAGAAAAGCGCCGTCAGGAAGAGTCCCGCACGCAGGACGGCCGCGCGGCGGCTCTCGGCGTTCCCGAAACCTTCGGGATCGGGATGCCACAGCGTGAAGCCGAGCGCGTCGCCGAGCAACGGGGTGCGATCACGCACCCGCTCGGCACGACCGACCTCCTCGGAGTCGAAGGCCAGGATGAACGGCGACGGCACCAGCGCCTCGAAGGTCCGCGCATGGCGGAACTCGAGTTCGCACGCGCGCGGGTCGAAGAAGCCACCTGTCACGGGGAGACTGATGTTGCCGAATGGGACGAGGGGACCGCGGGCAGGCGCTCTCGCGACGCAGGCGAAGTACGGCTTGCGCAGCACGATCTCGTCCGGCCTGGGCGCTGGCAATCCGCCGAGCGCCACCTCGAGCGCCGCGACCTGGCGGCGCCGCGCATCGAGCTCCCACCGCGGGTCCTGGGCCGCGGACTCCGGAAACAGGGCCGCCACGCGGTCGCGCAGCGCCGCGCGCCGCGACGGGACCAGCGCGGGCAGCCCGCGCGACGGATCGAGAGCGTCCACAGGGTCCGGCAGGGCCAGGGCACCGTCGACCCAGCGAGCCGTCAGCGCGGCGTACGCGGCGTCGCGATCAGCTGCGTCCAGCGCGGGCGCAGCCGCAAGTCCGCACAGCAGGAGCACCGACGTGCCATCCAGCGCCTCGTCGCCGGCGAGCTCGGCCTGCGCCGCGGCCCATTGCTCACGCACCACCTCGTCCTGGCCCGCACGCGCCGCGAGCTGGATCGCGCGCAACCGCCCCTCGGCGAGGCGCGCCGGATCGTTGCAACCGTCGAGCGCACGCAGCACGAGGGGCAGCCCGTCGGCCGGCCGCTGCTCGAGCACCTCGAGACGCCGCGCCTCGGCCAGGAGCGCGTCGAAGGTCGCAGGACCCGGAGCGCGCAGCGTCGCCAGCTCGCGCGGCGCGGCGACGACCAGCGTGTCGTCGACGCCCGGGGTCCAGGTGATGCGCTCCCCCAGCGTCACCGGCGGCAGCCCGCCCTGCCGCCGGAACTCGGCCACGATTCCGTCGGCCACGTCGCCGGCGAGGCGCGCGAGGGCCACGCGGCCGCCCTGCTCCGGGTCGCGCACGAGGACGAGGCCGGCGAAGGCCAGCACCGCCGCCGAGAGCAGGCCCGCCGCGAGCGCCAGCAGCTCGCGCGGCGCGGCGCGGTGCGCGGCCCGCTTGGTACGCTCCGCTCCCATGGACGGTCAGTGTGCCCGGCGCCGCGCGCGACCTGTCAAGGAGTTGTCAACGTGAGCGAGTCCGGCGTCCCCGAGCTCTCCCGCCGCCTCACCACCCTCGACACGGCGCTGATCACCATCGGTGCGATGGTCGGCACGGGCATCTTCCTCACGCCCGGCGACGTCTTCGCCGACGTGCCACACGCGGGCCTCGTGCTGCTGGTGTGGCTGGCTGGCGGCGCGCTCACGCTGGCCGGCGCGCTGACTCTGGCCGAGCCCGCGGCCGCGATGCCGGAGGCGGGCGGCCTCTATCACGTGCTGCGCGCGGCCTTCGGGCAGCTGCCGGCCTTCCTCTACGGCTGGACCTGCTTCCTCGTCATTCTCTCCGGCGGCATCGCGGCCATCGCGATGGGCTTCGGCGAGTGGCTGGGCGCATTCGTGCCGGGCGCGTCGGCGGACAACGTGCTGCTGCACGTCGGCGCGTTCACGCTCAACGGCCAGCAGGCCGCGGCGTCGGGCGCGATCCTGCTGCTGACGATCATCAACCACGTCGGGCTCGGGCCTGGCGCGGGCGTGCAGAACCTGCTCACGTGGCTCAAGATCCTGGCGGCGGCGGGCTTCGCGCTGTGGGGCTTCACGGCGGCGGCGCGCGCGCCGCTGGAGCTGACCGCGGCGGCGCCGCACGTCGAGAAGGGTCTGCTCGCGGGCTTCGCGGCCGCGATGATCGCGGTGCTGTGGACCTACGACGGCTGGTATGGCGCCATCTTCGAGGCGGGTGAGATGCGCGACCCGGCACGCTCGCTGCCGCGGGGCCTCGTGGCCGGCGTTCTCACGGTCGTCGTGCTGTACGTCGCGCTGAACCTCTTCTATATGCGAGCGCTGCCGATCGGCGAGCTGGCCGGCAACCCGCGCGCGGGCGAGTCGGCGACGCGCGCGCTGCTGGGCGACGGCGCGGCGCGGCTGTTCGCGGCGGCGGTGGTCGTCTCCAGCTTCGGCTGCCTCGCGGCCACCATCCTGTACTCCGCGCGGCTCTACCTGCCGATGGCGCGCGACGGCGTGTTTTTCTCGGGCGCGAGCCGAGTGCATCCGCGGTTCCGCACGCCGCACGTCGCGCTGTGGCTGCAGGGCGGCTGGGCCGTGCTGCTCACGCTGAGCGGCACCTACAGCCAGCTGTACACCTACGTCACGTTCGCGTCGGTGCTGTTCCTCGGCACGTGCGGCGCGGCGGCGATGGTGCTGCGGCGCACGCGGCCGGAGATGCCGCGGCCGTATCGGACGTGGGGCTGGCCGGTGGTGCCGGTGCTGTATCTGGCGGGCTGCGCGCTGCTCACGGTGAGCACGCTGCGCGACAGCCCGAAGGAGAGCCTCATCGGGCTCGGGCTCGTGGCGCTGGGCTTGCCGGCGTACGCGTGGTGGCGGCGGAAGCCGCGGGGCTGAGCGCGCCCCCCTTTCCTGCGCCCATCGTGCTAGCCTCGGCGGCCACCACACCGTCCGGGAGACACGGCATGCAGCTCACCGGCCACACGCTCACGCTCGCGCTGCTCGCCAGCGCGGCACGGGCCCAGTACGACTCGCCGCAGTTCCCTGGCCTCGTCTCGTCCCCGGGCACGCTGGGCGCTGAGGTCTTCGCCGATCTCGACGGCGACGGGCGCGACGACCTGCTGCTCATGGGCCTGTACGTGCACGAGTTCGGCGTGTCGCTCGCCAACGCCGCGGGCGGCTTCGGCCCGCAAGTGCTGTACCCGCTGAGCGACGACCCGTGGAGCGTGGCGTCGGGGGACGTAGACCTGGACGGCGACGTCGACGTGCTCGCCTCGCTCTACTACATCGACCGCATCGCGCTGCGCGCGAACGACGGCACGGGCGCGCTGCTGCCCGAGGTGCAGTTTGCGTCGGGCGACGGACCCAAGGACCTGATCCTCGGCGACCTCGACGCCGACGGCGACGCGGACCTCACCGAGCTGGACTTCTTCGGGTCGCTCGTGCACGTGCAGCTCGGCGACGGCGCGGGCGGCTGGTCGGCGGGCCCGGACGTGCCGCTGGGTAGCGACCTCTCGGTCGACGGGCTGCGCGCGGCCGATCTCGACGGCGCGGGTCCGCCGGACGTGCTGGTCATCGACCAGACCCACGGCGTGGCGTCGTTGCTGGCGGACGGCCAGGGCGGCTACGGCGCCGCGCACTGGACCGATCTGCCCCCCTTCGTGAACGACGCCGCGGCCGGCGACGTCGACGGCGATGGATGGCCGGACCTGCTCGTCGGCGGCTACCAGCTCGATGGGCTGCTACTGTTGCCTGGCAGGGCCGCGGGCGTCTTCGGCGCACTTCAGGTGGTGGCGGCGATCCCCTCCACGGACGACGTGCACCTGGCCGACATCGACGGCGATGGCGACCTCGACGGCCTGGCGCTGTGGGGTGGCTTCGTCGAGCTCGACGTGCTGCGCAACCAGGGCGGGCTCGCGCTGACCGCGAGGTACGGCCTGTCCGAGGCCGCAGCCGATCACGCCGACGCCCGTGATCTGACGGGCGATGGGGTCACGGACCTGATCGGGCTCGGCCGGACCGTCGCGGTGCTGCCCGGCCTCGGCGCGGGCCGCTTCGACGCGGTGGCGCGCTACGTCGCCGGCGACCAGATGGAGGACGTGCAAGCCGCGGACCTCGATGGCGACGGCGACCTCGACGTAGCCGCGACCGCGCGCTTCAGCGCGGCGCTCGACGTGTGGCGCAACGCGGAGCACGGCCTCCTCGACCCGTTCAGCGGCTACCCTGTCGGCGGCAATCCCTACGAGCTGCACCTCGCGGACCTCGACGGCGACGGCGCGCCGGACGCGGTCATGGGCGATGCCTTCACCAACAAGGCGCACGTCGTGCGGGGCAACGGCCACGGCGGCTTCGGCGCGCCGCACGACTTCAGCGTGCTGAGCTTCCTCGGCACGGCCAAGACGCTGGTCGTGGCGGACATGGATCACGACGGCCAGCTCGACGTGGTGGCCGGCGATTCGTACGACCCGTTCGTGGGCGTGGCGCGGGGCAACGGGCAGGGCCAGCTGCTGGCGCCCACGATCTTCGCCAGCCCGACGGTGGGCTACCGCATCGACGGTGCCGACCTGGATGGCGACGGCCACGTGGACATCGCTGTCGCTGGCTACGGCGACGGCCAGGTGGCGGTGCTCCCCGGCGACGGCGCGGGCGGCCTGCTGCCCGGCACGCTGCATCCCGCCGTCACGGGCGCCGGGCTGTACGACGTGGACATCGGGGACGTGACCGGCGACGGCCGGCTCGACCTGGCCGTCATCGCCACCTACGGCGACACGCTCGCGATCGTGCCGGGCGACGGCACGGGCGGCTTCGGCCCCCCCACCACGTACGCGAGCGCCTCCGAGCCGTGGAACATCCGCGCGGCCGACTTCGACGCGGATGGCGACGACGACCTCGTCATCTCCACCCAGAGCAGCCACGGCGCGGACCTCTACCTCTCGCTGGGCGACGGCGCGCTGGGGCCGAAGACTCCCCTGTGCCTCGGCCAGAAGCCGAACGGGCTGGCGGCGGCCGACCTCGACGGAGACGGGCGCCTCGACCTGCTGTCCGCGAACGACCTGTACGACTCCATCAGCGTCGCGCGGAATCGCGGCGGCTCGCCGTGGCTGCCGCTGTCAGACGGCGTCGCGGGCGACGCGGGCGTACCGCTGCTCGACGGCTCCGGCGTGCCCGTGTCGGGTGGCGCCATCACGCTGACGCTGAGCTACGCCGCGCATTTCGCGCCCACGACGCTCGTCGCCGGCACCTCGCAGCTGGGCGCGCCCTTCCACGGCGGCACGCTCGTGCCGCAGCCGGAGCTGCTGCTGCCGGTGGCGACGAACGCCTGGGGCCAGTTCGAGCTGGCGGGCCACTGGCCGCCGGGCACGCCGCCGGGCACGGTTGTGCTCTTGCAGGCTTGGTTGCTGGACGTCAGTGGGCCGCAGGGCTGGGCGGGCTCTGGCGCGATCCAGCTCACGGCGCCCTGAACGGCGGACTTAGCGCCGGCGCCTGGCTCCCTTGCGCGCCGACTTGCGGTTGAGACGGCTGCCGCTGCCAGTGCGCGTCCGGCCGTGCGCGGTGCGCGCCGGCCCGCCGCCCGGCGCCGCGATCTCCTCGACGATCGGCGGAACGGACTGCGCCACGTCCTTCTCAGGGGTCTCGATGTCGTCCGCCGCTCGCGGCGCGCCGCCCGCGCCGGCCGGTCGCAACAGGCTCGCTGGGAGGCGTCGTGCCATGGGAGGTTCCTCGACGGAGTTCGGGGGTTCGGGGTCGTGACCGGGAGGACTCGTGCAAAGCGCGCGCCAGCGGGACCTGCTGCGCCGCACTCGCTTCGCCGCGGGCGGCGGGACGAGCGGCGCGTCGTTTCTACATTCCGCGGCCACGAGCGCGTGGTCCTTGCCGGGCCGCGCTTGCTCGCTGCAGTTCGTGGGGAAGTGAAGCTCGCGCCTCAGACGCTCGAATCCAGCCGGAGCAATGACGCGCCTCAGCTGCGTTCGAGGCGCGCGTCACGGCGGCTCTGCAGGTAGCAATCGCCGCAGGACGAGAATGAGTTCTGGCACGTCGGTCGTCGCGGCACGCCACACGACGTCCAGATTGACGTGCAGGTAGTCGTGCACGACACCGTGCCGCATGCCGATGATCAGCTTCCAGGGATCTCGGAGTGTGAATCGCGGTACGAAGCCGAGACCTTGCCCGCAGCCTCGCCGATCCGCTGGATCAGGTGCGTCACCGCGAGCTGGAGCGTCTCGTCCGCGTCGAACTTCGCCCGCGTCCGGCCCGTGAGCAACCGGCGGACCGTCTCGGCATTGTCGCGCATGTGGCCGAGATAGGCGAGATCGTCATGCTGCATACAGCGGCTGCGCGCTTGCGAGGATGCGCTTGCTGATCCAGCGGTTGAGATACTTCGGATTGACGAGGTCGACGCGCCGGCCGCCAAAGACCCGGCTCAGGTCCTCCTCGACCTCGATGATCCCGAATCCCGGCGTCTGCCCCTCCTCGAACTCGACCAGCACGTCGACGTCGCTCTGCGGCCCGAAGTCGTCGCGCAGCACCGACCCGAACAGCGAGAGCCGGCGGATGTGGTGCCGCCGGCAGACCTCCTCGAGAGCCTCGCGCGGGATGTCGATGCGCGGCGAGTCCATCGCCTACCCCTTCTTGAACCCCGCGCTCGGCCCGACCACGCCCAGCATCTCCTTGATGCCACCGATCGCGCCCAGCACGTTGGCCGACTCGTAGGGCAGGAACACCGTTTTCTGGCCGCCCTCGGGGTGCGCGATCTCGCGCATCATCTTGAGGTACTCCATCGCGACCAGGTACTGCGCGGGGTTCACGCCGCTGTCCTTGAGCGCGCCGGTCACCTTCTCGATGGCGCCGGCCTCGCCGGTGGCCTTGAGGATGAGGCGCTGGCGCTCGCCTTCCGCCTCGGCGATGGCGGCGTCGCGCAGGCCCTCGGCGCGCAGCACGCGGCTGGCCTTCTCGCCCTCGGCCTCCAGCACGATGGCGCGGCGGTCGCGCTCGGCCTTCATCTGCTTCTCCATCGCCGCCTGGATCTCGGGCGGCGGGGAGATGTCCTGCAGCTCGACGCGGTTGATCTTCACGCCCCACTTGTCCGAGGCGTCGTCCAGCACGGCGCGCATCTTGGCGTTGATCTCGTCGCGCGAGGACAGGGCCTTGTCCAGGTCCATCTCGCCGATGATGTTGCGCAGCGTGGTCTGGGCCAGCTTCTCCAGCGCCATGGGGAGGTTGTTGACCTCGTAGGCGGCGCGCACCGGGTCGGTGATCTGGCTGAAGAGCAGGCCATTGATCTGGATGACCACGTTGTCGCGCGTGATGACGCGCTGCTCGGGGAAGTCCATCACGGACTCGCGCAGGTCCACGCGCTCGGAGAAGCGAGCCACGTTGGCCGCGCGGCCGTGGGCCGAGACGGGCTGGATCCACGCCACGGTGCGCGGCTTCTCGACGATGGGCACCAGCAGCCGCAGGCCGGGCGTGAGCGTGCGGCTGTACTTGCCGAGACGCTCGATGATCATGACCTCGGCCTGGCGGATGACCTTGACGCCGCGCGCGATGAGGATGATGACGAAGACGACGACCGCCAGCACGACGATCGTGGTGCCGTCGGGCCGTGACTGGGCGAGGAAGAGCTGCAGCATGGGTCCTCCGTCGGCGGCCGTCAGGCCTTGCCGACCCTGAGCGTGTTGCCGGTGACCTCGAGGACGCGCACGATCTCGCCCACGGCCAGGCTGGCCTCCGAGGTGGCGCGCCACTCCTCGTTGGAGAGCCGCACGCGTCCGAGGCCGCCCGCGGGCACGGTGTCGACGACGGCGCCCGTCTGGCCCACGAGCGCGTCGGTGTTGGTGGGCAGCGTCGTGGGCGTGATGTGCTTCACGATGAGCGGGCGCAGCCAGATGATCCCGACCAGCGACACCGCCGAGAACACCACGAGCTGGCCGTTGGGCGTGAGGCCCAGCGCCGCGGCGCCCGCCGTCACGACCGTGGCCGGGGCGAAGGCGCCGATGAAGAAGCCCGCGGTGAGGATCTCGGCGATGAGCACCACCAGCGTGAACCACAGCCAGAACTGCCAGTAGCTCACGAGGCCATTGAGGGTGAGCAGCGAGTCGATGGCCGAGTCGAGGCCGGCGCCTACGCCAGCCTGGAGCAGCGCGAAGATGGGCATGAGCGTCCCCGGGGAGGCCGCGCGGCGCGCCCGGGGCGCCCGCCGGCAGCGCCGCGCATTCTAGAGAAAAAGGCCCGTTTCCCGCGGCGTCGCGCGCGGGGCGCATGGGCCGGGGGCCATGGGAGCCCCGCTCAGCTCCGGGCCGCCACCTCGACCAGCAGCTCCTCGGCGCGCGCGCGCTCGTCGGGCGTCAGCGCGTCGGGGCGCAGGCCCGCCGGCAGCGCGGCGGCGAAGGCGGCCACGAGCGCGTCGGCCAGCTCGTCCCAGCCCACGGGCCGGCCGGCGGCGAGGCTCACCGAGCCGCCCGCGGGCGAGAGCCGCGGCACCTCGAGCGGCAGGCTGCCGTGGTGCAGCACGCGCGCGCCCACGCGCCGCTGCGCCGAGCCGGCCACCTTGCGGCCCTGCGCATCCACGAGGTCGAGCGCGGTGAGGTCGTGGAAGCACAGCGTCGCGTCGCGCGGCCGCGTGGAGAGGCGGCTGCCGCCCGCCGGCGCGACG
>DASUFI010000287.1:0-10584 GCA_036274635.1 Planctomycetota bacterium
CCGGGCCGCCCGAGGGATCCGGGTCGAAGGCGTCCACCGAGAACAGCGCCTCGCGGTACCAGCGCCCCCAGGCCACGATGATCTGACGCTCGCGGCGGCTCACGCTGGCCAGCTGGTCCGGGTCGTCCGCCACCGCCGGGGTGGCCATGAAGTTGCGGGCGTTCTCGGCCTCGGCCTGCAGGCGCGCGCGCGCGGCGGCGAGGACCAGGTTCAGGACCTCGTGCGCGCGGTCGATGCCGGCGTGCGCGAAGTGGTCGATCACGCCCAGGGCCGTGATGGCCTGCTGCTTCATCTCCTCCTCGCTCACCTTGTCCAGGCGGTCGAGGTTGGTGTGGTAGTAGCGGTCGGTGAAGTGCCACAGCAGCGCGGCCGGGATGCCGCGGCCGAGGAAGGACTCGTGGTCGCTGCCGCCCTCGAAGGGGTTGTCGCGCACCTTCCAGCCGGTGGTGGCGGCCCGGTCGCGCAGGGCGGCCAGCATGTAGTCGTTGATGAAGGAGCCCTTGAGGTCGGACTCGCGCAGGTCCTCCTTGCGGCCCCACTCGGTGTGCACGTCGAGGGGCGGGCGGTCCCAGATGGCGCCCGGGTCGGGCGCGCGCTCGAAGAGCGCGACGGCGCCGGTGAGGTTCTGGTCCTCGGCCACCATGTCCATGACCAGCGCGAGGTCCACGCGCACGCCGGCGGAGTCGAGCCAGGCGGCGCTGCACTCGAGCTCGGCGCCGCACAGGAAGACGATCGGGCGGCGCGGGCGCTGGACGCGGCCGTCCTGGATGCCGCGCAGGTAGCCGGCGGCCATGGCGCTCATCGCGGCCACGCCCGAGCCGTTGTCGCAGGCGCCGGGCTCGTCGAGGTGCCCCACCACGCAGATGGCGCCGGCGTTGGGCTGCGTGCCGCCGATGGTGGCCACCACCGTGCGGCAGCGGCTGTCCGCGAAGCGCGCGCCGAGGGTCACTTTCACGTAGACGGGTCCGCGGGCGAGCCGGTCCTGCAGAGCCTTCGCGCTGCGCGGCGAGACGTTCAGGCCGAAGCCGTGCTTCTCGGCGTCGTAGGGCAGCTTGGCGAAGCGGATGATGTCGGGGTTGAGCGAGGGCTCGTTGTAGTCGGGCAGCCAGCCGCTGATGATCCCCAGCGCGCCGCCCTGCTGCACCGCGCGCTGGAAGAGCGTCTCGGCCGGCAGCATGCCGAAGACCACGGCGCCGGCGTAGCTCTCCACGGTGCGGTTCTGGTCGTAGCGCACCAGCGGCGCCACGAGGCCCTCGGGCCGCGTCGCGAAGCTGTTCACGCACACGAAGGTGCGCTCGAGCCCGCTCTCGTTCTCGAACTGGTGCAGCACCAGCGGGTCGGGCGCGATGATCTCGAGCTTGCCGTTGAGCGGCGTCCAGGCCGGCTCCACCGGCCCGAGGTCGCGCAGCTCGGCGGTGTCGCGCGAGAGGTCCGCGTCCGAGCCGCCCTCGGTGAAGCCCGCCTCGCGCAGCAGCAGCAGGATGCGCTCGGTGCTCTTGCGGTAGCCCTCGTTGCCGCGCACGCGGAAGTAGGGATCGATGGCGCGCAGCAGCTTCATGGCCTCGGCCGAGTCGAAGACGCCGTCCATGCGCGAGACCGTGGCGCCGAGGCTGCTCGGGCTGCTGGCCGGCGGCGGCTGCGCGATGGACTGCATGACGGGGGGCACGCGCGCGGGCTCGGCCGGCGCGGGCTTGGCGGCCGGCGGCGGCGAGGCCGGCGCCCTGGCGGTCGGGCTGCTGCCCGGCTCGCCCGCGGTACAGGCGGCCAGGGCCAGCAGCAGCGCGGCGCCCAGCAGCCCCCGGCTAGAATGCGCCGGGCGCGCGGACGGGAAGGCGGCGAGGATGCGCAGCGACATGGACACACTCGTGAGGCACGGGGCGGATGCCCGACCACAGACGCCGTGCGTGTCTGCCTGCCCGCTGAGCGTCCTGGTGCCGCCGGCGTCCGCCGTCGTGGGCCGCACCATACTCCCGGCCGGCTCGGCCGGGAACCGCCCGCGCCGCGGGCCGTCAATACGCCGCTGATCCGGTGCAGCCCCGCATCCTGGCCGTCGATTACGGGCGCGTGCGGCTGGGTCTGGCCGTGAGCGACGCCCTGGGCATGGCCAGCCACCCGCTCCCGGCCCTGCGGCGCTCCACTCCGGAGGTCGACCTCGCCGCCCTGCGGGCCCTCATCGCGGACCGCGAGGTCGCCAGGCTGGTGGTCGGCCTGCCCCTGAACATGGATGGCAGCGAGGGGCCGATGGCCGCCGAGGCGCGGGCCTTCGGCGCGTGGCTGCAGGCGGGCACGCGGCTGCCCGTGGCCTTCGAGGACGAGCGCCTCAGCACCGACGAGGCCGAGGAGTTCCTGCGCGGCGCGGGCCTGCGGCCGTCGGACAGGAAGAGGCTGCGCGACTCGGTCGCGGCGGCGGTGATCCTGCGCAGCGTGCTGGAGCGCGGCGGCTGAGCGTCGGCCCCCGCGCCGGTCAGCGGCGCGGCACGCGCTGCGGCACGGTCTTGCGCACGCGGCGCAGCACCGTGAGGCCCACGACCGTGGCCCCCAGCGCCATGAGTCCCCATGCCGGCGGAGCGCCGAGGACGAAGGGTGCGCTCGTGACCGGTGCGCTCGCAGCCAAGGCGGGTGTCACCGCTTCATTGGCAAGTGCGACCGGAGCGAGGACGAGCGACGTGGCGACGAGCTTCCCGAAGCGAGCGACATTGGTGATCAAGGTGGTGGCAGCCCTGTTGCAATGTGGCAGGTGATGGCGAGAGCCGTGAAGCTTCTGCGCGTCTCGTCGCGCGACCCCGAAAGTCGCGATGCCTGCCCGACGCCTGACGCACGGCGCAACCTATCCGGGTCCTGCCGATCCGTCAAGGCGTCGACAGCCAGCCCGCAGCGCTCCGTCGCACGGCGCGCGCGAAGGATGGGCTCGACACCCTGCCGGGCCCCGCGCGCGCGCAGAGTCCGTCCCGATATGCAGCCGACGTGAAGCGATCCCTGGAATTCCGGAAAAGTGGGATCTCGAGCCGCCCGTAAGCCGGGTTCTGTGACCGAGCTCGCCGCGGAGCGCTCCGCGGGTCGCCCGGCGACGACCATGTCTCTGGGACCGCCATCGCTGGCGGCCTCGAACGCCCTACCCGCAGGTCATGGCGACGCGGGCCGCGTCATCCCTGCCTATGTGGGCTTTCTCCGGGTGAGGTTTGCCGAGCCGACGCGGTTGCCCGCGCCGCTGGTGCGCTCTTACCGCACCGTTTCACCCTTACCGCGGCGCTCTCGCGAGATGCCGTGGCGGTCTGTTCTCTGTTGCACTGTCTCTGGCCTTGCGGCCGGCGGACGTTATCCGCCACCCTGCCCTGTGGAGCCCGGACTTTCCTCCACCGCCGAGCCCCTTGCGGGGCGGGCGGCAGCGGCCGTCTGGGCAGCTCGAGATCCCGGATTTCCAAGGAACGCGCCGACAGCTTAGCGTACGCGGGCCCCGCCCACGGAGTCATGCATGGAGTTCGTGTATGTCGTCAAACGACAAGACCTCTTCGAGTTGTCGTTCCCGCATGGCTTCGTGGCCCGTGACCCCGCCGACCCAGAGGACCGGGTGGCCACCTGGACCCGACGCATCCGCGAGCGGGGCTTCTTCGTGGAGCGCCGCTGGGCCGAGCGGGACAGCTCGCTCAAGCAGGTCATCCCCTACACGCTGCTGACCCACGGCGACGAGGTCTTCCTGCTGCGCCGCACCGCGCAGGGCGGCGAGGCGCGGCTGCACGGCAAGCTGTCCGTGGGCGTGGGCGGCCACATCAACCCCGTGGACCTCTCCGGCGCGCAGGACGTGCTGGACGCCGGCTGCCGCCGCGAGCTCGAGGAGGAGGTGGCCATCTCCACCTCCTACGCGCTCACCACCGTGGGGGTGATCAACGACGACAGCAGCGACGTGGGCTCGGTGCACTTCGGCCTCGTCAACGTGGCGCGCTGCGAGACGGCCGAGGTGGCCATCCGCGAGACGGACGTGCTCGAGGGCAGCTTCGTCTCGCGCCAGGCGCTGCGCGAGATGGCGCGCGTGCAGCGCGAGCGCTTCGAGACCTGGTCGGCGCTCATCGTCGACAGGCTGGAGGAGGCGCTGCGCTGAGCGCGCCCGCCGAGTCCATCTGGCACGTCACGCGCGACGGCACGCCGGCCGCGCCGGGCGCGGAGGGCTTCGTGCACGCCTCGTTCACGCGCCAGCTCGACGGCACGCTGCGGCTGCACTTCCCGGACGCGCCGCGCGTCGTGCTGCTGCTGCTGCACGCGGCGCGCCTGGGTGAGGCCCTGCGCCTGCAGCCCAGCCGCGGCGGCGAGGCCTTTCCGCACGTGCACCGGCCGCTGCGCGCCGAGGACGTGCTGGCGCGCGCGATCGTGGTGCGCGACGGCAGCGGCCGTTTCGCGACGGGGCTGCTGCCGGCCTGATACGGATCGGCTCAACGTGGCGGTGCCACCCCGCCGATAACGGCTTGACTGGGCCGGTTCGTGCGCACCGGCCACCCCGCGACCCGGGACGCACGCCATGGAGAGCCGAACGCACGAGCCGCACGCCGTCGTGCCGGTGGTCGCCGCGCCGACGCGCAGGCTGGCGCACGTGCTGCTGCTCGCCGCCGCCTGTGGCGCGGCCAGCACGCTCAACCTCGCCACCGCCGGCGCGGCGAGCGCGGTGCCGGTGTGGTTCACCTCGGGCGTGGCGCTGGCCGGCCTGCTGGTCTTCGGGAGGCACGCCTGGCCGGGCATCCTGCTCGGGCGCATGCTGGGGATGCTCGTCGACCCCTCGCTCTCGCCGGCGGTGCACGCGGCCCTGGCCGCGAGCAACACGGTCGAGGCGCTGGTGGGCGCGGCGCTGCTGCGCGGCGAGACGCTCGACGGGCTCTTCGACCGGCCGCGCAGCACGCTGCGCTTCCTGCTGCTCGCGGCGTCCCTGGGGCCGCTCGTGGGCACGTGCGGCGTGGCGCTCGCGACCGGCCTCTCGGGCGCGGTGGGCTGGGTGGAGCTGCCGCTGGTGGCCCCGCAGTGGTGGCTGGCGCGGCTGCTGGGCACGCTGATCTGCGTGCCGGCCATCCTGGCGTGGACGCGCCCCACGCTCGCGTCGCCGGCGCGGCGCTCGGCCACCGAGGCCTGCCTCGCCACGCTGATCATGATGCTCACCGCGCTGGTGCTCTTCGGCCGCCTGCCGAGCTCGACGGACAACACGCCTTACGCCTACATCGTGTTCCCGGCGCTGCTGTGGTGCGCCATGCGCTTCGGCGCGCGCGGCGTGGCCACGGCCATCCTGTATCTCGCGCTGCTGGCGATGCCGGCCAGCGCCGCGGGGCGCGGGCCCTTCGCACCCTGGCCCTCGGCCCAGCGGGCCCCGCTGCTGCAGATCTACCTGCTCGTCGCCTCGTCCACCTCGCTGTGCATCGCGGCGGCGGCCAGCGAACGGCGGCGCCTCGAGTGCACGCTGCGGGCGCTCTCCGAGCGCACGGCCACGGCCACCGGCGCCGGCTTCCAGCGCGAGCTGGTGCGGACGCTGGGCACCGAGCTGCCGGCGCGCTGGGTCTTCGTGGCGCGCGTGGCCGGCGGCCGCGCGTGCAGCGTGGCCTTCTGGAACTCCGGGCGCCTCGACCAGCCCGTGGACTACGAGCTGGCCGGCACGCCCTGCGAGGGCGTCGTCGAGCGGCACGTGTGCCTGTACGCCCGCGACGTGCAGCAGCTCTTCCCGCGCGACCTGCTGCTGCGGCAGCTGGGCGCGCAGTCCTACCTGGGAGTCCCCATCCTGGACGAGGCCGGCCACGTCACGGGCCTGCTGGCCATGCTGCACGACCGGCCGCTCGAGGTGCCGCCCGATCTGGTGGCCACGGTGGAGGTCTTCGCCGCGCGCGCCGGCGCCGAGCTGGAGCGCGAGGCCGCCGAGGCCGCACTGAAGACCCGCACGCGCGAGGTGGACGAGGCCCGCACGCGCGCCGAGGACGCGGCGCGCGCCAAGTCGCAATTCCTGGCGGCCATGAGCCACGAGATCCGCACGCCCATGAACGGCGTCATCGGCATGACCAACCTGCTGCTGCGCACGCCCCTCACCGCCGACCAGCGCGACTGCGCCGAGACGGCGCGCAGCTCGGCCGAGAACCTGCTGTCGCTGCTCAACGACATCCTCGACTTCTCGCGCGCCGAGGCCGGGCGCATCCAGCTCGCTCCGGTGGACTTCGAGCTGCGCCAGCTCGTGCGCGAGGCGGCCGCCCTGTTCGCGCCGCAGACCATGACCCGCGGCCTGCGCCTCGACGTGGACGTGGACCCCGCGCTGCCCCAGCGCCTGCACGCCGACGCCCACCGCCTGCGCCAGATCCTGGTGAACCTGCTGGGCAACGCCTTCAAGTTCACGGAGCAGGGCGGCGTCACGCTGCACGTCAGACCCGGGCCGGCGGATCCGGACGGGCTCCTGCTGCGCTTCGAGGTCATCGACACCGGCATCGGCATCCCGGCCGAGGCGCAGCCCCGGCTCTTCCAGGCCTTCACGCAGGTGGACGGCGGCACCACGCGCCGCTACGGCGGCAGCGGCCTCGGGCTGGCCATCTGCCGCCAGCTCGCGACGCTCATGGACGGCGAGCTGGGGCTCGTCAGCGCGCCCGGCGCGGGCAGCACCTTCTGGTTCACGGTGCGCCTGCAGCCCGCGCGCAACGAGGCGCCCGCCGCGCCGCCACCCGAGGACGAGTCCCCCATCGCGGCGCGCGTCCTGCTCGTGGAAGACAATGCCGTGAACCTCAAGGTCGTGGCCCGCCTGCTGCAGTCCTTCGGCTGCACGGTGCAGACCGCCGAGAACGGCCAGCAGGCGCTCGAGCGCCTGACGCCGGGCCGCTTCGACGTGGTGCTCATGGACGCGCAGATGCCGGTGATGGACGGCTACGCGGCCACGCGCGAGATCCGCCGCGTGCACGGCAAGGCCGCGCCGCCCGTCCTGGCGCTGACCGCGAACGCCTTGTACGGCGACCGCGAGCGCTGCCTCGAGGCGGGCATGAGCGACTACCTGAGCAAGCCCGTGCGCCCCGCCGAGCTGCGCGCCGCGCTGCGCCGCTGGACCGCCGCGGCACACTGAGCCCCGAGGGACGCCGCGCTCAGGGCGCGAGCGTGCCGTGGAAGACGAGCGTGGTCAGCCCGAAGCCCACGCGGCCGCCGCGCGCGTACGCCCCGAACAGCTCGCGCAGCTGCGCGAAGAGAGCGTCGTGCGCCGGCCCGCTGCGCGGCACGTAGGAGGCCGAGCGCGTGCGGCCCTCCACGCCCGTCCAGTCCAGCGACTGCGGGTTGGGCAGGCGCAGCTCGCGCAGCGCGCCCGCGTCGGCCCGGCCCGCGCCGAAGAAGACCTCGGCCCGCTCGCGCTCCGGCGGGCCGCGCAGCGACTCGGTGTAGTCCGGACAGTGCTCGACCAGCAGCGCGTCGAAGCGGGCGAGGAAGGGCTGCGACAGGTCGCCGCGGTCGTTCCAGACCAGCGCCACCCAGCCGCCGGGCCGCAGCACGCGCAGGAATTCCGCACGCGCCCGCTCCACGTCGAACCAGTGGAAGGCCTGGCCGGCGACGACCGCGTCCACCGAGGCGTCGGGCAGCCCGCTGGCCTCGGCCGTGCCCGCGTGGCAGGCGAAGCCCGGGCGCCCGCCGAGCTGCGCCACGGCCTGCGCGCGCATGGGGTCGGAGGGCTCGACACCGGTGACGCGGCAGCCCGCGTCGAGGAAGGAGCGCGCGAGCAGCCCGGTGCCGCAGCCCACGTCGGCCACGTGCGCGCCCGGCGGCAGGCCGCGCTCGGCCGCCAGCCGCGGCACGAGGTCGCGCGCATAGCCGGGGCGGTAGAGCGCGTAGTCCTCGGCCCGGTCGTCGAAGCGGTGCGTGGCGTCGATCACGGCGCCGGCAGCGTAGCTCCCAGCGTCAGCAGCGACACCTCCGGCGGGCAGTTGAAGCGGATGCGCGGCGCGTCGCCGCGCTCCACGCCCACGCCGCGGCTGACGTAGATCTGCGTGCCGTTCAGCGCGTGCAGGCCGCCGCCCGCCACCTCGCGCGGCACGTGGCTCAGGGTGACCAGCGGCCCGAACCAGGGCAGGCGCACCTGCCCGCCGTGCGTGTGGCCGGCGATGACCAGGTCGACGCGCGTGCCGGGCGCCAGCCGCAGCGCCGCGTCGGGGTAGTGCGCCAGCACGAGGCGCAGCTCGCTCTCGGGCCCGGCCTCCAGCTCGTCCAGCGCGGCCTGCGCGGGCGGCGCGCCGATCGCGAGCGTGAGGCCGCACAGCGCGAGGCCGCGGCCGGCGTGCTGCAGGTGCACCGTCTCGTCCACCAGCAGCCGCACGCGCGTGCCTGCGATGAGCCGCTGCGTGCCCTCGCCCGGGTCGCAGTTGCCCAGCACGAGGAACACGCCCAGCGGGGCGTCGAGCTCGGCCAGCAGCGCGCGCAGCGAGGGCTCCAGCGCCGCGAGGGCCTCGGGCGAGAAGACCTGCTCCACGTCGCCGGGCAGCACGATCAGGTCGGGCTTCTGGGCCATGAGCGTGGCCACCGCCTCGCGCTCGTGCGCGCCGACCTCGGTGCACTGCAGGTCCGAGAGCACGCCGATGCGCAGCGGCGGCTGCGGCGCGCGCGCGGCGCCGAGCGGCACGTCCACGCGCTCGAGGCGCAGCTGGAAGGGCTCCACCAGGCTGGTCCAGGCCAGCAGCGCCGGCAGCAGCAGCACGGCCGACGCGGCCGTCGCGCGCCCGGGCCGGCTGCCGCCGCCGCGCCGCGCCGCGAGCAGCGCCGCCGCGCAGGCCAGCGGCGCCGCCACGAAGAGCCAGGTGTGCACGAAGTGGATGGCGAGGAAGGCCCGCCCGAGAAGGGCCTGCACCAGCGCGCCCTGCACCAGCGCGCCGACCAGGCCCCACGCTCCGGCCCGCAGCAGCCGCGGCAGGGTGAGCGGCCCGCGGCGCAGGAACAGCCAGGCCAGCAGGAGGTCGCACGCCAGCGAGGCGGCGAGCAGCGGCAGCAGATGGCTCACGCGGCGGTCTCCCGACGGCCGCGCGCAGCGGCGCCGTCGCGCCCCGTGAACCGCGCTGCCAAGCGGGAGATCGTGGCGCCGCGGCGTCGCCGCATCAAGCCGGCGTCACGCCCGGCGCTCAGTATGCCGGAGCGTTGCTGAAGGCCCGGCAGCCGGTCTTGCCCTCGACCAGGATGCCGCGGCCGCCGAAGAGCGTGCGCCTGGTGAGGTCGCCGCCGTAGACGTGCAGCGAGGTGGCGCGGCGCTGCCCCACGTTGCGCACCCGGTGCACCTCGGTGTCGGGCCGGCGGTTGTCGCCCAGCAGCCCGTCGCGCATGTGCTCGCGACTCACCTCGCGCAGGTGGATGGGGCCGGACAGCGCGTCGTCCAGCACGCCGTAGTTGGTGATCTCCAGCTCGCCGTCGAGCAGGCCGAAGACGCACCAGGTGTCGTGGTCGTGGATGGGCGTGCAGGCGCCGGGCTCCCACAGCAGCACCACCACGGTGAATCCCAGCGCCTCGTCCGTCACCACCTGGTGGCGGCGGTAGCCGCCGGGGTGGCGCTTGTCGGGATCCGACTCGCGCCACATCGCGTCGAGGTCGAAGCCCTCGACCACCGCCCGCGAGATGGCCTCGTGGCCGGCGCGGATGCGGGCGGCGAAGTCCATCGGCCGCGCGCAGCTGACGCGCAGCGAGCCGGCCACGGCGTCGGTCAGGGTCAGCGTCCGGGAGGGTTGCACGGCCGGATTCTACGCGCCCCGCGCGCGGCCGGAAAGCCGCGTCAGGCCAGACGGACCAGCACCGGCGCGTGGTCGCTGGGGGCCTCGCCCTTGCGCGCCTCCACGTCGATCTCGACGGCCTCGGCGCCGCGCAGGGCCTCGGCGCTGAGCAGCACGTGGTCGATGCGCAGGCCCCGGTTGCCGAGGAAGCCGCGCGTGCGGAAGTCCCACCAGGTGTAGTGGCCGCCGTCCTTCACGAAGTGCCGGAAGCTGTCCACGAGGCCGCTGGCCGTGAAGCGCGCCAGCGCCTGCCGCTCGGGCGTGCTGCACAGGATCTGCTCGTGCCACGCGACCGGGTCGTGCACGTCGAGGTCGTCGAAGGTGACGTTGAAGTCGCCCAGCAGCGCGAGCCGCGGGTGCCGCTGCAGCTCGAGCGCGACGTGCGCGGCCAGCGCCTCCATCCAGCGCAGCTTGAGCGCGTACTTCTCGTGCCCGACCTGCTTGCCGTTCACGACGTAGGCGTTGACGACGCGCAACCCGCCCACCGTGACGGCCAGCAGCCGCGCGCCGCCCTCGTCACCGCCGGTGAAGCCGCGCGCGGCGTCCGCCAGCGGCTCGCGCGACAGGATGGCCACGCCGTTGTAGCTCTTCTGCCCGAAGGTCTCGACCGCGTAGCCCTCGGCCTCGAACTCGGCGCGCGGGAACTGCTCGTCGAGGCACTTGATCTCCTGCAGGCACAGGACGTCGGGCCGGCGCTTCTGCACCCAGCCCAGCACCTTGGGCAGGCGCGCGCGGATGGAGTTGACGTTCCAGGTAGCGAGCAGCATGGCGCGGCAGTGTAGCTTCGCTCCGGCACACAGCGCCGCGGGTCGTCCCGGCTCCCTATCCTCGGGGATCGGGCGATGCGGCG
>DASUFI010000288.1:0-14337 GCA_036274635.1 Planctomycetota bacterium
CTCCACGTCGTCACCGAGCTCCACGATGCCCACCTGCGGGATCTTCTGGTGCCGGCCCTGCGCGTCCTGGCGGAAGCCGAAGCCCTCGGCCCCCACCACCGCGCCCGGCTTGAGCACCACACGCGCCCCGAGGATGCAGTGGTGGGCGACGACGGCGTTGGCCTGCAGCTCGCAGTCGGAGCCCAGCACGGCCCCCTCGCCCACGAAGGAGCCCGGCCACAGCCGGCAGCGCGGGCCGATGCTGGCGCCGGCGCCCACGAAGGCCAGCGGCATGACGGTCGCGTCCGGCGCGATGCGCGCGCCCGGCTCCACGACGGCGCCCGGGTGCACGCCCGGCACCGGCGCCCCCGGCCGCGGACCCAGGGCCAGCGCCAGCGCGTCCAGCGCGAGCGACGCGTCCGCCACGCGCACCAGGCTGCGGGCCTCGCCGGCGGCGAGGTCGCTGCCCTCGCCCACGAGCAGGCAGCCGGCGCGGCTCTCGGAGGCGCGCGTGTCGGTGTCGCTGCGGAAGACGGCCGCCAGGTCGTCGGGGCCGGCACGGTCCGGGGACAGCAGGCGGGCCAGGCGCCGCTCGCCCGAGCCCTCCACGCGCCCGTTCACGAGCGCGGCGATCTCGGCGACGGTGCGGTTGATGTGCATGCGCGGCTGGTCCCAGGCGACATCATCCCCGGCGGACCGGGGCGAGGGAAGAGCCGGGGGCGGCTCGGCTTCGACCGCAGGCCGCTAGAAGCGCCGCGACAGCTCGAAGGACAGCGCGCGCTTCTCGTCGTCCTGCTGGGCGTTCGTGATGAAGGCGTAGTCGAGCGAGAGGGCCACGCCGCCGAGGGCCGGGATGCGCAGGCGGATGCCGGCGCCCGCCGACGTGCGCACGTCGGTGGTCAGCTCCGAGAGCTGCGAGTCCACGGCGAGGTTGCCGGCGTCGAAGAAGAGCACTCCCTTGAGCAGCGTCTCCTCCTCGTCCCGGAACGGGTTGTAGCGGGTGAGCAGCGGGTAGAGCGCCTCGACCGAGAAGACCCCGGCCAGCCGGCCGCCGATGGCGTCGCCCGACTCGTGCGGGCCGACCCCCTGGAAGTCGAAGCCGCGCACGGCGAACGGGCCGCTGCTGCCGCCCACGAAGTAGTTCTCGAAGAAAGGCAGCTTGTCCTGGCTGCCGGTCGGGGCCACGTGCCCGAAGGCGAGCCGCGGGTGCAGCACCGTCGTGCGACCGTCGGCGTCCTCGTAGAGCGGCATGAACCACTCGCCCGTGGCCTGCTCGCGCAGCAAGTCCACGTCGCCGCCCATGAAGCGGCCCCCCGACTCGAGGCGCAAGGCGCCGCTGAAGCCCTTCTTGGGCGACACGAGCGAGTCGAGGTTCTTGTAGTTGAAGCCGCCCTCGACCGACTGCGTGGTGGTCGTGCCCTCCGACGCGGCGATGGTCTTATGATCCAGAGGATCATCGATGTTGCTGATGTGCACGTCCTCGCGCCGCAGCCCGAACCAGAAGGAGCTCTGGCGCGTGACCCGGTGGTCCAGCGAGACGGCCGCGCCGCGCGTGCCTTGGTCGTAGTCGGAGAACAGGCGCGTGCGGTCGTAGAGCTCGACCGTCAGGCCCCAGGGCTTCACGGCCAGGCTGTCCAGCCACGGGTCGTTGAACTGGATGTCGATCGAGGTCGTCTCGGTGCCGGGCAGCACCTCGAAGAACAGGCGCTGGCCGGCGCCGTGGAAGGCGTCGCCCTCGCCGAAGAACTCCGAGAACAGCGAGCTCCACTCGTTGGGCGGGCGCGTGATGTCGAAGTTGCGCTTGTCGATGGAGGCGCCGCCGAAGATGCCGCTGTCGCTGCCCGCGCCGACGAGGAAGGTGAACATGCCGCTGGTCTCGTCGTTCACGTCGGCCACGACGTCCACCTGGTCGGCGGCCACGGCCGGCTGCGGCGACACGTTCACGCGCGGCTGGCCGCTGAAGTCCGAGAAGTAGTCCAGCGAGACCAGCACGTCCTCGCTCCACGCGATCTCGGACGAGTCGGCCACCTGGCCGGGCGCGAGCGTGACGTTGCGACGGATGACCTCGTCCTTGGTGCCGTGGTTGCCGCGCACGAGCACGTCGCGCACGGTCTTGACCTCGCCCTCCTTCACCTTCCAGGTCACGTCCACCATGGGGCCGGTCTCGTCGAAGGTCTCGACCGGATCGGTCTCGGCGTCGAGGTAGCCCTTCTTGCCGTACAGCTCCTTCCACTTGCGGAGCGTGCGGTAGACGTCCGGGCGCCGCCAGGGCGAGCCCACCTTGATGGGCGAGTCCGCCAGGAGGTCCGCGGCGGAGATCGCGCTGGCGCCCTCCACCGAGAGCTTGCGCACCATGTAGCGCGGGCCCTCCTCCACCAGCATGACCACCGTGACCTCGGTGCGGTCCTCGTTCCACTCGAGGGCGCCGAGGGCCACGCGGCCGTCGAGGTAGCCCTCGCCGCGCACGAAGTTTTCCAGCAGCACGACGTCCGCGTCGACCTCGGAGCGCACGAAGTCCTTGCCGAAGATGCGGCTCCAGAAGCCCGGCGGCGAGCGCATGACGTTGAGCGCGTCGTCGGCCTCGAGCGCGGTGAGGCCCTCGATGCGCACCTCCTCGGTCTCGACGTGCGGCCCCTCGTAGACGCGGATCACGGCGACGCGGCGGCCCGCGTCGTCCTGGCGGTTGGCCACGTCCACCTGCACGAAGGCGAAGCCGGCCTGCAGGTACTTGTCGCGGATCAGCTCGCGTGCCGCGCGCACCTCGTCGGGCGTGGCGGCGCGGTCGTGCACGAGGCGCCCGGCGGTGAACAGCTCGTCCTCGTCGTAGCGCTCGTTGCCCTCGAGCCGCACCAGGTCGTAGCGGCGGATGCGCGAGAGTCGGAACAGCACCAGCGGCCCGGGCTCGACCGTGACGGCGGCCAGGATGCCGTGCGTGTCCGCCAGCCAGCGCACGTCCTCGTCCACCACGGCCGCGTCGTAGGGCGAGCCCGGCCGCGTGCGCAGGTTGGCGCGCAGCAGGTCGTGGCTCACGCCCACCTGCCCGTCGAGTTGGACCTCCTTGATGATCTCGCCCTGCTGGGCGCGCAAGGCCGCGGCGAGGAGCAGCAGCGCCAGAAGCAGGCGCGCGAGGGCCGGGCAGCGCGACGGGCTCACGCCGCGCGTGCCCGCTTCATCGGGCGGCCGTCACCACGCCGCGGCCGCGGGCGCCGCCGGCGCGCCGGGCTCGGGCAGGAAGGTGGGGTTCTCGAAGCGCATCATGTGGGGGAAGAAGAACAGGTCGATGGTGCCCGTGGGACCGCTGCGGTTCTTGGCCAGGATGAGCTCGGCCTTGCCACGGGACTCGAGCTTCTCCTTGTTGTAGTACTCCTCGCGGTACAGGAGCAGGACGGCGTCGGCATCCTGCTCGATGGAGCCCGACTCGCGCAAGTCGCCCATGAGCGGCCGCTTGTCCTGGCGCTGCTCGACCGAGCGGTTCAGCTGCGACAGCGTGATGACCGGCACGGACAGCTCGCGCGCGAGCTGCTTGAGCGCGGCGCTCATGCGCGAGATCTCGATCTGCCGGCTCTCGGAGGACTCGCCCAGGTTGAGCAGCTGCAGGTAGTCCACCACGATGAGGCCGATGTCGTGGCGCGCCTTCATGCGCCGCGCCTTGGCGCGCAGGCGCCCCAGCGTGAGGCCCGGCGTGTCGTCGATGAAGAGCGACGACTTGATCAGCCGCGCCGCGGCCTCGGGCACCTTGGCGTACTCCTCGTTGCCCAGTTCGCCGCGCATGAGGCGCTGCGCGTCGACGCGCGCGTTGCTGCACAGCAGCGACTCGGCCACCTGCTCCTTGGTGACCTCGAGCGTGAACAGGAGCGCCGGCACGCCGTCGCGCACGCAGCAGTGGTCGAGGATGTTGAGCGCCAGGCTGGTCTTGCCCATGGAGGGGCGGCCGGCGATGACGTAGAGCGAGCCCGGCGCGAGGCCGTTGAGCTTCTTGTCCAGGTCGGAGTAGTGCGTGCGCAGGCCGCGCGTGGTGTCCGCGCCGCCCTCCTGCAGCGCGTCGATGCGCACGAGGGCCTTGCGGATGAGGCCGTCCAGCGACGCGGCGGATTCGGCGCTGCGCCCGTGGGCGATGGCGAAGATGCGCCGCTCGGCCGCGTCCAGCAGCTCGGCCACGTCCTTCTGCCGGCCCTCCTGCACCTCGCGCAGGATGTGCGTGGCGGCCTCCACCAGGCGCCGGCGCTCGGAGCTGTCGCGCACCAGCTTGGCGTAGGCCTGCGCGTGCGCCGCCGAGGGCACCGACTCCATGAGCCCCACCAGCGCGTCCACGCCGCCCAGCACCTCGAGCCGGCCCTGGGCGTTGAGCTCGTTGGTGACGAGCACCAGGTCCACCGGCTGGTTGCGGTCGTAGAGCACGCACAGCAGCCGGAAGAGCTCGGCGTGCCTGGGCTCGTAGAAGTCCTCGGCCTCGAGGACCAGCAGCACCTCGCCGATGGCCTCGCGGTCGAGCAGCATGCTGCCCAGCACGCACTGCTCGGCCTCGAGGTTCTGCGCGGGCAGGACGCTCTCGAAGGACACGGCGCCACCCTCCCGGACCCGCGAGGAAACCGCGCGGACCGCACCGCGCGACGGCCCCAGTCTAGGCGTATGCGGCAAGGAGCGTCAAAGGGCCTGCAGGCGCAGCGGCACGAAAGCGGCGATGAAGGGCTCGCTGCCGTGCGTTCGCGCGATCCAGCGCTCGGGCACGAGGCGCAGCTCGAAGGGCGCCTGCGGGTCGGCGCGGCCGGGCAGCGGCCATTCGCCGGTCGCCTCGTCGGCCTGCAGGACCAGCTCGCCCACAGCCTGGCCATCCACCTCCACGGCCACGCGCAGACCGAGCATGTCGGGGCGGCCGCCGAGGCAGCCCAGCGTCACGGCGAGGCGGCCCTGCGGGCCCGGCGCCAGCAGGGCGAGCAGCTGCGGCCCGCACGTTCCGTCCACGTTCAGGCCGCCATACACCTGCGCGACGCCGGTGCCGTCGCGGAAATCCACGACGGGCAGCAGGGCCTCGCGCTGGGCGGCGCGGACCAGGCGCGCCTGCTCCGCGACATCGGCCGGCGGATAGTGCAGCGCGCGCAGAGCCGTATCCGCGGGCGCGACGGCCGGCAGGGCGCTCGCGTCCCCCGGCACCCAGCGCACGCCCAGCAGGTACTCGGCGAGCCAGCGCGCCATGATCTCCTGCGCGCGGGGACCGGGGTGCGGGTCGAAGCCCAGCGTCAGCTCGGCGGGCAGGCGCGCGAAGAGCGGCACGACGGGGAGGTCGGGCAGGCGCGCCTGCAGCCGCTCCTGCAGCACCGTGGCGTATTGGCCGTAGCGGTACATCGCCACGACCAGCCGGCATCCCCGGTGCAACAGGGCGTGGCGCAGGGCCGCGATCGAGGCGACGTTGTCGTCGTAGCGGCGCGCCGACTCGGGCGAGAGATCGGACAGCATGGCCGTGGCGCCCGCGGGTGTCGCGTCTCCGAAGTGGGCGCGGAAGAGCTCGACGCGCGCGCTGGGCGCGAAGAGCCACGGATCGGCCTGCGCCGGGTCGGGCGCCAGCCGCCGCCGGCCGAGCTGGTCCATGACGTCCATGTCGTTGAGGTCGTTGGCCACCGGCACGTAGATCACCAGGTCGGGGTCCAGCTCGTCGATGTGGTCCAGGACGAAGTGCACGGCGTTGCGGTGGTTCCAGCCGGGCAGGGCCACGGTGAAGCAGGCGACGGGCGGGTCGCCGGGCCGGCGGACGTCCGCCAGCAGCGCCTCGAGCCGGCAGGCCAGGGTCTGGTCGTCGTCGAGGCCGAAGCCGAAGGCCACCGAGTCCCCCACCACCAGCAGGCGCAGCGCGTCGGGCGCCGGCGGCGGGCCGGGGCGCCGGCGCATGCCGAGCGCATCGCTTTCCACTCGGCCGCCGAGGATCTCCAGCGAGGCCTCGGGCCGCAGCGTGTAGCCCACCAGCGGGTCGGGGTGGTCGAGCCAGGGGCCCGGCTCGTCGGCGCCCGGCACGTGGTACGGCCGCAGCAACGAGCGGTCGAGGAAGAGGGACGCGGCGCCCTCGGCCACGAGCAGCGCGGTGACGAAGACGGCCAGCGCGAGCAGCAGCCGCTTCACGGCTGGCCGCTCAGGCCTTGGATGCCTTCTTTCCGCCGTCGGGCTTGGCGCGCTTGTCGCCGGCCTCGGCCGCCTGCTCGCCCTCGGACTTGGCGGCCTTCGGGGCCCTGTCGGCCTTGCCGGCCTTGTCGCCCTTGGCGGGCTTCTCGGCCTTGGCGTCGGCGGACTCGGCGTCGGCCTCGTCCTCGGCCGGCGCCTCGACGGGCGCGGCGGCGGCGGTCGGCGACGCAACGACCTCGATGCGGTTGCCGTCGGCGTCCACCGGCAGCACCTCGACCTTGACCGTGGTCATGATCGCGCCGTGCAGGTGCAGCTCGACGTCCGAGGTGCCGGCCTGCTTGAGGTGCGCGGCCAGGCGCACGGCGCGCAGCGGCAGCTGCCAGCCGGCCGCGGTGAGGGCGTGGTGCACGTCGCGCTCGGTGACCGAGCCGAACAGGTGCCCCTCCTCGGTGGCGCGGGCCGTGATCTGCACCTGGGCGCCCGCGATCTTGGCCGCGAGCTGCTCCATGGTGGAGAGCAGGGCCTTCTCCTCCTCCTCGGCGCGCTTCTTGAGCTTGGACAGCCCGCGCAGGGCGTCCGGGGAGACGGGCACGGCCTTGCCCTTGGGCATCAGGTAGTTGCGCGCGTAGCCGTCGCGCACCTTGACCTGGTCGCCCGGGTGGCCGAGCCCTTCGACGGATTGCAGCAGGATGAGTTCCATGGGGCCTCCGCTCAGCGTGCGACGAAGGGCAGCAGGGCGAGCATGCGGGCGCGCAGCACCGCGACGCGCAGCTCGCGCTGGTGCTTGGCGTGCAGGTTGCTGCGGACGCGGGAGAAGATCTTGCCCTGCGAGGTGATCAGCCGGCGCAGGACGTACACGTTCTTGTAGTCGAGCTGCTCGTGGACCTTCTTCTCCTTCTCGCCCGTGGGCTCCTCGCCCGCGGCGGCGGCGGCCGACTCCTCCACGACCGGCACCTCCTCCATGCCCATGCCGGCCTCGCCTTCCACGCGCCGCAACGGGCGCGCCGACGGCTCCGTGAGCGGCCCCGGCACCTGGTCGGGCAGCGGCAGCTCATGGATCTGCACCGCGAGGTGGCGCAGGCAGCGGTCCGAGAGCGAGATCTCGCGGTTGAGCAGCTGGCACATCTCCGACGGCCCGCTGAAGTAGACCAGCACGTAGGTGCCGGTCTGGTTGCCGTGGATCGGGTAGGCCAGCTTGCGGTTGGCCCACAGCACGCTGTGCGCCACCTCGCCGTGCGAGCGCTGGATGAGCGTGCGCACCACGTCGTCGTGGCTCGCGGTCTCGCCCTCCGGCAACTCGCGGTTGTGGAGGACGAACATGCCTTCGTAATGCTTCAACTCGAATCTCTCCGGTCTGAGGCGGGCCGGCCTGCCCGTGGCGTCATGCCACGTCTTCCGGCCAGGAGATGAAGGGGGAATGCTAGCGACTGGCGTGCAGCCGCGGCAAGGGGACGCTTGGCGACGACGTGCGTGCCTGGCGACAGGCCCTTCGACGAGGCTGCCTGCTGGGAGGCATGCCCTCCGACGTAGCGACGACTCGGAGCAGCTTTTTCACTCTGCGGATGCGTGGAGGGGTTGCGGAGGGCGTGCGGGCAGAGTGAAAGACCTGCTCGGAGTCGCTTGCGTCGATGGGCGCGGGGAGCGTGTGCGCGGGCCTTCCTTCCAGCGGGCCGAGGGCATGCCCTCCGCGAGCCGTCGCTCAGCCTTCCCCCGCATTCCGGTTCGCCTCGTCGACGAGCCGCTTCAGGTCGCCGTGCTCCAGCCAGGCGCGCACGATGTCGGCGGCGCGGCTGGCCATGTCGTCGGCCTGAGCCTGCTCGCCGCGCTTGAACTTGCGCAGGACGTACTCGTCTCCCGGCACGCCCTCGGGCGGCTCGCCGATGCCGAGGCGCAGGCGCGGCACGGAGCGACCGGGCAGCGCGGCGAGGATCGAGGCCAGCCCTTTCTGCCCGCCGTCGCTGCCTGATTCGCGGCAGCGCAGGCGCCCCAGCGGCAGATAGAAGTCATCGCAGACGACGAGCAACGCGCTGTCGGCGCCGAGGTCGTCGAGCGCCGCGCGCACCGCGGCGCCGGAGTTGTTCATGTAGGTCTGCGGCTGGAGCAGGACGAAGGTCGAGCCGCCGCGCTCGCCGCGCGCCTCGCGGCGCGTGCGGCCGCGGTGGGCCCAGGGAGACTCCAGCGCGGCGGCGAGCCGCTCGGTGACGACGAAGCCGAGGTTGTGCCGCGTGCCTTCGTACTTCGGGCCCGGGTTGCCGAGGCCCACGACGAGGCGCACGGGCATCGCGCGCGCGGCTTACTTGGCCTTGCCGCCAGCCGGCGGCGCACCAGGCTTGCCGCCCGCGGCCGGTGCGCCGGGCTTGCCGCCCGCCGCCGGAGCCGCACCCTTGGCGCCGGCCGCAGCCGGCGCGCCGGGCTTGGCACCCGCCGCGCCCGCCTCGCCCGCCGCCGCGCCCTCGGCCGGAGCCGCGCCTTCCGCGGGCACCGCGCCTTCGGCCGGCACTTCCTCCGCGGCCACCTCTTCGATGTGCGGCGCGACCACGCCCACGATCTGCACGCGCGGGTCCATCTTCTTGCTGTCCAGCGTCACGCCCGCGGGCAGCGCGATGTCGCCGGCGTGCATGGCGCGGCCGATCTCCAGCGGCGAGACGTCCACCTCGAGGCTGTCCGGGATGGCGGAGGCCAGGCACTTCACCCACAGCAGCGGGTGGTGCACGGCCAGCGTGCCGCCCTCGCCCACGCCCTTGGCGTGGCCGGTGAAGATGAGCTGCACCTCCACCTCGACCTCCTCGGTCAGGCTGATGCGCGCGAAGTCCACGTGCAGGGCCTTCTGGCCGAAGGTGTCCCACTCGACGTGCTTCACCAGGCAGGCCTGCTCCTTGCCGGCGATGGACAGGTTGAACACGTGCGCGGGCGAGTGCAGCGCCATGAGCAGCGCGTGGGAGTCGATGGCCAGGTTCTGGTTGGCCTCGCCGTGGCCGTACACGTTCACGGGCACGCGGCCCGCTTCGCGCAGGCGGCGCGCGTTGGCGGAGCCGAGGCTGGTGCGGGGCTCGGTGGTCAGGGACAACGTCTTGCTCATGGGGCTTCTCTCGGGTCTCGTGCCCGCGGGGCGGGCGGTTGCGTCAGTCGATGAACAGGGAGCTTACGGACTTGCCGTAGTGGATGCGGCGGATGGTCTCGGCCAGCAGCGGCGCGATGGACAGAACCTCGATCTTGCGCGGGTAGTCGGCCAGCGGCTTCACCGAGTCGGTGACCACCACCTTCTCCACCTCGGCGGCGGCCAGGCGCTCGAGCGCGGGGCCGCAGAACAGGCCGTGGGTGGCGCACACGAAGACCTTGCGGCAGCCGTGGCGCTTCACCATGCGCACCGCGTCCGAGATCGTGCCGCCGGTGGAGATGAGGTCGTCGACGAGGATGACGTCCTTGCCCTCGACCTCGCCGATGAGGTGCTCGCTCACCGTCTGCTCGGGCCCCATGCGGCGCTTGTCCACGATGGCGAAGGGCATGTGCAGCGTCTGCGCGTAGGCGCGCGCCATCTTGATGCCCCCCGCGTCGGGCGCGACGACGACCGTCTCCTTGGGCTCGAGGCAGCGGAAGTAGTCGGCGAAGACGGGCTTGGCGTACAGGTGGTCCACGGGCACGTCGAAGAAGCCCTGGATCTGCGGCGCGTGCAGGTCCATCGTGAGCACGCGGTCGATGCCGGCCACGGTGAGGCAGTTGGCCACCAGCTTGGCGGTGATGGGGACGCGTCCCTCGTCCTTGCGGTCCTTGCGCGCGTAGCCGAAGTACGGCATCACCGCCGTGATGCGCCCCACCGAGCTGCGCTTGCACGCGTCCACCAGCGTGAGCAGCTCCATGATGGCCTCGTTCACGGGCGGGCAGGTGGGCTGCAGCACGAAGATGTCGCGGCCGCGGATGTCCTCGTGGACCTTGACGTCGATCTCGCCGTCCGGGAAGCGGCCCACGTGCGCCTGGCACAGCGGCGAGTCGAGCATGGACGCGATGCGCGTCGAGAGCTCGGGGTGCGCCGTGCCCGACAGGAGCGTGAGGCCGTTGTAGTTCATGAGTCCTTTCGCCGCGTCAGGGGCCGTGCCGGCACGCCGACCCACGTCTCGCCGGCTCCCACCTGGGAACCGCGCGTCACGATGGCGCCCGCGCCGGTCATGCCGCCCTCGCCCACCGTGACGGGCGCCACGAGCACCGTGCCGCTGCCGATGAACGCCCGGTCGCCGACGACGGTGGCGTGCTTGGCCCGCCCATCATAGTTGGCGGTGATCGTCCCCGCACCGATGTTCGCGCCCGCCCCCACCGTGGCGTCGCCCAGGTAGGCCAGGTGCTTGGCCTTGCTGCCGGCCCCCAGCACCGTCTTCTTGGTCTCGGTGAAGTTGCCCACCTCGGCCCCGGCGTGCATCACCGTGCCGGCCCGCAGGTGCGAGAAGGGGCCCACCTCGCAGCCGGCCGCGATGCGGCAGTCGCCCTCGATGACGGTGCAGGGCAGGATGCGCGCGCCCGGCTCGATGGCCACGTCCGCGTCGATGAAGGTGCTGTCGGGGTCCACGATCTCCACCCCCGCGGCAAGGTGCCGCTCCACGACGCGGCGGCGCAGGATGGCGCGCACCTGGGCCAGCTCGCGCGGGGTGTTGAAGCCCAGCGCCTGCTCGGCGTGCGGCCAGGCCAGGGCGGCCACGGTGCGGCCGCGCTGGCGCGCCAGCTGCACCAGGTCGGTGAGGTAGACCTCGCCCTGGGCGTTGGCCCGTCCCACGGCCCGCAGGTCCTCCAGCGCGCCGGGCAGCTCCACCACCCACGTGCCGGTGTTGATCTCGTGCACCGCGCGCGTCCCCTCGTCCGCGTCGCGCTCCTCGACGATCGCGCGCAGGTGACCCTGGCTGTCGCGCAGCACGCGGCCGTAGCCGCCGGGATCCGGCAGCGTCGCGGTGAGCACGGTGACGGCGGCCGCGCTCCGACGGTGGTGCTCGAGCAGCGCCGCGAGCATCTCGGGCGTGGTCAAGGGGCAGTCGCCATAAAGGACGACCAGCGGACCCGTCGCTCCGTCGAGCACCGCGCCTGCCGCGAGCAGGGCGTCACCCGTCCCGCGTGGCTCCGGCTGGCACACAAAGCGCAGTCCTGGCGCGCTCCGGGCGCAGGCCTTCTCGATGGCCGGCAGGCTGGCGCCTCCAACGACCACCAGGCGCTCGGGCCGCAGGCCGCGAGCGGCTTCCATGGACCACAGCAGCGCGGGTCGCCCCCAGAGCGGGGTCAGGACCTTGGGGACGCTGCCGCCCAGGCGCCTGCCTTCTCCGGCAGCCAGCACGGCGACGTGGACGACCTCGTGCATGGCACCCTGGAGGGCCTCCCGAAAGGCGCGCGAGCCTTTCAAAATCGGTGCCGACGATCAAGCCCGATGGGCCGCTTCGGGCGGCGAAACGGCAGCTCCGGACCAGGTTGACAACTTATGCATATGCCCGTATTCTTCCGCCTGTTTGGCGGTGAAGCCCCCGAAGCAGCCCACCGCAAAGCGCGGCCTGATCAACTCGAAGCCACAGCCTGGAGGTCTTTCCGACCGCGCGCGCTCTCGACCCGGATCAGCACGATCCTCACGGATGGCACTGCCTCGGGTCCGTCGTACCACCCACCCCTGTTCCCAACGTGTGTACATCCCTCCCAGTCGAGGAGACATCGATGACGTTTTCCAAGTTCACGCGCGGCCTGACCTTTGGTGCCCTGGCCGCGGGGCTCACGCTTACGGGCGTGATGGCCCAGAACGGCACCAACTATCACGTGCTGGTGAATACCAGCGAGACGATCTTCCTGGGCATCGGCGCCGGCGGCACGCAGACAGCTGCCGACGGCCTGCTGACCATGATCCCGGGCGAGGACCTGAAGGGCTCGCACACGGTGACGCTGACCGGTGACTTCGGTTACCGCAACGCGCAGTTCCGCGAGATGATGTGCGTGCTCAACGCCGGCCCGGGCGGCTCGCTGGCCCTGAAGTTTCCGGGCATCGTGTTCGTCGAGATGGATGGCCTGAACGGCAACAAGCCCGCGGTTGTCACCAACCCGGCCTGCGCCGCTCCGTCCTTCCCGCTCGGCACGAGCGGCTTCATCCCGTACGGCACCTCGCCGGGCGCTTCCGCGAGCTTCGTGCTGTCGTTGCTCCCCACGATTGCCGGCCTGCCGAGCGGCACGGTCGTTCTCCTCCCGAACAATGGTCTCGTTCCGTCTGCGGGCGGCACGGCGACCTTGATCGCGGCGGCGACGGCCTCCCTGCCCATCGCCTCGACCGGTTTCTGCTGGGGCGTTCAGTTCACGTGGATCCCGTCCTCTCTCGCGTCGCTCGACGACGTCGACCAGTGGGCGCACTACGTGGTCAACTCGCCGGACCTCAACCAGTACTGGATGATGTCCGACGACGAGCTGAACATCTGGCAGAGCTGGACCGCGGGGATTGATGCGGGCGCCACCGCCCTCTTCAACCTGTTCGCCAACGACGACTACGGCCTGCTGATGGCCACCGTCGAGACGAGCACGAGCGCTTCGCTGGCTCCCTCGGGCCAGCTGGCGGCGGGTGCCTACTACGCCCAGACCGAGAACGTCATCAACGAGTTCGGCGCGCCCGCGCTGAACCCGAACGGTGGCTTCGACGTCGGTCGTGGCAGCCACGCGATCTCGCTGAAGGGTCATGCCGGCGTGCCCAACCCGACGACGGGTCTCGGCAACCAGGAGCCCAGCCTCACGGGCGTCCTGCCGAGCCTCGGCTTCGCGACCTGGGACAACGGCGGCGACCACAACGGTTCGGTGCGTCTGCCGTGGCTGTCGATCGACACCGCGGGCCTCCTCGGCCTGAATCCGGCGACGGATCCGGGCGTCGTGAAGCCCTTCTTCGGCGTCCGCCTGCCGGTGGTCTCCGCTGGCTTCGTGCAGCCGCTCACCAGCCTGTGCTGGGGCCTGTTCGGCACGAAGACCAAGACGGCGACCTCGGGCTGGCCGGATCCGGAAGGCTTCGCGTCCGGTGCGTTCAACGTCACGGCGATCGGTTCGGCGTCGGCCCAGTTCCCCACGAACACACTCACGGTGTGCAACGTGCCGGGCATCCTGGGCGTCCCGGTGAACATCACGTACGGCACGACCGGCCGCAAGGACGGTCCTGGCAAGCTGACGTTCAATCCGGCGATCGCGGATCTGTCGGGCTCTCGCGAGCTGTTCCTGTTCGACTGATCCAGGCGTGACCCGCGCCCGGGCGACCGGGCAAGGGACACGAGGGCCCCCCTCATCCGCAAGGATGAGGGGGGCCCAACCCTTTTCCGGGGGACCCAGCGGGACCCGGCGAAGAGCTTTGCGGAGGGCGAAGCCCGACAAACCCGTCGAGCGAGTGCCCGAGTGGGGCTCGCGGCGCTGGGCGGGCGCTCGCGTCGCTGGGCAGCACGCATGCACGCGTCACACCAAGCCGCGCTCGACCCTCCCGGCCCGCGCTCTCAGCTCGCGCGCCGCTCCTGACCCGCCCGTTCCTCGATCAGCGCGCGAATCCTCGGCAGCGCCTGCCGCGCGGCGCGCTCGCCCGCCTCGATGACCGAGGTCAGCCCCGAGGTGTCCAGCCAGTGCCGGCCATCGAGGTCGGGCGTGATGACCACGTCCGCCTCGCGCGCGCAACGCTGGTTGGCCAGGCGCGTGCTGATTTCCTGCACGCGCAGCAGCACCTCCATGCCCACCGCGTCCTGGCGGCTGGGCGGCAGTCCGGCGGACAGGTCCACGGCCACGACGATCTCGTCGCCCGTGTCACGCGCGAACCGTGTTGGCATGTTGTTCACGAGGCCCGCGTCGCACAGCAGCCGGCCGTCGTGCTCGACGGGCGGGAAGAAGCCGGGCACGGCGCTGCTGGCCAGCACCGCGGAGCGCAGGTCGCCGCTCGTGAGCAGCAGGTCCTCGCCGCACTGCAGGTCCAGCACGCACACCCCGAGGGGCAGCCGCAGGTCGCTGATGTCCACGTGCGGCACCATGCTCTTCACGATGTAGCGCACCGCCGTGCCGCCGAAGGCGCTGCTGCGCCGGAAGATGCGCTCGAGCAGGACCTGCCGCCGGATGCCGTGCACCAGGCGCGAGAGCAGCGGCAGCTTGCCCGGCTGGCGCCGGAAGCCTGCCAGGCTATGCGCGCGAAAGCCCTCGGAGGCGAGGAAGTCCGTGACGAGCCGGCGCATTTCCGCCGCGTCGCCCAGATAGCAGTACGTGGCGCCGAGGAGCGCGCCCGCGCTG
>DASUFI010000289.1:0-11583 GCA_036274635.1 Planctomycetota bacterium
AGCGTCTGGCCGGCGGACGTCCGCACGGGTCGGGAATGCGGCGCCGCGGGCGCCGCATTCCCGATCCCCGAGGATAGGGAGCCGGACGGACGCTCGCGCTGCAGAGCCGGAGCGCGTTACTCGACCCCGGCGGTGCTGCGCACCGCGCGCTTCCGATCCAGGGCGTTGAGCATCTTCTTCCGCAGCCGGATGCTCTTCGGGGTCAGCTCCACGAGCTCGTCGTCCTCGATGTACTCGAGCGCGTCCTCGAGCGAGAAGTCGCGCGGCGGGGCGATGGTCAGCTTCCTGTCGGCCGAGGTGGTGCGCATGTTCGTGAGCTTCTTCTCGCGGCAGACGTTGACCGAGATGTCGTTGGCCTTGCAGTGCTCGCCGACGATCTGGCCTTCGTAGACCTTCTCGGGCGGCTTCACGAAGAAGTCGCCCCGGTCCTGCAGACCGTCCAGGGCGTAGGCCGAGACCGTGCCGCCCTCGGTGCTGCACATGACGCCGTTGGCGCGGTGCGGCACCTCGCCGCGGAAGGCCTCGTAGCCGCGCAGGATGTGGTGCATGACCCCCTGGCCGCTGGTCAGGTTCATGACCTTGGTGCGCAGGCCGATGAGGCCGCGCGCGGGGATCGAGAAGACGAGGCGCGTCATGAGACCCGTGGCGTCCATGTGCTCCATGTCGCCGCGTCGGGCGCAGACGGCCTCGATGACGCGGCCGGCCAGCGTGCTGGGCACGTCGACCTGCAGCTCCTCGATGGGCTCCATGCGGCGGCCGTCCGTGAAGTGGTCGATGACGCGCGGCCTCGAGACGGCCAGCTCGTAGCCCTCGCGGCGCATGGTCTCGAGCAGGATCCCGAGGTGCAGCACGCCGCGCCCGCTGACACGGAAGCCCGACTCGCCGCCCATGACCTCCACGCGCAGGGCCACGTTGCTGCGGAGCTCGCGCTCGAGGCGCTCGCCCAGCTGGCGGCCCGTCACGAACTTGCCCTCGCGGCCGGCGAAGGGCGAGTCGTTGACCAGGAAGTCCATCGAGATCGTGGGCTCGTCGATGGCCGTGCGCGGCAGCGGCTCGAGGACCGCCGGATCGCACAGCGTCTCGCCGATCTCGATGTCGGGGAAACCCTGCACGGCCACGATGTCTCCCGCGGGGACCTCCGTGGCCGGCGTGCGCCCGAGGTCGTCGAAGACGAACAGGCCGCTGAGGCGTGCCGTGCGCGGCGGGCGGTCGCCGCCGCAGACCGTGAGCTGCATGCCGTCGCGCAGCACGCCGCGGTCGACGCGGCCGATGGCGATGCGGCCCACGAAGTCGTTGTGGTCCAGCGTCACGACGTTGAGGCGCGCCGCGCCGGTCGGGTCGCCCTGCGGCGGCGGCACCCTGTCGCGGATGGTGTCGAAGAGGAAGGCCGTGTCCGTGTCGGCGTCGCCCGGCTCGCGCCGCGTCCAGCCCTCGCGCCCGCTGGCGTAGACCACGGGAAAGTCGAGCTGCTCGTCGCTGGCGCCCAGGTCGAGGAAGAGCGCGAAGACCTGGTCCAGCACCACGTGCGGCCGGGCGCCCTGCCGGTCGCACTTGTTGATGACCACGATGATCTTGAGGCCCTCGGCCAGCGCCTTGCCGAGCACGTAGCGCGTCTGCGGCATGGGGCCGTCGAAGGCGTCGACCAGCAGCAGCGCGCCGTTGGCCATGCGCAGCACGCGCTCGACCTCGCCCCCGAAGTCCGCGTGGCCCGGCGTGTCGATGATGTTGACCTTCAGGTCGCCGCGGTGCACGGCCACGTTCTTGGCCAGCACCGTGATGCCGCGCTCGCGCTCGAGCGGGTTGCTGTCGAGCACGCAGTCCACCTGCACCTGGTTGGCGCGGAAGACGCCCGCGTCGCGGAGCAGCGCGTCCACGAGCGTGGTCTTGCCGTGGTCGACGTGGGCGATGATGGCGACGTTGCGGATGTCCATGGTGCGTCCGTCTAGCCCCTGGATGACGACGTCACCGCGAAGCTCCCGGCAGCGGCGGCCCGGCGGCCGCTCAGCGTGCCCCGCTCAAGGATACAGCCCGCGCAGCGCGATGACCTTGGCCACGCGGTCCACGCCCTGCACGTAGGCCGCCGTGCGCATGTTGATGCGGTGCTGCTTGGTGCGCGCCAGCACGTTGCCGAAGGCCTTGCGCATGAGCTGCTCGAGGCGCTCGTTGACCTCGTGCTCCTCCCAGAAGTAGCCGTGCCGGTCCTGCACCCACTCGAAGTAGCTCACGGCCACGCCGCCGGCGTTGGCCAGGATGTCCGGGATCACGAAGATGCCGGCCTCGTCCAGGATGCGGTCGGCGTTGGCCGTGGTCGGGCCGTTGGCGCCCTCGATGATGACCTTGGTGCGCAGCTTGCCGGCGTTCTTGCTGGTGATCTGGTTCTCGGTGGCGCAGGGCAGCAGGATGTCGCAGGGCGTGCGCAGCAGGTCCTCGTTGCTCACGACCTCCGCGCCCTTGTAGCCCTTGAGCGTGCGCTTCTTGTCCTGGTGCTTGAGCACCATGGGGATGTCCAGGCCCTTCTCGTTCACCAGCGCGGTGTCGATGTCGCTGATGCCGATGACCTTGACGCCGATCTCGTCCAGCAGCTGCGCGGCCGTGCCGCCCACGTTGCCGCTGCCCTGGATGACGACGCTGGCCTTGGCCAGGTCCAGCCCGGTCTCGGCGGCCGCCTCGCGCACCATGGTGAGCAGGCCGCGCCCGGTGGCCGCCGGACGCCCCAGCGAGCCGCCCAGCGCGAAGGGCTTGCCCGTGACCACGCCCGTGACCGTGTGGCGCGCGTGCATGGAGTAGGTGTCCATGATCCACGCCATGGTCTGGTCGTTCGTGTTCATGTCCGGTGCCGGGACGTCCTTGTCCGGGCCGATGATGTCCGCGATGGCCGCGGTGTAGCGGCGCGTCAGGCGCTCGAGCTCGGTCGGCGACATCTTGCGCGGGTCGCAGCGCACGCCGCCCTTGCCGCCGCCGAAGGGCACGTTGACCACCGAGCACTTCCACGTCATCCACGCCGCCAGCGCGCGCACCTCGTCCGGGTTGACCTCGGGCGAGTAGCGGATGCCGCCCTTGCACGGGCCCATGGAGCTGTTGTGCTGGATGCGCCAGCCGTCGAAGACCTCGATGCTGCCGTCGTCCATGCGCACCGGCACGGCCACCTTGAGCTCGCGCTCGGGGGTGGTCAGGATGGCCCGCAGGCCCTTGTCGAGGTCGAGGATGTCGGCCGCGCGGTTGAAGCGCGCCAGCATGTCCTCGTAGGGGTTCAGCTCGGGGGTCTTGGCGGTGAGCTTCGCGGCCACGGTGGACGTCGCGGACATGCGGTGAAGACCTGGGGTGGCGCCGCGGGAACGGCGGGCGTCACGGGCGGTGCGTCGAGGTGGAACCATGCCCCCTCGCGGCTCGGCAGCATGGCCCGCCGCGGGCGGAGGGAAAGCGGGACAGGCTAGCTGAGAAAGGGCCCGTTTTCGAGCCCCCTAGGGGCTCAGGCGGTAGAGGTCCACGGGGGGATCGTCGGCCAGCCGGACGGGCGCCGCGGCGGCCCGGGCGGCGAGCTCGGCGGCCAGCCCCGGCGCGGGACCGGGTGGCCAGGGCGTCAGCAGGAACCACCCGGCGCCCGTGCGCGCCCGCGCCTCGTCCAACGGCACGGCGCCGGGCGCGTTGGAGCCCACCAAACCGCGCACCTTGCGGTCCGAAGAGAACGTCACCTCGGGGCGCTTGTCGAGGTGCTCGTCGCCTCCTCCCGCGATGAGCGGATTGCAGTCGTAGTCGGTGAGCACGACGTCGCCCGGCGCCGTCTGCGCGCCGAGCGCGCGCCCAATGAGGACGGCGAGGTCGTCGCGTTGCCCGAGCAGACGCTGCGCGCCGAACCAGCCGGGCACCAGCAGCAGCAGCGCGAGGGCCGTCGCGACCGGCCAGCCGGCGCGCGGAGCCCACAGCGCGTAGGCCGCCGCGAGCGCGGGAGGCAGCCCGAACAGCCAGTAGTCGTGCACGAGCAGGCCCGCGGGGAAGAGCAGCGCGTGCAGCGCCGGTGGCAGCAGCAGCAGGCTGAGGAGCGCGCGGCCGCCGAGCACCGGACGCGCGCAAGGCGTGGGCGGCGCCAGACGCACGGCGCCACCCACGAGCAGCAGCGCCAGCACGAGCAGCGCGGGCCAGCCCGGCATCTCGGAGTTGGTGTCCTTCCACCACGCGGCGAGGAACTGGTGCAGCACCTCGCCGCCCTGCAGCGCCGCGGCGCCGCGGATGCCCGCCGAGCCCAGCACCTCGCCCACCGACGAGCCGCGCAGGCTGCCGAGCCAGGCCAGCCACGCTCCGAACAGCAGCAGCGTCGCGGCGCCCAGCCCCATGGCCGCCCCGCGCCGCTCGCGACGCGTCGCGAAGAGGTGCAGCGCGCAGGCCGCCAGCGTGTACAGGCCGTACCAGTCGAAGGCCGAGGCGGCCGCCGCCGCCAGCAGCATCGGCCAGACGGAGCCACCGGCCAGCCAGCGGCGGTAGAGGAGGACCGTCGCGAGCGACAGCGCCACCACCGGCGGCCCCTGGGGATCGACATGCGCGCCGTAGACGCTCACCATCGGCATGGCCGCCGCGACCAGCGCCGCCAGCGCGCCTGCGCCCGCCCCGGCCTCGAGCGTCACCAGCCGCGCCAGCACGGCCAGCGTCAGCAGCGTCGCGAGGATGGGCAGCACGCGGGCCACGTCCTCGCTCACGCCGAAGATGTCGAAGAGCAGGCCGATGACCATCGACACCGCCGGCGGATGGTGAGCGTAGACGTCGGGCGTCCACGTGCTGTCGCCGAGCGGATAGGAATGCACGCTCTCCGCGCCGCCCTGCGCCACGTCCATGCGCGGCGCCCCGCACTCGAACAGCAGCCCGTCGCGCGCGTAGTTGCGGGCGATGTGCGCGTAGCGCGCGCCGTTGTGCCCCATCCAGCCGTGGGCGAAGGGCTCGCCCAGCGTGCGCGTCAGGCCGAATCCCGCGACCGCGAAGGCCAGAGCCAGCAGGGCCAGCCGCGCGGCGCGCCGCGGCCCGTCAGTGATGGGCACCGTGGCCCATGTCGGCCGTCTCGACGTGCCCGTCGCCCGGCTCGCGCTCCTGGCCCGCGTGCACGGCGGCCTCCGCGCCGTGGTCGCCGGAGGCATGGCCGCCCGCGTGCGGGTGGCCGTCGTCGGCCGGCGGAGCCGGCGGGCTCCACGGGGCGTCGAGGCCCGGGATGGCGGGCAGCTCGCCGCGCAGGCGCAGCTCGATCGCGAGGCACAGCACGTCGTCGTTGCCGGGAATGCGCGCGATCTTCAGCGCGTCCTTCTCGGTGCACAGCAGCCGCGCGTCGCGGGCGGCGGCGCGCACGCGCGCCAGGTCCGCGGGCGAGAAGTCGTGGTGGTCCGGGAAGGCCAGCACGCCGCGCACCCGTGCGCCGAGCGACTCGGCCGTCTGCACGAAGCCCTCCGGCGACGCGATGCCGCAGAAGAGGAAGACGTCGCGCCCCGCCAGCGAGGCCGCCGGCGCCAGCCCGCCGGCCGTGACGGGCCGCACGCCCAGCGGCGCGTGTTCGGCCCACACCACGGGGACGGCCAGCTTGAAGGCGCGCACCTGCGTGAGCACCGTCTCGCGCTGCTCCTCCTCGAGCGTCTCGCCGTGCGTGAGCACGATGACGTCGGCGCGGGCGAGCCCCGAGGGCGTCTCGCGCAGCGGCCCGCCCGGCAGCACGCTGCCGTTGCCGAAGGGCGCGCGGGCGTCCACCATGACCAGCTCGAAGTCGCGGGCCAGCGCGCGGTGCTGCAGGCCGTCGTCCACGATGATGAGATCGGCGCCCTGCGCCGCGGCCTGCCGCGCGCCCGTCAGCTTGTCCGGCCCCACGAGGACCCGCGCGGCGGGGCAGCGCGCCGCGATGAGCGCCACCTCGTCCGTGTGGCCGTGCGCGTCGGCCACGGCGCCGTAGCCGCGCGCCACGATGAACACCTTGCGCCCCGCCGCCGACGCCCGCTGCGCCAGCGCGATGACCATGGGCGTCTTGCCCGTGCCCCCCACCGTGATGTTGCCCACGGACACCACCGGCGCCGGGACGCGCTCCGACACGATCAGCCCCGTGTCGTAGAGCGCGTTGCGGATCGTCGAGCCCACGTAGTACAGGCCCGAGAGCGGCAGCAGCAGCAGCCGCAGCAGGAAGACGAGCGGCCCCGCGTCGGTGGCGATGAGGCGCTGGCGGAAGGACGTGGTGGTGGTGATCACGGGTTCTGGCTCGAGGTCTCGGGCGGAGGCGGGGAAGCAGGCTTGGCGCGCCCTTGTCGCGGCGGCGCGGCGGCGACGACGACTGGCGCCGCGGCGGGCGGCGACGAGGCGGGCTCCGGCAGGCCCGGCTTGGGCGCCGCGACGGGCGCGGCCGGCCGCGCAGCGGACGGGCGCTTGCTGGCGTCGGGCGGGCCGTGGCCGTTCGTCGTCGCCGCGGCCGCGGGCTTCGTCGTCGCAGCGGCCGGCTTCGTGGCCCCGGCCGCGGGCTTCTCGAGGGGCGGCGGCGCAGGCTTGCGCGCGGCCGGCACAGCCGGCGGCGCAGAGGCCGCGGGCGGCTCGGCCGCGACGCGCTCGAGCGGCTTGCGCGGCGGTTTGCGGGCCGCCGGGGCCGTCGCCGGCGCCGGACTCGGCGACGCGACACGCGGTGCCGGTTCCTTCGACTGGATCGCAGCTCGCGGGGTCGCAGGACGCGGCGTCGCAGAGGGCGGCGACACCGCGGCCGGCATTGCCTGCGCGGCCGCGGCCTTGGCGAAGCGGCCGGAGGCGTTGCGCTGCGGCGCGGCAGCCGGCGGCTTGCTCGCGGCCGCCGGTGGCGAGGCCGCCACCACCTCGGGCAGCGCGGCGCCCGTCGGCAGCTCCTGCGCCAGCAGCTCGCGCGCAAGGTCGAGGTAGTCCTGCGCGCCGCGGCTCTCCGGGTCGTACTCGAAGATGGTCAGCCCGTGGCTGGGCGCCTCGGCCAGCTTGACGTTGCGGCGGATGGAGCTGCGCAGCAGCACGTCGCCGAAGTGCGCGCGGATGTCGTCCAGCACCTGGCGACCGAGGTTCGTGCTGCGATCGTGCCGGCACGAGAGCAGGCCCGTGACGCGCAGCCGCGGGTTCAGGCGGCGCTGCACCAGGTCCACGATCTCGGTCAGCTTGGAGAGGCCCTGCAGCGCGAAGAACTCGGACTGCACCGGCACGAGGACCTCGTCGCACACGACCAGGGCGTTGAGCGAGAGCAGGCCGAGGCTGGGCGGGCAGTCCACCAGCACGTGGTCCCAGCGCACGCCGTGCGCGCGCTCGTCGGCCTCGAAGGCGTCGCGCAGGATGACCTCGCGACCCACGACGTTGACCAGCTCCAGCTCGATGCCGGCGAGGTCAACGCTGCTGGGCAGCACCGACAGCCGCGGCTCGCGTGTGGGCCGCACGGCCTGCTCGAGCGTCGCCTGGCCGTGCAACACCTCGTAGAGCGAGGGCGTCTCCGCGGCCGGGTCCACGTTCACGTGGACGGTCAGGTTGCACTGCGGGTCCATGTCGCAGATGAGCACGCGCCGGCCGAGGCGCGCGAGACCGGCCCCGAGGTTCACGGCCGTGGTGGTCTTGCCCACCCCGCCCTTCTGGTTGATGACCGCGATGCGCCGCATCGCATTCCAGCGTAGCGGCCGGGACCCGCGGATTCCTAGCGAGCGGGCGGTCCAGCTACGCCTGCGCGACGAGCAGCAACGCGTTGCCCGGCTGCGGCCCGCCCGACCCAAGCTGGACGCCTTGCACGTAGACGTGCGTGCCAACGGGCACGCCGGCCGGCCACGTGGCATCCAGCGCTCCGGGTGCCGGGAGGACGAGCACGAACGTCGGCACCGGCACGAGGAAGCCGGAAGACAGGGCGTGCGGCTCCGCCTCCAGGCCCACGGCGAGCGCGATCACGCCGCTGCCCGCCCACGCCAGGTGCAGAGGCTGGCCCGCCGCGGGCACGCCGTCGGCCGACAGCGCGGGGCCACCCGGAGCGCCGAGCCCCAGGTCGGCGATCGGCCCGATCCCGTTCCCGTAGATCAGCAGGCTGGCCTCGTCACTGCCCTGGGGATCGGTCATCACGAACGTCACGGTCTCGGGCAGGCCGTCCCCGCCAAGGTCCGCGACGGCCATGTTGGTGCCCTCGAGCTGTGGCACGGAGAGCGGGTCGCCCTCCGGCCCGAAGCGGACGAGGCGCTGCGCGAAGAGATCGGAGATCGTCGGCCCGCCACCGAAGTTGCGGTCCATGACGATGTCGAGGAATCCATCCGAGTCCAGGTCGGCGCAGCGCAGGTCGCGCGCATGGCCGGGCGGCGTGAGCAGGTCGTGCGACGCGAAGTCTCCGTCGCCCTTGCCGGACAGGAGGTCGACGTCGACGACGCCGTCGGTGACCTGCTGCTCCCACGCGACGAAGTCCGGCAGGCCATCGCCGTCGAAGTCCACCGGCGATGTGATGCGTGCCGGGAATCCGATGTCGAGCACCTTCGGCAGCTTGATGAGCGTCGCGTCGCCCGTGTTGAGGAGGCTGCCCAGGTAGCCGCCGCCGAATCCCAACAGCCCGCCCTCGACGCAGGCGACATCGAGGTCGCCGTCGGCATCCAGGTCCGCAGGTTCGAGTTGCACCGGCCAGCGCGGCGTGGCGACGGCCTGGAAGGCGCCGAAGGTGCCGTCCGCGTGCCCGCGCGCGAGCTCCAGCAGCCCGCCGAGGCCCTGCGGCTTCGAGCCGACGAGCGCGTCCGGCGCCCCGTCGCCGTCGAAGTCGCCGACCGCGAAGGCGGACGGATAGGGCGACGCGCTCGACGCCTGCACGGGACCGAAGTCGCCCCCGCCCGTGCCGCGCCGCACCCGGACGAAGTAGCCGTAGCAGCCGACGATGTCGGGCCAGCCGTCCGCATCGAGGTCGGCCACCTTCACGAAGTCCGGGCCCACCGGCACCTCGAACAGGATCGGGACACCTGCATCGAAGCTCCCCTCGGCGCCCTGCAGGTGCATCCGCAGGTCGAAGGGCTGCGCGTCGCGGCTCGTCAGGAGGTCGGGCCGGCCGTCGACATCGAGGTCGGCGACGAGGATCTCGCCGGTCTGCAGCCCGGGCACCTCCTTGGGCGGCTGCAGCAGATCGGCTCTGAAGCCCTGAGCGGCGGCCGGGTTGCAGGTGAAGGCGAGGGCGGCGATCAGCCAGAGCGTGCGAGTCATCGTGGTCATCCCGAGGGGTGCGAGCGCCGCTTCAACGCAGGATATGCCGGGGCGCAGCGGCGCCGCCGGTCGGCTGACGGCGCGGGCGTGCGCCCCGCGGCTCCTCGACACCCGCGCGACGCGAGGCATGGCGGCGCGGCCTCCAGTCGCGGGGCTACAATCGCCCCCCATGCCTCCGCGCGCACAAGACCTCTACGACCGATCCGTGGACCAGGTCCGTCGCGGCCAGGTCCGTCGTGCCCTGGGCACGCTGTTGGCCACGCTCGAGGCCGACCCGGCCCACCGCCCCGCCTACGAGGCGGCCGGCCGCATCTGCCGCATCCTGGGCGCTCCGGACGATGCCCAGCTGTTCGAGGACCTGGCTGGACAGCCTGAGGACCCCGAGGCGCTGTTCCGGCTGGGCTACCGGCTGTCGGACCAGGGCCGGCCCGAAGTGGCGGCGCGCCTGCTCGAGCGCAGCCTCGCCGGCCTGCCGGCGGACGTGGGCGTGCGGCGCGAGCTGGCCTTCGCGCGCCTGCAGAGCCGCGACTTCACCGGCTGCCTGCGCGCGCTCTCACCTCTGGAAGACGACCCCGACCTCTCGGAGACCGAGCGCCTCGACGTGCTGCTGACGCAGGCCGAGGCGGCGCTGCTGGCGGCCAAGCCCGACCTCTGCCGCGACGTCCTGGCACGCGCCGAGGACCTGGTGCCCGAGGACGACCAGCGCGAGCGGCTGGACGCGCTCCACGCGCAGCTGGGCCGCGCCTCGCGCTTCGAGAACCTGGCCTCGCTGGGCCTGCGCGAGTGGCACTTCATCCAGCACGCGGGCGTCATCCTCAAGACCGCGGGCGGCTGGTTCGAGGACGGCTCGCGGCGCGGGCGCTTCGACGTGCTGCGCCTGCGGCCGGACATGATCGCCTTCCTGCTGCAGCGGCTGGCACTGCTGCTCGAGCGGCTGGAGCTGCGGCCCGAGTGCGTGGCGGCCGCCAGCGAGGTCGCGGCGCCGCTGGCGCAGGCGCTGGCGCTGCGCCTGGGGGCCGAGTACCTGCCCGACCTCGAGCAGCGCGACGGCCGGAGCACGCTGCTCGTCGCGGCCAACGCCGCCGAGCTCGGCCCGCACGCGCGCGAGGTGGCCACGCACCGGCCCGACCTGCGCCTCTTCGCGCTGAACCTCGACTGGGAGCGCGACGCCCCGGTGCTGCCCGACGTCGTGGGCGTGCTCGGCCGGCGCGTGCTGCTGCCGTGGGAGCCGCGCTACGCGCTGGGCGCCGACCGCCGCGACATGCGCCAAGTCACCGACGACGAGCGCGAGCCGGCCGAGATCGCGCGCGAGCTGCGCCACCTCATGGACCACCTGCCCTACGACGACGGCGGCGCCGCGCAGGCCGAGTTCGAGGACTTCTACGTGCCGCTGCGCGCGCTGCTCGTCCTCGGCAACGACGAGCTGCACCCCGCCCGCCGCCGCTTCACGAGCCTGTCGCCCTGCTGGTCGGAGGACGAGGACGAGGCGCGCGCGACCGGCGCCGAGATCGGCAGCGACGACGACGGCGACGAGCCGGACGGAGAGGGCTGAGCATGACGGCTCCGGTCAGCCTGCTCTCCGCGGTGCGCTCGCTTGCGCCCCACGTGAAGACGCCGGCCCAGTACCTGGGCGGCGAGTGGAACATCGTGCGCAAGGACCCGGCCGCAGTCAGCGGGCGCATCGCCCTGTGCTACCCCGACACCTACGAGGTCGGCTCGTCGCACAACGGCCTGCAGGTGCTCTACCACGTGGTCAACGCCCAGCCGCACCTCGCGGCCGAGCGCTGCTTCACGCCGTGGGTGGACATGGCCGACCTCATGCGGGCGCGCGGCGTGCCGCTGTTCACGATCGAGAACCACCTGCCGGTGCGCGACTTCGACGTGCTCGGCATCACGCTGCAGACCGAGCTCACCTACGCCAACGTGCTGGAGACGCTCTCGCTGGCGGGCATCCCGCTACGGGCCGGCGCGCGCGGGCGCGGCGACCCGGTGGTCATCGCGGGCGGCCACGGCGCGCACTCGCCGGAGGTGCTGGCGGAGTTCGTGGACGCCTTCCTGCCGGGCGACGGCGAGGAGGTCATCGTCCCCTTCCTCGAGTTCGTGGCCGCGCGCCGGCGCGAGATGCCACGCGAGGAGCTGCTGCACGACGTCGCGCGCAGCTTCCCGTGGGCCTACGTGCCGTCGATGTACGAGCCGGCGGCCGACGGGCGCAACGGCCCCTTCCGCGGCCTCACGCCGCGCTTCGCCGACGTGCCGTCGCGCGTGAAGGGCGCCTCGGTCTTCGACTTCTCGTCCGTGCCCATGGCCACGCGCCCGGTGGTGCCCACGGTGCGCACCGTGCAGGAGCGCATCTCGCTGGAGATCATGCGCGGCTGTACGCGCGGCTGCCGCTTCTGCCAGGCGGGCATGATC
>DASUFI010000290.1:0-5080 GCA_036274635.1 Planctomycetota bacterium
CGCGATCTGCCGGCACGGGACCTTGAGGGCCTCGCGCACGATGCCGATGCCGAGCTTCTCGTCGCCGGTGACCTCGACCTTGTCCAGCACGCGGATGCTCTTGATGAGCGCCGTGCCGCCGCCCGGGAGGATGCCCTCCTCGACGGCCGCGCGCGTGGCGTGCAGGGCGTCCTCGACACGGGCCTTCTTCTCCTTCATCTCCACCTCGGTCGCGGCGCCGACCTGGATCTGCGCCACGCCGCCGGCCAGCTTGGCCAGGCGCTCCTGGAGCTTCTCCTTGTCGTAGTCGCTGGTGGCCTTGTCGAGCTCGGCCTTGATCTGGGCCACGCGGCCCTGGATGTCGGACTTCTTGCCGGCGCCCTCGATGATGGTGGTGTTGTCCTTGTCGATGACCACGCGCTTGGCGTGACCCAGCACCTTGAGGTCGGCCTTCTCGAGGTTGATGCCGAGGTCCTCCATGATGGCCGTGCCGCCCGTGAGGACCGCGATGTCCTGCAGCATGGCCTTGCGGCGGTCACCGAAGCCGGGCGCCTTGACCGCGGCGGCGTTGAACACGCCGCGCAGCTTGTTGACCACCAGCGTGGCCAGCGCCTCGCCCTCGACCTCCTCCGCGATGACCAGCAGCGGCTTGCCCGCCTTGGCCACCTGCTCGAGCAGCGGCAGCACCTCCTTGACCGAGGACAGCTTCTTCTCGTGCACCAGCACGTAGCAGTCCTCGATGACGCACTCCATCTTCTCGGGGTTGGTGATGAAGTGCGGCGAGATGTAGCCCTTGTCGAACTGCATGCCCTCGACCCACTTGATCTCGGTGGCCAGGCTCTTGCCCTCCTCCACCGTGATCACGCCGTCCTTGCCGACGCGCTCCATCGCGTCCGCGATGCGCTCGCCGATCTCGTCGTCGCTGTTGGCGGCGATGGACGCGACCTGCTTGATGTCCTGGCGGCCCTTGATGGCCACGGACTGCTTCTTCACGTCGGCGACGATGGCCTCGACGGCCTTCTCGACGCCGCGCTTGAGCTGCAGCGGGTTGGCGCCGGCCGTCACCACCTTGAGCCCCTGCTCGAAGATGGCCTCGGCCAGGACCGTGGCGGTCGTGGTGCCGTCGCCGGCCACGTCGGAGGTCTTGCTCGCGACCTCCTTGACCATCTGCGCGCCCATGTTCTCGTAGGGATCCTGGAGCTCGACCTCCTTGGCGACGGTGACGCCGTCCTTGGTCACGGTCGGCGCGCCGAAGGAGCGCTGGATGACCACGTTGCGGCCGCGCGGGCCCAGCGTGACCTTCACGGCGCGCGCGAGCTTGTTGACGCCGGCCCGGATGAGGTCGCGCGCCTCGATGTCGTAAGCGATCTTCTTGGCTGCCATGTCTTGCCTTTCCTCGGCGAGCGCGACGCTCAGCCGTTCACCACGGCGAGGATCTCGTCCTCGCGCACGATGAGGTAGTCCTTGCCCTCGAACTTCACTTCGGTGCCCGCGTAGGAGCTGAAGATCACGCGGTCCTTCGGCTTGACGGCCACGGCGATGCGCTGGCCGTCGTCGGTCAGGCGGCCCTCGCCCACGGCGATGACCAGGCCCTCGCGCGGCTTCTCCTTGGCGCTGTCGGGCAGGACGATGCCGCCCTTGGTCTTGCTCTCCGCCTCGATGCGCTCCACGATCACGTGGTCGCCCAGCGGCGTCAGCGCGCCGGTGCGGCCCTTGGCCGGCTTGCTCTCGGTCTTCGTCGTCATGTCCGTCAGCACTCCTCTCAACGGGTTGTGTCTTGATGCGGGCGGCGTGCCCGCGGGGGAATCAGGTGCGGCCCGGCAGCAGCGCGCGGATGGCGCCGCGCATGTCGTCGGGCACGAAGGGCTTGTCCAGGAACCAGCTGCCCGTGGCCTCGCAGAAGCTGCGCACCTCGGGCGTGGGCTCGCTGGACATGAAGATGGCCGGCAGCCGGCGCGGCACGGGCACCTGCAGCGCGCGCGGCGCCGCGATGAAGGGCCCGCGCACGTAGCGCTCGAAGACCTCGATGCCCGTCATGTCCCCGAGGTTCACGTCGAGGATGGACAGGTCGATGCTCCGGCGCAGCAGGATGTTGAGTGACTCCTCGCCGCTGCGCGCCAGGACCGCCTCGAAGCCCAGCGTGTGCACGATCTCCGCCACGCACTCGCGCACGAGCGCATCGTCGTCGCCGACGAGCAGGGTGACGGGCTGTCGCGTGACGGGAACCATGGGATCCTGGTGTGGCTGGGCCGCGGGGTGGACCGCAGGGTGCCGGAGGGAGAGCAAAGGCGGTGCCAACGGCCCGGAGTCGCCTGCGCCCGTCGCCCCAAACCCCTTGGGGAGGCCGGGTTGCAGCACGCCGCGGGCCTTGCGCGCAGGGCCGGGACGGAGCCTGCGGCCTCGGACCGTGGCCCGCAGCCCGCCGTCGCTGCCACATTGGCCGTGGCCCCCACCATGCGGCCGCGCGACGCTGATGCCGAAATGACAGCGCCCGCCGCCGTGCTCTCTTCCCGCCGCGAGCGGCTCGCCGCCGCGCCCATCTACCTCGTGGCCACCTTCCCGCTTCCGGACATCGGCGAGACGCTCGGCCGCGTCGCGGCCGCAGCCGCCGCACTGCAGGCCGACGCGGGCGCCGTCGCGGTGCAGCTGCGCCTCAAGGAAGCCGCCACCGAGGCCCGGCGCGCGCTGCTCGCGCGGGCGCGGAGCGAGCTGCCCTCCGGCACGCTGCTGCTCGTGAACGACGACCTGGAGGCGGTCTTCGGGCCCACCGGCGAGCTGCTGGCCGACGGCGTCCACCTCGGGCGCGAGGACGCCGCGGCGCTGTCGCCGCGCGGCGTGGACGCCACCGCGCGCACCGCCGCCGGCCTGGCCACCGCGCGCGCACGCCTCGGCCGCGAGCTGTTGCTGGGCACCTCCACGCGCACGCTGGCCGAGCTGCGCACCGTGCTCGCCGCCGGCGCCGACCACGCCGGCTTCGGCGCCATCGCGGCCTCCGTCACCAAGCAGGACACGCGGCCAGCGCACCTGGTCGAGCTGGTGCGCTGCCTCGAGGAATTCCCGCGGGTGCCGATCTTCCCGCTGGGCGGCCTCACGCCGGAGAACCTCGGGCGCGTCGCCGCCGCGGGCGCCCGGCGGGCGGCCGTGGGCGCCGGCATCCTCGGGGCGCGCGATCCGGCCGCTGCGGCGCGGGCGTGCCTGCGCGCGCTGCGCGCTGCGGGCTGAGCGCGCCGACCGTCAGTCCGGTCCGGCCTCGGCCTCCGGCGCTGCGCTCCTGGCCGCCGGCCGGCGCTTGCGGTGGATCCGCTTCTCCGCGTACATGCGCTGGTCCGCCTTGCGCAGCAGCTCGTCCGGACCGTCGAAGGCCTCCGGCCCGGTCTGCACGATGCCCATGCTCACCCGCACGCCCACCTCTTCCTGGAGCCGGCACGTGAGGCGCATCGCGAACAGGCGCGCCCCCTCGTGCGGCGTGGCGGGGAGCAGCACCGCGAACTCGTCGCCGCCGTGACGCGCGGTCACGTCCACGTCGCGCCGCGACGACGCGACCACCCGGCCGACCGCCCGCAGCAGCTCGTCTCCGCGCTGATGGCCCTGCGCGTCATTGACGGACTTGAAGCCGTCGATGTCGAAGTAGACCAGCGCGAGCGGCGCGGCGTTGCGCCGGGCGCGCGCCAGCTCGCGCCGCAGCTCCTCGACGAAGGCGCGCTGGTTGAGCAGGCCGGTGAGCGCGTCGACGCGCGACATCTCGGCCAGCTCGCGCGTGCGCTCGGCCACCTTGTCCTCGAGGCTGCGCGCATAGCGCATGGCGCGCTCGCGGGCCGCCTCCAGCTCGAGCAGCATGCTGCGGATGTAGGTGTCGAAGATCAGCGCCGTGTCGAAGTGCAGCAGCTTGTCGAGCGCCTCCAGCGTGGCGGCCACGACCTGCGCGTCCTCCACGCTGGCCTTGATCGTCGCGCGCAGGATGTCCTTGAGAGCCTTGATGGACGAGAGGTAATACTTCGGCTCCACGCCCAGCCGCTTGTGCACCTGCCCGATGCGCAGGCGGTTGTTGACGTACTCGGCGTCATAGAAGCCGGAGAAGAGGTCCCGTATGTACTCGCGCTGCGCCGCGCGCAGCCGGCGCAGGGTCTCGGCATCGCCGATGATGAGCGAGATCTCCTCGATGGCGGTCTGCCGCTCGTAGAACTCGGCGACGATGGCCTCGAGGTGCCCCTCGATCACCGGACGCGCGGCCGCCAGCACGGCCACGTCGGCGGACGTGAAGGCCAGGATCTCCTTGCGGCGCGCGACCTCGATCTGATGGAGCTGGAGCTGGTCGGCCAGCGTCCGCTCCGTCGGCCGCGCGCTCGGCACGGCGGCGTCCCCGTCGGATGGCCCGACGGCCGCCAGGGCGTCGCCGGGAATCGCGAAGAGTCCGTCCTGCATGCTCGACCTCCTCGAGGGGCACGCCACGTGCGGCGCGTGGACACGGATGCGGGCGACCGGAGCTCTTCGAAGCGGAAGCGATCGCACGCGGAGGCACGGCACGGGTGAGGGCTGGCGTCGTCCGTACCCACAACATCGGTGCGCGCAGGCCGCTCATGCACCTCGAAGTGGGCGCACCATCTCCTGGGGACCACGACGTCGGGAAACAGGCGACGTGCACACGCGACACGCGCGTCGACGGATCGGTGACATGCGCGCGGGTCGCGCGACTGAGTCCGCGGTCTCGAGCACCAGGCAGCGGACCAGGCGCATCACGGCGCCCCGCGGACACGCCGGCGCGCGGCGAGCCCAGCATCGCGATGCCGGTCGTGCGGCAGGCCATGGCGTCGCTGTGGTCGCCGAAGATCGACAGCGCATGCGTCGCGATGGTGCGGGCCGCGACGTGCATCACGAAGGGCGTCAGCTCGCCCGCGATCTTGAACAGTCGGGCAGCATGGGCAGCAAGCCCTGGCCGGCGGCCGCGTGCCGCCCCGTCCGGCCGGCGGCGTGCGGATCGAGGCGGAACGGTTGATCCGCATGCGTGGACCTTCGCGGTGGGCGCGCGATTCTCCCCACGCCGCCGGACGTAACGCCGGCCGACCGGCTCCGACGGTCCTGCGGGGGCCGGCGGCGCGCGGGA
>DASUFI010000291.1:0-11255 GCA_036274635.1 Planctomycetota bacterium
GCGTTGCCGCTGCTGCGGGTCGACCCGCGACCGCCGTAGAGGTGCGCGCCGACCCACCGCGGGCTGGAAAGTGCCTCGGGCCCGGCGTACGGTGGCTGTCACTGCCTGGGTCGTGGATACCGATTGGGACGCCGATGCCGCATGGGCATCGGGAGCTGGAGATCCACGACGTGCCTCGACGCCAGTCGATCGGCTGCGGCCGGACTGCCCTTGGCCATTGCCCGTGGCGTGATCTCCTCGCGGGGCTCGACGTCCCGCCATCCAGACCCATCCCTCGCGCCGGGCCGCTCACTGGTGCGTCGCGAGGCGCCGGAGTTTCCTTCTGCCTATCCGGCTGTGCGCACACGTTTCCAGGCGGGAGTTCGTGAGTTCGTACCAGGAGGTTGCAATCGTGAGACTTCTTATCGCTCCGGGCGCTGCGTGCCTGATGACAGTGGCGATGTCGGCGGGGCTGTACGCCCAGGACCCGCCGCCGGAAAGCGGCAGCGACCTCACCTTCGAGGCGCTGCAGGCGGCCCTGGGCAACTCGGTGTCGGGTGCCGACTTCATCGTCGGCCACGCTGCGCTCGGCGATCCCCTCCAGTCGTTGGTGGCGACGAGCGCGGAACACGGCTTCCCGACCGAGGGGGAGAGCTACGTCGTCCTTTCCAACGGTGTCGCGACGGTCTTCCCTGCGGAGGATTCGTTCTTCGACTACGGTGCGCCGGACGGCTGCGATCCCTTCTACAAGACCGGGCTGTACGACATCGGCGGCGTGGCCATCGATGTTGCGCTCCCGCCGCAGGCCGCGTCGCTCTCGGTCGACTACAAGTACTGGTCCTGGGATTGCTGCGGGGACCAGGATCCGTTCCGGATCTACCTGGTCACGCCAGGTGGCACGAGCCTCGTGGAGCAAGACGACGCCGTCCAGGAATTCGGGATCATCAGCGACCAACTCCACGATCTGAACTTCGGCAGCCTCCACACGCTGACGCTCAACGTCGCGGCCTGGAAGGGGCAGACGGTGACGCTCAGGTTCGAGATCGCGGACTCGGTCGGCCCGACCCTGGACAGCGGCGTCCTGCTCGACAACCTCTTCGTGGGGCTCAAGACCAACGAGCCGCCGGTGGCCAACGCGGGCGCGGACCAGACGGTGGACTGCACGTCGTCCGCGGGCGCCGCGGTGACGCTCGACGGCACGGCCAGCAGCGACCCGAACGAGAACGACGTGCTCACCTACCTGTGGAGCGGCCCGGACACGGTCGTGTTCGACGACCCCACCAGCCCGACGCCCACCGCGACCTTCCCGATCGGCGTCACGAGCGTGACGCTCACGGTCTCGGACAGCGCGGAGACGGCCAGCGACACCGTCGACGTCGTGGTCATCGATGACGTGCCGCCTTTCGTGAGGATCGCGGCGAGCCTCGGCAACCTGTGGCCACCGAACCAGCGCCTCGAGGTGATCGGCGTCTCGGTCCTGGCCAGCGACGATTGCTCGGAGCCCGACAGCCTGCAGCTGCAGTCGGTCCTCGTCAGCAGCAACGAGCCCGATGACTCGACGGGCGACGGCAGCTTCGCCGGCGACGTCGCCGGAGCCGATGGCTTCAGCGCGCCGGTGGACGTGACCTCCGACTTCGCCTGGAACCCGCTCACGGCGAGCTTCGAGGGCTCCGTCGACCTGCGCGCCGAGCGCAAGGGCAACGGCGCCGGTCGGACCTACACCATCACGGCCACGGTGACCGACGGCTTCGACAACGCGACGTCCGTGACCACGACGGTCGTCGTGCCCCACAGCCGCGGCAAGAAGTAGAGCCTCGGCTGGGCGGACAGGTGACCGCCGTGACGGTGAACCGCACCGTCACGGCGGCACCACGTGAGGCGGGTCCGGCCTGAAGGGGAGCCGGGCGACGACGGAGCGAGGGCCGCCGCGACCGGCGTCCAGCGCTCTTTTCTTCATCCCGGCCGGGTGGACAATGCCTCGGCGCGGCCGCCGCTTGCCGCGCGGGGGCGCCCGTCCACCATGAAGACCTTCATCCTCCTGCCCACCGGCATCGCCGATGTCCCCGTCGACGCGCTCGACGGGCAGACACCGCTGCAGGCCGCCAACACGCCGGCGCTCGACCGCCTCGCGCAGGGCGCGCGCGCGGGGCAGGTGCGGCAGGTGCCCGAGGGGCTGCGGAACGGGAGCGACGTGGCCGTGCTCTCGGTGCTGGGCTACGACCCGCGGCGCACGCCGGTGGCGCGCGGCGGCGTGGAGGCGGCGGGCATGGGCGTGTGGCTGGCGGAGGACGACCTGGCCTTCCGCATGAACTTCGTGTCCACGTTCCGCGGGCACCTGGTGGACTTCAATGCCGGGCACATCGGCAACGTGGACGCGCGCCTGCTCGTCGAGGCGCTGCAGCGCGAGCTGGGTGGGGCGCGCTTCGCCTTCCACCCGGGCCTCGGCTACCGCAACCTGCTCGTGGTGCACGGCGGGCGCGGGCTGCGCATCGAGACGGTGCCGCCGCAGGAAGTGCAGGGCCACGCGCTGGCGGACTACCTGCCCTACGGCCCGGACGCGACCGAGCTGGTGCAGCTGGGCGAGCGGGCCGAGCAGGTGCTGGCGGCGCACGACGTGAACCGCGTGCGCGTGGACCTCGGCGAGAACCCGGCCGACCGCATCTGGCCCTGGGGCGCCGGCGGGCGGCCGGAGGTGGAGCCCTTCGAGCTGCGCACGGGCCGCAAGCTGGCGGTCATCGCGGCGGTGCCGCTGGTGAAGGGCCTCGGCGCGCTCATGGGCGCCACGGTGCCCGCGGTGCACGGGGCCACGGGCTACTACGACACCGACTGGACCGCCAAGCTGCGCGCGGCGCTGGCCGCGCTGGAGCAGCACGACGTGGTGGTGCTGCACCTCGCCGCCGCCAACGAGGCCTGCCACGAGACCGACGTGCGCCTCAAGATCCGGGTCATCGAGGAGATGGACCGCTTCATCGTGGGTCCGCTCATGACGGAGCTGCGCCGCCGCGGTGACGTGCGGCTGCTGCTCACCACGGACCACATGACCAGCACCGTGGAGCGCGAGAAGTCCACCGAGCGCGTGCCCTTCCTCGTGTGGGGGCCGGGCGTGCCCTCGGTGCGCGCGGCGCGCTTCACGGAGGACGTCGCGGCGGCGGGCGACCTGCAGGTGGAGGAGGGCCACGCGCTGCTGGAGTACGTGCTGGAGGGCTCGCTGCCGGCGCCGCAGCGCGCGCCGGCGGATGGCGGCACCGCGCGGCGCGCCGAGCGGCCCCGCACCGGCGAGGCCGCGACGTGAGCACGACGCAGCCGCCCGCCACCGCGGGCGAGATGGCCGGCCGCTACGAGCCGGCCGCGGTGGAGTCGGAGATGCGCGCGCTGTGGGAGGCCGCGGGCGGCTTCACCGCCGGCGGCACGCGCGCCGGCCGTCCGACCTTCACCATCATGATCCCGCCGCCCAACGTGACGGGCGTGCTGCACATGGGCCACGCGCTGAACGGCACGATGCAGGACATCGTCGCGCGCCACCGGCGCCTGTGCGGCTTCGACGTGCTGTGGCTGCCGGGCACCGACCACGCCGGCATCGCCACGCAGGCGGTGGTCGAGAAGAAGCTCTACGCCGAGCGCAAGCTCACGCGCCAGCAGCTCGGGCGCGAGGCCTTCCTGGCCGAGATCTGGGCCTGGAAGGAGAAGCACGGCAACTACATCCTCGAGCAGCTCGCGCGGCTGGGCGCGAGCTGCGACTGGTCGCGCACGAAGTTCACCATGGACCCCGCGCTGTCGCGGGCCGTGCGCGAGGCCTTCGTGCGGCTCTGGGAGAAGGGCCTCATCTACCGCGGCGCGCGCCTCGTGAACTGGGACTGCCTGCTGCAGACCGCGGTCAGCGACGACGAGATCGAGTACGTGCCGCGCAAGGGGCGACTGTGGCAGCTGCGCTACCCCGTGCTGCGCCTCGCTGGCGGCGGCGCGCCCGGGAGCGGTGGCACGCCGACGCACATCGTCGTGGCCACCACGCGCCCCGAGACCATGCTGGGCGACACCGGCGTGGCCGTGCACCCCGACGACGCGCGCTGGCGCGCGCTCATCGGCGCCACGGTGCGCCTGCCGCTGCTCGACCGCGAGATCCCCGTGGTGGCCGACGAGGGCGTGGAGCCGAAGTTCGGCACGGGCGCGGTCAAGGTCACGCCCGGCCACGACCCGGCCGACTACGAGCGTGGCGCGCGCCACAGGCTGCCGATCGTGAACATCCTCGCCAAGGACGGCACGCTCAACGAGAACGCCGGCCCCTTCGCCGGCCTGCCGCGCGAGAAGGCGCGCGAGGCCGTGGTCAAGGCGCTGGACGAGCAGGGCCTGCTGGGCAAGGTCGAGGAGATCGAGCACAACGTCTCGATGAGCGACCGCAGCAAGAGCCCCATCGAGCCGCTCATCAGCGAGCAGTGGTTCGTGAAGATGCAGCCGCTGGCGGTGCCGGCCATCGAGGCCGTGCGCAGCGGCTCGCTGCGCTTCAAGCCCGAGCGCTGGGCCAGGGTCTACCTCGACTGGCTCGACCACGTGCGCGACTGGTGCATCTCGCGCCAGCTGTGGTGGGGCCACCGCATCCCGGTGTGGTACGACGAGGACGGCGTCGGCGTCGCTTCGCGCGAGGACCTGCCGCTCGGCTCGCCGCACCCGAAGACGGGCAAGCCCATCGTGCGCCAGGACGAGGACGTGCTGGACACGTGGGCCTCCAGCTGGCTGTGGCCCTTCGCCACGCTGGGCTGGCCCGACGACACGCCCGACCTGCGCCGCTACTACCCCACGCAGTTCCTGTCCACGGCCAGCGAGATCATCTACCTGTGGGTGGCGCGCATGGTCATGGCGGGCCACGAGTTCATGCAGCAGCTGCCCCCCGAGCGGCGCACGCCCTTCGCCACCTGCTTCATCAACACCACGGTGCTCGACGCGCAGGGCCGGCGCATGAGCAAGAGCCTGGGCAACGGCATCGACCCGCTGGAGCTCGTCGCGCAGTACGGCGCCGACGCCACGCGCTTCAGCCTCGTGATGCTCACCAAGGAGGGGCAGGACACGCGCTTCGCGGCCGAGAAGACGGAGCTCGGGCGCAACTTCGTGAACAAGCTCTGGAACGCGAGCCGCTTCGTGCTCTCGCGCGCCGGCCGGCTGCCGGTCCTGGATCCGGCGCGCGCGACGGCGCTGGAGGACCGCTGGATCCTGTCGAGGCTGGCCGCCACCATCGAGGCCGCCGGCGAGGCCTACGGCCACTACGACTTCAACGACGCCGCGAACCTGCTCTACCGCTTCACCTGGAACGACGTGTGCGACTGGTACGTCGAGGCCGTGAAGCCGCGCCTGCTGGCGGGCGACGAGGTGGCGGCGGCGGTGCTCGGGCGGGTGATGGCCGACCTGCTGGCCCTGCTGCACCCCTTCACGCCCTTCGTGACGGAGGCCGTGTGGCAGCGGCTGCGCGCCGCCAGCGACGCGCCGCTCGAGGGCGTCCTCGCCTGGGCGCGCTGGCCCGACGGCGCCGGCCTGCGCCGCGACGAGCGCGCCGAGGCGGACCTCGCACGGGCCCAGGCGGTGCTCACCTCGGTGCGCAAGCTGCGCCAGCAGAACGACGTGCCCGACCGCAAGCCCGTGCGCGTCACCGTGGCCTTGCCCGACGACGCCGCCGTCGCCGGCCTGCAGCGCGCCCAGGACCTGTTGGTGCGCCTTGGCGCCCTGGCCTCGCTCACCGCGGCCCGCAACCCCACGCGTCCCGCCGGCGCCGCCGCCGACGTCTCCGAAGGCATCGAAGTCCTCCTCGACCTCGAAGGCCTCGTCGACCGCGCCGCCCAGAAGGCCGACCTCCAGCGCACCCTGGACAAGGTCACCAAGCAGGCCGACTCGATCACCGCCAAGCTCTCCGACGAGTCCTTCACCTCCCGAGCCCCCGCCCCCATCGTCGCCCGCGAACGCGCGCGCCTCGAAGAGCTGCGCGCGGAGCAGCAGCGCATCGAAGGCCTGCTCGCCTCCTGAGCCTTCGAATCGCGAGAGGCCTTCTGCGATGACGCTAGCCTTCAGCAAGCTCGCGCTGCGCGCTCGCTTGCTGAGAGTGGGGCGTCGGACGTCATCGCAGAAGGCCTCTCGCGATTCGAAGGCTCGCCCACACCCAGCGCATCGGCTCCGATCACCCTGCGAATCGAGTTTGGCTCTGTCATCGCTGCGCCGATGCGACGGCTCCCACCGAGTGCGCTCACCAGCACAACGATCAAGTGGCCAGGCGCCGTCGAAGCGAGCCTCCGCTCCCCATCGTCACCTGCGAACGCGCGCAGCTCGAAGAGCTGCGCGGGGAGCAAGAACGCATGGCTTGTGCGCCCATCCTGACCCGCCGCTGTCGCCACGGTTCACGCTGCCGAGCCACGTCTTTCGCCGGCGTCGGCTGCCGCCGTGATGCGCGCGCTCCCTCTCCGAGGGCGCTCACCGGCTCGATGATCGAGTGTCCACGCGCCGCAGAAAGCCGAGGGGCCCTCTGCGATGACGTCCGACGACCCCCTCAGCAAGCGAGCGCTCCGCGCGAGCTTGCTGAAGTCTAGCGTCAGCGCAGAGGGCCCCTCGGCTTTCTGCGGCGCCGCACGCCCCCGATCGTCCGATTGCCGCTCGCCCTCAGGCGAGCGCGCGCCTCACGGCGGCAGCCCGTCGCCGACGAGGTGCACCTCCCGCGTGAACCGCGGCGACTTCGGCGTGCCTTGATTGATCGAGAACTCGATCGTCCACGTCTTCCCGCCGTTCCCCGAGGTCGCGGCGATGGGGGCCACGTCCGTCTCGGCGACGTGCCCGGCCTTCTGCCAGGCCACGACCGCGTTGGCGGCGTTGTAGAAGAGGATCACGTCCTCGTCCTGCGGGAAGTCGATGTCCTCGGCGACGTCGTGGATGGAGCCGATGCCGGGCCAGGGCACGGCGGCGCCCAGGCTCTGGTCGCCGTCAGCGGGGTCGGCGGCGGCGGGCGCCTCCTTGCCCTTGGCCTTGCTCTTCGAGGTGGGCTTGTCCTCGTCCTTGTCGTCCTTCTTCTTGTCGTCCTTGTGCGACTTGGCCCAGGCCTTGTGCTTCTCGGACTCGCCTGGGCCCTTGTAGGCGAGGGTGTACTCGCCGGCGGGGATGCTGATGGGCTTGCGCGTGGCCGGGTCCTTCATGTCGGACATGAGCAGCGGCTCGCTGGTGGCCAGGACCCCCAGCGGCAGCGGGTTGTCCACGCTGTCCTTCTTGAGGACGGCGAAGCCCTTGCCCTTGTCGGCCGCGCGGTGCGCGAAGGCCAGGTCGCGGTAGCCGGTGATCACGCGCCGCGCGTCGTCGTAGGACGTGATCTCCTTGCCGAAGAAGTCCTTCTCGTCCAGCCCGATCCTGGCGAACTGCGGCGGCTGCAGGCGCTGCTTGGCGTGGCGCACCGCCTCGAGACCGGGCTGCAGCGAGCGCGCCGCGCGGAAGCCGAGGGCCGCGTCGCTCGACGTGGTGCTCTGTCCGAAGCGCGCGTCGATGCGGTTGAAGAACTTGGTGGCCACGAAGCAGCCGCCCTTCATCACCTTCATCGTGCTGTTGAACTCGGGCGCGAGCGTGGTGTTCTTCTTGCCCTGCTTGAGCGGCAGCGGCTCGAAGCCGGGGAAGGCGGCGAAGGGACTGTCCACCCACTCGAAGACGTTGCCCGCCATGTCGAGCACGCCGTAGGGGCTCGCGCCGCGCGGGAACTGGCCGACCTCGACGGGCGCCATCGGGATGGTCATGCCCGACTGGCACAGCTTCGCGTCCCAATCCTTGCCCCAGGGATAACGCCGGTCATCGTCACCGCGCGCGGCCCGGGTCCACTCGTCCTCCGTGGGCAGGCGCTTGCCGCACCACCCGAGGAACTCGCGGATCTCCGGGATGTTCACGTTGCTGACCGGGAAGTTCTCCTGGCCGGCGGGGAACGTGCCTTCGGGCCAGCCGTTCTCGAGGAGCGCGCTCGAGGGCTTGCGGCCGGTGGCATCGAGGAACACCTTCCACTGCAGGTTGGTGACCTCGGTCGTGTCGATGAAGAAGGGGTCGACCGTGACCGGGTGGCGCGGCGTCTCCGCCAGCACCTGAGTCATCTGCGTCGGGTCGTTCTGCCCGTATTCCGTGACCTGGCCCGCATCCGTGCCCACGAGCACCTGGCCGCCCGGGATGAAGGTCATGCCCGGGGGCGGCTGCATCTGGATCGCCGCCGCGTCGGTGGTCTGTCGCTGGATCACCCGGATGTCGTTGGGGGCGACCTTGGACGTGACCGGCTCCTGCGCGAAGGCGGTCTGCGCGGCGGGGGAGAGGGCCAGGTACGTCAGCCCGACAAGGAAGTTCGGGATCACGTCGGGCGAAGCTCCTCGGTTCGGGGGATCGCAGAGCGCCAGGCAGGACGGGTCGGGGCGTACGGAAGCCCTTTAGCGCGCCGCCTGTCGGGGAGAGTCACGGCGTCGCTATAGTCTAGCGGTCGCGAGAGGTTAACTGTAAGGCCACACCTGTCAAGGATCGCGGCGTCCTCGCCGGTTCTCCGATGATCCCGACCCGCCCTCAGGTGCCTTTCGTGGACGAGGCCGGCCAGCTCCATCTGCAGGTCGAGCCGGCCGACGCCGGCGCCCGGGTGGATCGCCTCCTCGGGCGGGCTCTGTCACCACATTTTTCGCGCTCCTTCCTGTCGGCGCTGGTCGAGGAGGGCGTCCTGCGCGTGGACGGGCGAGCCGTGCGCGGCTCGTTCCGCGTCAACCCAGGTCAGGTGATCACGGGCGACGTGGGTCATCCCGCGACATCCCTGCCGCGCGCCGAGCCCATGGATCTGCGCCTGCTGCATGTGGATGAGGCGTTGATCGTGGTGGATAAACCGGCAGGACTGGTCATCCACCCGGGGACGGGGCAGGCCTCCGGGACGCTGGTCAACGGACTGCTGCATGTTTTTCCAGAGATCGCCGTGGTGGGGCGCTCGGACCGACCGGGCATCGTGCACCGGCTCGATCGCGACACCACCGGGGTCATGGTCGTGGCGCGCAGCAATGAGGCCGCGCGCTCGCTGGTGGGGCAGTTCAAGGCCAAGACGGTGCACAAGGAGTACACGGCGGTGGTCTGGGGCGAGCTGCCCTTCGACAGCGACTGGATCGACCTGCCGCTGGGCGCCCATCCGGCGCGGCCGGCGCTGCGCGCGGTGCGGGCGGAGAGCGAGGGTGGGCAGCCGTCGTCCACCTTCTACCAGGTGGAGCGGAGGCTGGCGCCGTTCAGCCTCGTGACGGCGCAGCCGCGCACCGGGCGCACGCATCAGATCCGCGTGCACCTCGAGCACCTCGGCTTCCCGGTGGTGGGCGACGAGAGCTACGGGCGCAGGGCGCAGCTGGCCTTCTCGAAGTGGAAGGAGGCGCGCGCCGCGACCGGCCGGCGCGTGCCGCAGCTCGCGCGTCAGGCGCTGCACGCGCGGCGCATCACGCTGCAGCACCCGCTGAGCGGCGAGCGCGTGGCCTTCGAGGCGCCGCTGCCACCCGACCTGCTCGACCTCATCGCCTGCGCCGAGGACGCCGCGTGAGCGAGGCGCGCGACGAGGCGCGCGAGCGCTGGCGCCGCGCCTACGCGGCCGCGCTTCCGCCGGGCACGCCGCCGCAGGCCGTCACCGGATCCGGCCTGCGCCTCGACCCGCTGCTCCCCGTGCCGCTCGACGACGGACGCATCGGCTGGCCGGGCGAGTTCCCGTTCACGCGCGGCCCTTACGCCAGCATGTACCGCGGCCGCGCCTGGACCATGCGCCAGTACAGCGGCTTCTCGGACGCGCAGGAGACCAACGCGCGCTTCCGCTTCCTGCTCGCGCGCGGGCAGACGGGCCTCTCGGTGGCCTTCGACCTGCCCACGCAGATGGGCCACGACCCCGACGCGCCGCTGGCGCAGGGCGAGGTGGGCAAGGTGGGCGTGTCCATCGCCTGCCTGCGCGACATGCAGGCGCTGCTGCGCGACATCCCGCTGGAGAGGGTGTCCATCTCCATGACCATCAACAGCACGGCCGGCTACCTGCTGGCCTGCCTGCTGGCGGTGGCGGAGGAGCAGGGCGTCGCGCCCGACGCGCTGCGCGGCACGCTGCAGAACGACCTGCTCAAGGAGTACATCGCGCGCGGCACCTACCGCTTCCCGCCGGCGCCCTCGCTGCGGCTGGTCACGGACATCATCGCGCACGCGCACGCCCGCCTGCCGCGCTTCAACCCCATCTCCATCTCCGGCTACCACATGCGCGAGGCCGGCTGCACCGCGCCGCAGGAGATCGCCTTCACGCTGGCCAACGGCCTCGAGTACGTGAAGCACGCGGCGGCGCGCGGGCTGGCCGTGGACGCCTTCGCCGGCCAGCTCTCCTTCTTCTTCAATGCCCACAACGACCTGCTCGAGGAGGTGTGCAAGTTCCGCGCGGCGCGCCGGCTGTGGGCGGGCCTGCTGCGCGAGCGCTGCGGCGCGACGGCGCCCGAGGCGCTGCGCCTGCGCTTCCACACGCAGACCGCCGGCAGCACGCTGACCAGCCGCCAGCCCGACGTGAACGTCGTGCGCGTCACGCTGCAGGCGCTGGCGGCGGTGCTGGGCGGCACGCAGTCGCTGCACACCAACAGCCGCGACGAGGCGCTCGGGCTCCCGACCGAGGAGGCCGCGCTGCTCGCCCTGCGCACGCAGCAGGTGCTGGCCGAGGAGTCGGGCGTCACGCAGGCCATCGACCCGCTGGGCGGCGCGCCCTTCATCGAGGCGCTGACCGACCGCCTCGAGGAGGAGGCCCGCGCGCTGCTGGCCGAGATCGACCGCCGCGGCGGCGCGCTGGCCGCGGTGGAGCAGGGCTTCCAGCAGCAGCAGATCCACCGCGCCGCCTACGAGCACCAGAAGGCCGTGGAGGCCGGCACGCGCCGCATCGTGGGCGTGAACTGCCACACCCTGCAGGACGAGCGCCCGCCGCCGGTGCTGCGCGTGGACGAGCGGCTGCGCGAGCGGCGCGTGGCCGAGCTGGCCGCCTGGCGCACGACTCGCGACGCGCCGGCCTGCGAGGCGGCCCTCGTCGCGCTCGAGCGCGCCGCGCGCGACGAGAAGCAGAACCTGATGCCGCCCCTCCTCGCCGCCGTGAAGGCCGGCGCCACCGTGGGGGAGACGTGTGCGCGCCTGCAGGCCGTCTTCGGCAGCTACCGCCCGCCGGGCACGGTCTGAGCCGCGCTCCGGCACACGGCGCCGGGAATCGTCCCGGCTCCCTGTTCCTCGGGGATCGGGGGATGGGGCGCCTTCGGCGCCGCATCCCCGACCCC
>DASUFI010000292.1:0-12915 GCA_036274635.1 Planctomycetota bacterium
CCGGCGCGCGCCGCCGCGACGCACAGGCGCGTGCTGGCCTCCAGGTTGGCGCGGTTGCTGGCCACGGGATCGTCGACCGAGACCACCACCGACGGCCGCGCCGCGCAGTGCACCACGCGGTCGCAGCCGGCCAGCGCGCACTCGGCCACGCCGGGCTCGGCCAGGTCGCCCTCCACGAAGCGCGCCGCCGACGGCACGTTGGCGCGCCGGCCGCTGGAGAGGTCGTCGACCACGACGACCTCGTCGCCTCGCGCCAGCAGCGCGTCCGCGACGTGGCTGCCGATGAAGCCCGCGCCGCCGGTGACCAGGACGGCCTTCATGGCGCGCGGTCGTCCGCCGTCGGCCCCTCCGGACCGCGGTACCAGGCCACGAAGCGGCGCAGCCCCTCCTCGAGGCCCACGCGCGGGTCGTAGCCCAGCTCGGCCCGCGCCCGCGAGACGTCGGCGAAGGTGCGCGGCACGTCGCCCGGCTGCGCCGGCTGCCAGTCCACGCCCGGCTCGCGGCCCGTCGCGCGCCCGATGGCCGCGACCAGCTCCTTGAGGCTCACCGTGCGAGACTCGCCCAGGTTGTAGATGCGGAAGCCCTGGCTCCGGTCCAGCGCCTTGAGCACGCCATCGAGGATGTCGTCGACGTAGGTGTAGTCGCGCTCGCTGCGCCCGTCGCCGAAGAGCGGCAGCTTCTCGCCGCGCTCGAGCAGCCGCACGAACTTGTGGATGGCCATCTCCGGCCGCTGCCGCGGGCCGTAGACGGTGAAGAAGCGCAGGCACGCGATGGACATGCCGTACAGGTGCGCGAAGACGTGGCAGGACAGCTCGTTGGCGCGCTTGGTGGCGGCGTAGGGCGAGACCGGTCCGCTGACGTCGTCGTCCTCGTGGAAGGGCACCTTGGGGTTGCCGCCGTAGACCGAGCTGCTGCTGCCGAAGACGAAGCGCTGCAGCCCGGCAGCCTGCGCCGCCTGCAGCAGAACCGCGGTGCCGGTGCAGTTGACGTCGTGGTACAGGACCGGGTCCTCGAGCGAGGGTCGCACGCCGGCCATGGCGGCGAGGTGCACGAGGGCGTCCGGCCTGTGCTCCTTCAGCGCGCGCGCCACCGCCTCGCGGTCGCGGATGTCGCCCTGCACGAGGGCGAAGCCGCCGCCGCGCAGGAGCCCGGCGACGTTGCGGCGCTTGATGGCCGGGTCGTAGTAGCCGTTGAAGTTGTCGAAGCCGACCACGCGGTCGCCGCGCGCCACGAGCCGCTCCGACAGGTGGCTGCCGATGAAGCCGGCCGCGCCGGTGACGAGGACGGTGCCCACTACTCGACCGTCACGCTCTTGGCGAGATTGCGCGGCTGGTCGATGTCGCAGCCGCGCTTCTCGGCCACGAAGTACGCCAGCAGCTGCAGCGGCACGACGTTGACGATGGGCGAGAGGTCCTCCTCCACGTGCGGCACGGGCAGCACCTCGTCCGCCAGCGCGGCCACGCGCGCGTCACCCTCCTGCGCCACGGCGATGAGCCGGCCCTCGCGGCTCTTCACCTCCTGCATGTTCGAGAGCACCTTCTCGTACACGCGGCCGGGCGTGGCCACGACCACCACCGGCATCTGCCTGTCGATGAGCGCGATGGGCCCGTGCTTCATCTCGCCCGCGGGGTAGCCCTCGGCGTGGATGTAGCTGATCTCCTTGAGCTTGAGCGCCCCCTCCAGCGCGATGGGGTAGTTGACCCCGCGCCCGAGGAAGAGCATGTCGCGCGCGTCGGCATGGCGCACGGCCACCTCGCGCACGCGGTCGGCGTGCTCGAGCGCGGCCTCGAGGTCGAAGCGCAGGCGCCGCAGGGCCAGGATGCGCTGCGCGATCTCGGCCTTCTTCAGCACGCCCAGGCGCTGCGCCAGGTCGAGCGCCAGCATGTAGAGCGCCGTGAGCTGCGTGGTGAAGGCCTTGGTGCTGGCCACGCCGATCTCGGGCCCCGCCTGCGTGAGGATGGTCGCGTCGGCCTCGCGCGTGGCCGAGGACATGGGCACGTTGCACACGGCCACCACCGGCGAGCCCTGCGCGCGGCTGTCGCGCAGCGCGCCCAGCGTGTCCATGGTCTCGCCCGACTGCGTGATGGGCACGATGAGGTGCTCGGGCCCCGGCTGCGTGCGGCGATAGCGGAACTCGCTGGCGTAGTCCACGTCCACCGGCAGGCCCACCAGGTTCTCGACGTAGAACTTGCCCGCGAGCCCCGCGTGCCAGCTGGTGCCGCAGGCCACGAAGGTGATGCGGCGCACCTTGGCCAGCCGGTCGCCCAGCTGGTCCAGGGCCGCGATGTCGAGGCCGTCGTCCGCCGTGAGGTAGCTCTGCATCGTGGCCGGCACGGCCGACGCCTGCTCGTCGATCTCCTTGCGCATGAAGTGGCGGTAGCCGCCCTTCTGGATGCGGATGGGATCCCAGTCGATGGTCTGCGCCGGGCGCTGCAGGGGCCGGCCGTCGAGGTCGACGATGCGGATGCCCTCGGGCGTGATCTCGGCGATGTCGCCGTCGTGCAGCGGGATGATCGTGCGCGTGTGGGCCAGCAGGCCCTGGATGTCGGAGGCCAGGAAGTTGCAGCCTTGGCCCACGCCCAGCACCAGCGGCGAGTGGCGCCGCGCCGCGACCAGCACGCCCGGGTGATCGGCGGAGATGAGCGCGATGGAGAAGGCACCCTGCAGCCGCCGCGCGCACAGGCGCACGGCCTCGGCGAGGCCGCGGCCGCGCTTGAGCTCGGCGGCCACCATGTGCGCGATGATCTCGGTGTCGGTGTCGCTCCGGAAGACGGCCCCGTCGCGCTGCAGCTCGGCGCGCAGAGCCTCGTGGTTCTCGATGATGCCGTTGTGCACCACGGCCACGCGGCCCGAGGCGTCCACCAGCGGGTGCGCGTTGCGCTCCGAGGGCCGGCCGTGCGTGGCCCAGCGCGTGTGCCCCAGGCCCGTGCTGCCGAAGGGCGGCCGCTCGGCGAGCACGGCCGCCAGGCCCGCCAGCTTGCCCTCGCGCCGCACGACCACCAGCTCGTTGCCGTCCTGCACCGCGATGCCGGCCGAGTCGTAGCCGCGGTACTCGAGGGTCGCCAGCGCCTCGATCAGCAGCCGGCTGACCTCCGGCTTCCCCGTGACTCCGATGATCCCGCACACCTCAGCAGCCCGTCTGGCCCACGCGCGTCTTGAAGTACTCGAGGGTGCGGCGCAGGCCTTCCTGCAGCGGGACCTTCGGCTCCCATCCCAGCAGCCGCTTCGCCTTGGCGATGTCCGGCCTCCGCTGCTTGGGGTCGTCCTCGGGCAGCGGGTGGTAGGTGATGCGGCTCCTCGAACCGGTGAGCTTCACGACGGTCTCGGCGAACTCCTTGATGGTCATCTCGTGCGGGTTGCCGATGTTCACGGGGAAGACCTCCTCGCTTTCCGAGAGGCGCCAGATGCCCTCGATGAGGTCGTCCACGAAGCAGAAGCTGCGGGTCTGGCTGCCGTCGCCGAAGACGGTGATGTCCTCGCCGCGCAGGGCCTGGCCCATGAAGGCGGGCAGCGCGCGCCCGTCGTGGAGGCGCATGCGCGGCCCGTAGGTGTTGAAGATGCGCACGATGCGCGTGTCCAGCTTGTGGAAGCGGTGGTAGGCCATGACCAGCGCCTCCGAGAAGCGCTTGGCCTCGTCGTACACGCCGCGCGGCCCCACCGGGTTCACGTTGCCCCAGTAGCTCTCCTGCTGCGGGTGCTCCATGGGATCGCCGTAGACCTCGGAGGTGCTGGCCATCACGAAGCGCGCGTCCTTCGCGCGCGCCAGGCCCAGCGCCTTGTGCGTGCCGAGGCTGCCTACCTTCAGGGTCGGGATGGGCATCTCGAGGTAGTCGATCGGGCTGGCGGGCGAGGCGAAGTGGAAGATGCGGTCCACGGGGCCGGGCACGTGCAGGTAGTCGGTGACGTCCACACGCAGGAAGCGGAAGTCGCCCTTGCCCAGCAGGGGCTCGATGTTGGCGATGTCGCCCGTGGACAGGTTGTCCATGCAGACCACCTGCCAGCCCTCGTGCAGCAGGCGCTCGCACAGGTGGCTGCCGAGGAATCCGGCGCCGCCGGTGACTACGGCTCTCATTTCGGCTGATCTCCTGCGGGGGCGCCGGGCGGGACGCCTTCATCGGCCGGCGGGGGCTGGTCACCTGCGGCCGGCTCGGCCGGCGGGGCCGGCTCGGGGACGTCGGGGGCCGGCGGCGGCTCCACGTAGCGGGGATTGCGCACGACCAGGCCAGGCCGCGGCACGGTGCGCACGCCGCGCACCGTGAGCGCGCTGCGGTAGTCCAGCGAGTCGCCGGGAGGCGCGTGGATGCGCAGCTGGTCGCCCTCGGGCTGGACCTCGATGTCGCCGGTGTGGCGCACCGGCAGCCCGCCCCACATCACGACGCTCTCCCCCACGTCCTCCACCTCGCCGGTCACCAGCACGAGGCGCGCCTCCTCGCCGCGCGCCAGGTTCAGCTCGCCCGCGGGGACGTCGGCAGGCGGGTCGCGCTCGAGGCGCAGGTCGCTGTGGACGTGGACGGGCGTGCTGGACTCGTTGCGGATGCGCAGCCGGCCGACCTCGAGGTGCACGGTCACGTGCGCCTGCAGCAGGTCGCAGGTGGTGTCGCCGGGCAGCGCCAGCTGCAGGGGGCGGTCGCCCGTCTGCGCCTCGACGCGCGTGAGGGTGAAGAAGGTGAGCACGTCGCCCTCGGCCGCGAGCTTCGTCAGCGCGACGTGGGCGCTGGCGTACACGATGAGCAGCCCCTCGCCCGCCAGCGTGAGCTCGCAGTGCCCGCCGCTGCCCTGCTCGAGCTGGTCGCCCTGCGAGAGGTCGACGGTCGGGTTGAAGTAGTACAGCACGCGCTCGGTGGCGGCGGGGCCCTCGCGCACGGACACCACGTCGGAGAGCCGGCGCGCGCGCACCTTCTCCTGTGCCAGGGCCAGCGGCGCGAGCGCGAGCAGGACCAGCAGCGCGCGCTTCATGGCCGCAGCTCCGCGGGCAGGGCTTCCTGCATCGTGGCGATGAAGGAGGTGTCGTAGTCGCCCGAGACGAAGCGCGGGTCGGCCAGGATGCGCTTGTGGAAGGGCACCGTGGTGGAGATGCCCTCGATGACACACTCGTCCAGCGCGCGCTGCATGGCCGCGATGGCGCGCGCGCGCGTGGGCGCGTGCACCACGAGCTTGCCGATCATCGAGTCGTAGAAGGGCGAGATCGCGTAGCCGCCGAAGGCGTGCGTGTCGAAGCGCACGCCGCTGCCGCCGGGGAACTCCATGCGCGTGATCGTGCCGCAGGAGGGCCGGAAGCCGTGCAGGCTGTCCTCGGCATTGATGCGACACTCGATGGCCGCGCCGCTCCAGGTGACGTCCGCCTGCGTGAAGGACAGCGGCTGTCCGGCCGCCACGCGGATCTGCTCCTGCACGATGTCCGTCCCCGTGACCATCTCGGTCACCGGATGCTCGACCTGCACGCGCGTGTTGACCTCCATGAAGTAGAAGTTCCGGTGGCGGTCCACCAGGAACTCCACCGTGCCGGCGTTCACGTAGCCGGCCTGCCGGCACAGCGCCACGGCCGCCTCGCCCATCGCCTCGCGCAGCTCGGGCGAGAGCGCCGGCGAGGGGCTCTCCTCCAGCAGCTTCTGGTGCCGCCGCTGCACGGAGCACTCGCGCTCGCCCAGGTGCACGATGTGCCCGTGGCCGTCGGCCAGCACCTGGATCTCCACGTGCCGCGGCCCCTCCACGAACTTCTCGAGGTAGACGTCGGGGTTGTTGAAGGCCGCGCCCGCCTCGCTGCGCGCCTGCTCGAACAGCGAGGGCAGCTCGGCCGCCGTGCGCACGAGGCGCATGCCGCGCCCGCCGCCGCCCGCGGTGGCCTTGATCATGACCGGGTAGCCCACGCGCTCGGCGGTCTCGAGCGCCGCCTCGGCCGAGGGCAGCAGGCCGTCGCTGCCGGGCACCGTGGGCACGCCGGCGGCGCGCGCGATCGCCTTGGCCGAGTTCTTGTCGCCCAGCTTGCTGATGACCTCCGCCGGCGGCCCGATGAAGGTGAAGCCGCAGGCCGCCACCACCTCGACGAACTTGGCGTTCTCGGACAGGAAGCCGTAGCCCGGGTGGATCGCGTCCGCGTCGGTGATCTCCGCCGCGGCGATGACGCGGTTGATGTCCAGGTAGCTGCTGCGCGCGGGCGGCGGCCCGATGCACACGGCCTCGTCCGCCAGCGACACGTAGCGCGCGTTGCGGTCGGCCTCCGAGTACACCACCACGACCTCGCAGCCCAGCGCGCGGCACGCGCGCAGCACGCGCAGCGCGATCTCCCCGCGGTTGGCGATCAGGACGCGGCGGAACATCCCCCTCAGGCCGGCCGGATGAGAAAGAGCGGCTGCCCGTACTCCACCGCTTCGCCGTTCTCGACCTCGATCGAGACGATCTCGCCCGACTTGTCGGGCGTGATCTCGTTCATGACCTTCATGGCCTCGATGATGCACACCGTGGTGTGCTCGTCGATCTTGTCCCCCACCGAGGCGAAGGGCGGCGCCTCGGGCGAGGGCGCGCGGTAGAAGGTGCCCACCATGGGCGACCTGAAGACGTGCAGCGTCTCGTCGGGTGCCGCGGGCGTCTCGGCCGCCGTCCGGGCGGCCCCGGCGGCCCCGGCGTGAGCCGGCCCGGCATGGCCGCCGTGCAGGCCCAGCGGCGCGGAGGCCGCGGCGCGCGACACGCGGAAGCGCCGGCTGCCGTCCTTGTTCGACTCGAAGTCCACCTCGACCAGCCCGTGCCGGTCCATGAGCTCGACCAGCTGTTCGATCTCCGGGAAGGCGGGCGGGCGGCCGGCGCTGCGCCCCGGGCGCGAGACCTTGGCCGAGCCGACCGAGCCGCCTGTCGTCCGCCTGCGGCGCTTCTCCGACCTGCCTCGAGCCAAGGGTGATCCTCCTGGAGATCGGCCGGCCGGCGGCCGGCGAGCGGCTGGGGCGGTCAACCCGCCCGACCGCGGATGGTCGCGCCCCGCGGGGCCAAAGACAAGCCGTTCAGCCCTCGGGGCCCTTGGCGCGGTCGACGTACTCGCCCGTGCCCGTGTGCACGCGCACCCACTCGCCCTGCCCGAGATAGACCGGCACCTGGATCGTGATCCCCGTGTCGAGCTTGGCCGGCTTGTTGCCGCCGGCGGCGGTGCTGCCCTTGACCCACGGCGTCGTCTCGACCACCTGGAAGATCATGTGCTGCGGCAGCGCCACGGCGATGACCTTGCCCTCGGCCAGCTTGAAGGCGCAGTGGGTGTTCTCCTTGAGGTAGCCCAGCAGCGGCTTCATGAGGTCGACGCCCACCGGCACCTGGTCGTAGGTGTCGGGGTCCATGAAGATCCAGTTCTCGCCCTCGCGGAACAGGTACTCCATGTCCTTCTTGTCGATGACCACCTGCTCGACCTTGTCCTTGCTGTCGAAGGTCATTTCCTTCACGCCGCCGGTCTTCAGGTTCTTGAGCTTGGTGCGCACGAAGGCGGCGCCCTTGCCGGGCTTCACGAACTCGAAGAAGACCAGGTCGAACAGGTCGCCATTCACCTTGAGCGTGATGCCGTTGGTGAACTGGTTGGTGGGGATCATGGTCATGGGCGGATTCCCGATCCTTCGCGCGCAGGGGAGTCGGGCCATTGTCCCGGGGCTCCAGTGCCGAATCAACCCGCCGCCGGGGCCCGCGGCCGGCGTCCCGCGGCCCGTATCATCGCCTGCGTGAGCACGCAGCCCCTGACCTCCGGCTGGCGCGCCCACGTGCCACGCACGCCGCCGCCCACGGGCGTGCTGCTCTGCCCGCCCGCCCACTTCGCGGTCATCGACGTCAAGAACGTCTTCATGCAGGGCCACCTCGGCGGTGTGGACCGCGCCCGCGCCGCGGCGCAGTGGCGCACGCTGGCCGCCGCGTATCGGGCGCACGGCCTGGCCGTGCACGAGCTGCCGCCCGAGCCGGGCTGCGAAGACATGGTCTTCACGGCCAACCCGGCGCTCGTCGTGCCGCGTCCCGGCGGCGGAGCCGACGCGCTGCTCTCGCGCATGCGCCACCCCAGCCGCCAGCGCGAGGTGCCGCTCGTCGAGCGCTGGCTGCGCGCCCACGGGCTGCAGCCCGTCGCGCTGCCGCCCGACGCCGGCCACCTCGAGGGCCACGGCGACGTGCTCGTGGTGCCCGGCCGGCGGCTGCTGTTGGGCGGGCACGGTGGCCGCAGCGAGCTGCCGGCTCTGCAGGCCGCGGCGGCGCTGGTCGGCGCGCCCGTCGTTCCGCTGCCGCTGCGGGGCGAGGTCTTCTACCACCTCGATACCTGCCTCGCGCTGCTCGACGAGGAGAGCGTGCTGCTGCACCCGCCGGCCTTCCAGCGCGAGGCCCTGGACACGCTGGCGCGCCTCTTCCCGCGGCTCATCGAGGCCGACGCGCGCGAAGCGCGCGAGCACCTGGCCTGCAACGCGCACGCACTGCCGTCGCGCCCCGGCGCGCGCACGAGGGTGCTGGTTCCGGCGCAGGCCGAGCGCACGGCGGCGCGTCTCGCGGCCGAGGGCTACGATCCCGTCGCCGTGGACGTGAGCGAGTTCCACAAGTCGGGCGGCTCGATCTTCTGCCTCAAGCTCGAGCTGGCGGCGGATGAAACTCGAAACGCCCCCTCGACCTCGCGCTAGGCGATCGGACGCACATGTCCGATCGCCCAGAGGTCGGTCGAGGGGGCGTTTCGAGTTTCCCCGCCGCTGTCCAACCCCACGCCCCGGTGCTCCGCGGTCGATAATTATCGATCGCCGCGACCCGGTCGAGAGGCGCGGCCAGTGAGGACAGAGCTGCCGACGCGAGCTGTCAGCGAGCCCGGCACACTGGGGCCGGCGGCCGCATCCAGCGATTCGTCCCGGCACCCCGGCGCGCGTCCCAGCGGGCCACGGCCGTCGCCGGCACTCCGGTCCTTGCGTGGCCGGCACCCGTGCCCGTCCGCCGGGCGCTGATCACCCGCGTCGGCAGGTCTCTTTCACCCAGCCGCGCCTCTCGACCGGGTCGCGGCGATCGATAATCACCGACCGCGGGCCACCGACTTGTGAGGGTGGACAGCGGCGGGGAAACCCGGAGGGCCGGGTGGGACGGCCTCTGGGCGCAACGACATGTGCGTCCGTTGCGCCCAGCGGACGGCACACCCGGCCCTCCGGGTTTCACCGCCGCCTTGCACGGACCGCGGGCGGTCGGCATCCTATGCGGCCCTTCTGCGTGCGGATCCGATCGTCGGGGTGTGGCTCAGCTTGGTAGAGCGCTTGGTTCGGGACCAAGAGGTCGCTGGTTCAAATCCAGTCACCCCGACCATCCCGCAGCGGCAGGACGACGGTGCGCGACGCGGCATGGCTCACACGCGGGCAGGAGACTCGACCGCGCTCATCGGGCGGCGCCGCACGAGGAAGCCCGCGCCGCCCAGCACGGCGACGAAGGCGAAGATCACCGCGTGCGCCACGAGGGCGGACGTCATGGCGTCGCTCTCGGACAGGCCCACGAGGCCGTGGTAGCCGGCGATCCAGCCGAGTTCCCACGTCCCGACGCCAGCCAGCGGGCTGATGGGGATGACGGCCGAGAGGTGGAGGCCCGTGGTGCCCACCAGACCGGTCGCGAAGCTGACCTGCGCCGCCGGGCCGAGCGCGTCGGGCGCCGCCATGGCGCGGAGCAGTAGCCAGCAGGCGCCGTAGGTGCAGGTCCAGGTGGCCAGCGAGACCAGCAGCGCCGCCACGAGCTGGCCGTTGCGCAGACGCGCGACGTGCGCGGCCATCCCGCCGAGGAAGGCCAGCGGCTTGCGCGGCGAGGCGGCCAGCGTGGCGCAGCGCGCGGCGATGGGGCGGGCCAGCAGCACGGCCGCGACGAGGCAGCCGAGCACGATCCAGCCGCGTCGGGTCACGGCGGAGGGGGACAGATCGCCGGCCGCCGTCCCGCCCGCGGCGCCGCCGAGGGCCAGCCCGGCCAGCAGGCAGGCCGCGACGCACAGCAGGTCCAGCACGCGCATCACGCCCAGCACCGAGACGCCCTCGGACGCGGGCCGCCCGCACTCCAGCGAGAGCATCACCGGCAGCGCCGCCTCGCCGGTGCGGAAGGGCAGCACGACCGCCAGCAGGATGTGGCGCGCGGAGATGGAGGCCAGGTGCAGCAGGCTGCTGGCGCCCGGCATCAGCAGCGAGAGGCGCACGCCGCGCAGCACGAAGCTCAGGGCGTAGACGGCGAAGGCGGCGGCCACCAGCGCGGGATCCAGCGCGCGCAGGGTGCCGCCGACGCGACTCCAATCGAGGTTGGTGAAGTGCGCCAGGACGGCCACCAGCACGATCGCGAGGAGCGCCGCGGGCAGCAGTCGCTTCACGCGCGCCCGGCTCCGTCGGCGCGGGCCACCTCCAGCAGGGTGTACCAGCTCTGCGTGCGCAGCAGCGGGACGTGCGACAGGCCGCGGTCCACGGCCCGCAGCGTGGCGGCGAGGGCGCCGGCGAAGGGCAGGTGCTTGAGCACCGGCACCAGCTCGGGGTTGTCGCACAGCGGGTAGGCCAGGAAGCCGAAGCGCACCTCGCGCACGACGCGCAGGCCGGCGCCGGTGAGCAGCTCGCGCAGCTGGCCGCGCGTGTAGGCGCGGTCGATGGTGTGGATCTTGCCGTAGCTCGGCCGGCGCCGGACGAAGGCCCGCGCGGCGCGCGTGAGCACGTTATCATTGGCCGGCTCGCCCAGGACGAGGCGCCCGTCGGGCTTGAGGACGCGCGCGATCTCGGAGAGCACGGCGTGCTCGTCCTCCATGTGGTGCAGGGCGGAGCGGCACACGACGACGTCGAAGCTGGCCGTGCGCAGCGGCAGGGCGCCCATGTCGCCGCGCAGCAGGGTGACGGCGAGGCCCGGGCGCAGGGCCGAGAGGTCGAAGCCCTCGAGCATCTCCTGGCTGATGTCCAGGCCGGTGACGCGCGGGTAGCGCTGGCCGAGGCGCTCGAGCATGACGCCCGTGCCGCAGCCGAGGTCGAGGGCGCGGCCCCGCGGCCGCTCGGGGGCGAGGTCGAGGAGCAGGCCGTTGCGCTCGTCCTGGAAGGCCTCGGCCCAGGCCCACTGGGAGCGGCGCCGGTACATGTGCGCCACCCGCCGGTGCATCTCCACCTGCTGGCGCGTGTGCTCGGTGAGGCCGCTCATGCGGGTGGCAGTCTCGCAAACCCTGCACGGGGCGGCCACCGCGGCGGGGGCGGCGAGGCCTTCCGTCGGGCCGCGCGCCGCGGATGATGTGCGGATGCCCGCCGGTTCCGTCGCGCGTCGCGTGCTGCTGGCCCTGGCGCTCCTCGTGCCGCTGGTGGTGGATCCCTTCGGCGCGGACACGCAGGGCATGAAGGCCGAGCTGCTGGCGCTGTGCGGCGGGCTGCTGCTTCTGCTCGACGCGCGCGACCGGCTCGCGCGGCGGCCCGTGGCGCGCCTCGACGCGCCCGAGCTGCTGCTGCTCGCGCTGGTCGTCTGGGCCGCGGCGTCGGTGGCCTGGGCCACGAACTCCGCGATGGGTCTGCCGCGCGTGCTGTCCCTGGTGGGCGTGCTGGGCCTGGCGCGCGGCGTGCGCGCCGAGGTGCCGGACGCGGACGCGGCGCAGCGCTGGTTGATGGGCCTGCTGCTGTGCGGCCTGGCCGCCACGGCCGCGGATGTCGTGCTGTCCGAGCACGCCCGCGCGGCGCTGACGGGCACCGAGGAGAAGCACGCCAGCCAGATCTTCGTGCACAACAACATGGCGGCCTCGTTCGCGATGACCCTGGCTCCGCTGCTGCTGGCCTTCGCGCTCGGCGGCCGCCAGGGTGCGCTGCGCGTCCTGTGGGTGCTGGCGTTGGCGGGCCTCGTGGCCTACGTCCTGGTGCTCGAGAGTCGTGCCGGCCTGCTCGGCATCGTGCTGGCGGTCGTCGTGACGGGCGGGCTGTTCCTGCTGCGTGAGCGCCTGGCGCGCAGCGGCCCGCCGCGGCGCCGGGCGCTGCTCGTTGCCGGCGCGCTCGTGCTCGTCGCCGGCCTGCTGCCGCTGTCCGACGCCGCGCGCGGGCTGGCCAAGGACCTGTACTACGCGTCGGTCAAGGCCACGGGGATCGAGATCGCGGACGTGTCCTTCCGCCAGATCCTGTGGCGCAAGACGCTCGCGATGGTCCACGACCAGCCGCTCACCGGCGTCGGCGCCGGCAACTTCCCGGTCGTCTTCCCGCGCTACGAGCACCTGCGCGAGGCCAAGCCGCACGCGCACAACGACGCGCTGCAGGTGCTGGCGGAGCTGGGCCTGCCGGGTCTGCTGCTCTTCCTCGCGCTGCTCGCGGCCATCGCCCTGCGGCTGTGGCGCAGCCTGTGCGGAGGCGGCGCACGCGAGCGCTTCGCCGTGCTCGCCGGGCTGGCGGGCCTGCTCGCGGTGTTCGTGGTGGGCGGGGTGTTCGAGGTGCCCTTCGCGCTGGCCGCGACGGCGGCGGCCCTGGCCTGGACCATGGGCCTGTCCGCGGCGCTGGAGTCGCCGCCGGCGCCGGCCGGCCCGGGCCGCCGCGGCGCGACGCTCGTGCTGCTGCTGCTCGGGCTCGCCACGGTGGCCGTCGCGCTCTGGCGGCTGCCGGCGAGCTGGCTCCTGAGGCGCGCCGAGCGCGCGGCGGCCGACGGCCGTCTGGACGAGGCGCTGTCGCTCTACGCCGACGTCGCCGCGCTGCCCACGGGTGCCTACCACCCCGAGCGCATGCAGGGCCTGATCGAGCGCCAGCGTGGCCACCTCGACGCGGCGCTGGTGCACCTGCGACGCGCGCGCGCCCTCGACCCGTGGAGCAGCGAGCGCATGGTGGACGAGGGCGACGTGCTGTACGACCTCGGGCTCTTCAGCGAGGCGGCCGACGCCTACGAGCGGGCCACGCGCGCCGCACCCGGCGTCGACGAGCCCTTCCTCAAGCTGCAGCTCGCGCTCAGCAAGTCCGGCCAGCGGCTGCGCGCCAT
>DASUFI010000293.1:0-22080 GCA_036274635.1 Planctomycetota bacterium
TCGCCGCCTGCGCTGGCCTGTCGGCGGGCCTTTCGGCCTGCCTGCCGTGCGGGTGACATCGCTCGACAGGCCCAAAAGCGAAGCTGCGACCTTCTCGGGACCCGCACCCCCTCAGCGTCACGCTCGGCACGAGACATGCGAAGGACATGGCACACCGGAGTTCCCATGTTCCGTCGGGCCGCCCTCGCCACCTGCCTTGCGCTGTCGCCATTCCTGCTCGGGCCGCTTTCGGGGCCTGGCGGCGCGGCCGTGGCCTCGGCGCCGGCCACCACGCCCGACCTCGTCGCCACCTGGTTCAGGCTCTGGGGGCAGTCGGTCTGCTTCGACGAGACGTGGCTGCTGCGCACCCTCGAGGACGACGCCGGCGTCGCCTTCAACTGCAATGGCGGCAGCGCGCGCCTGCGTGTCGTCGCCGAGCAGCGGGTGACGGGCTTGCGTGCCTTCGACGAGGCGCCGGTGAGCTTCGTCGGAGAGCTCGAGCAGGGCGGATTCTCCACGTTCGCGGTCGGCGTGGTCGTCGAGACGCCGCGGGGCAGCGCGTGTCTCGTCGGGCTGGACATCCGTGATGCGGAAACCAGCTTCCTCGTCCCGTACCTCACCGTGGAAGAGGCGGGGCTGTCCGAGGTGACGGGCATCGTGGCCGCGGGTCTGCAGCGGCGCGGCAGCCCGCCGGCGCGCGGGGCGGCGCTCGCGGCCTTCCGCTGAGAGCGACGAGCGAGCGGCACGTACGGGGTGGCAGCGACATGAAAGGCGTCGCAGTCCGACGCCGCTGCCGCCTGTCGCGCGGTCTGGGCAGACAATTCTCCAGATTGCCACGCTGCACCCCACGCGCGGCCCCTCGGCGCGTCCACAAGGGCCATCTTGCAGCGAATTGAGGGGGATTGCGGCGTGGCCTTGGCACAAACCTTGCGATGTCCCTCCTCGGCGGTTCCGAGACGCAAGGAGACTCGACCATGCCCACGCTCGACGATCAGGCCCAGGCTCACCTTGACCCGGCTGCGACACGCGGTTCCGGGATGCTCGATGTCGTTCGTGCCGTGCTCGCGCGACTGCCTGCCGAGCAGCGCGAGATCGTCGTGCTCCTGGGTTACTACCGCCTCACGCGGGACGAGATCAGCGCGCTGGTGAATCAGCCGGTGGCGCGCGTCGATGCGCTGTTCCGCGCCGCGGTGCGCAGCTTGAAGAGCATCCTGGGTGCGTCGCAGCAGCTCGGCTTCGCCTGAGGGAAGGGCCGCTCGAGCAGTCGTCGCCTGGACGGGCACATCGGGCGCTGCTGCTTCGCGGGAGGAGGTTTCATGCTTGCGTGCGGACAGGTTGCGATCGTGCTGCTGCTTGCCTCGCTGGCCCATGGGCAGGCCCTGGCGGGCGAGGTCGCGAATGCCGACATTGTGTTCCCTCCGCGTCCGGCCTTGGTCGGCTCCGTCCCCGCGGCGCCGGCCTCGGAGCTGGACGATCGCTCGCCGTTGGGCATGGACGACGAGCGCTTCGCGCAGCTCCTGCGCGAGGATCCGGACTCGGGGAGCTCGGACAGCCTCGGCTTCAGCGCCATCTCGACGATCCTGCTGGGCCTCGCGCTGCTCTGCGCCGCGGGGCCGATGGGCCGGCTGGTCGCCGGGCTGGAGAAGCCGCCGCGGCCGCGGCGCGCGGACGACCCGGGCTCGTAGGTCGGGCGCGAGACCGCGAACTCAGGTCCCGATCAGCAGGTCCAGCGCATTGCTGAACTCGTACACCGCCCCGTTCCTGGCGATGCACTGCAGGATGAGGTGCACCGGCGCGCCCGCACCTCCGGAGACCGGCGCGCCGAAGCTGCCGGTGGCGTCCGTGCTGAAGCCGGCCAGAAGCGCGAGCACGGGGTTGGGCACGAGGATCCCGCCCTTGAGCGGCACGGGCGAGGCCGTGAGGCTCAGCGCGATGAAGAGCGGCTGGCTCGGCGCGGCGCCCTGGAGCGCCAGCGAGCCCGAGCTGCCCGCCTGCGTCAGGTCGTCTCCGCACAGGCTGAGCTCGAGCTTGCCGGGTCCGGCGAAGCCGAGGTCCGCCTGGCAGACCTGCTGGACCGGGTTGGTCTCGTTCTGGAAGTACCGCGTGCCCGAGCAGGTGCCGATGAGCAGGTCGAGGTCGCCGTCCCTGTCGAAGTCGCCGAAGCCGACGTCGAAGGTGCCCTTGGTGTCCGGCACGGTCAGGCCGACCGCGCCCTTCCAGCCCGCGCCGAAGGTGCCGCTCGCGAGCTCCACCTCCTCCTTCAGGACGATGTTCATGTCGCCCGGCACCGTGCCGGTGTTGTGATAGATGTGCAGCCGGCGCATGCAGCCCGGCACGTCGCCGTCCACGTCCGTGATGATGACCTCGTTCCAGCCGTCGCCGTCGAGGTCGCGCATGGAGACGTTGTGGCCGAAGCCGTCGTCGAAGCTGTCGAGGAAGGTGAAGTTCTTCAGCGGCCCCCACAGCACGCGGTTCAGCGCGTCGTAGCCGGTGCCGAGGCGGAACTTGTCGTAGCCGTCGTCGGCGATCGCCGCGTCGACGACGCCGTCGTTGTTCAGGTTGCCGACGTCGAGGCCGTAGGGCGAGCTGCTGCCCATGTCCTGGAAGCTCATGGCCGTGAAGTCGCCCACGGCCGCGGGGTCGTTGTAGATGGCCCGCACGGCGATCGGGCTCTGGAGCGTGGAGTCCTTGGCGATGTCGGTGTGGCCGTCGGCGTTCAGGTCGTACAGCACGACGTCGGCGCCGAAGCCGGACTCGAGCTGCATGGTCGTGAGGCGCGCGAAGCTCTCGTCGGTGAAGAAGCCGTTCCCGTCGTTCACCAGCAGGCGATCGTTCAGGTCGGTGCCCGCCAGCTCGAAGAGGCCTGTCTCGGTGCCGTCATAGTCGACGAAGTAGAGGTCGGCGGCGCCGTCGCCGGTGACGTCGCTGGCGCCGAGGCCGCAGAAGCGCGGCGCGACGGGCAGGCCGCCCACGGTGTACAGCTGCGGGATGCGGGTGTCCTCGTTGCGCAGCCCGAGCCAGTTGCCGCCCGCGTCCTCGCCCAGGTTGAGGTACACGCGCGGATGGCTGAGGGACTTGGGATCGCCGTCCGAGAGCGAGGCGGCCGTGATCACCTCGAGCCAGCCGTCGCCGTCGACGTCGGCGAGGGCGCAGTCGCGGTTGTTGCAGGGCGTGAGGAAGCCGGCGTCGCCCGGGACGTCGGAGGCCGCGGCGTAGGCGTCGGTCTCGTCGGTCAGCACGCCGGACTCGTTCATGAGCAGGTAGGCGCGCCGCTTGCCCAGCTGCGAGGCCTGCTGCTTGCGCACGGCCACGACGTCGTCCCAGCCGTCCTGGTCGAGGTCGCCGGTGCGGAACAGCACCTGCGTGTCCGAGTCGCTCAGCGTGAGCTGCGGCAGGGCGAGCTGTGCGGGCTGCTTGGTGAAGGTCAGCCACGGATTGCCGAGCTGCGCGCCGGCGGGAGCGGCGAGGAGCAGCAGGGAGGCCGTCGACGCCAGGACGCTGGGCGTGCGTGACATGGGCTGGGACTCCGCGACGGGGCGCAGAGCGCCGCGCGGGACGATTCAGCCGCGTGGGCGTTCGGGCCCCTCGATATCCCAGAACCGTGAGGATCCGGCAGGCGTCACCGGCCGGCTCAGGGTGTGACGCCCGAGAGGCCGTTGCTGGCCGCGAAACCCTTGGGCCCCGCGCCGTCCACGATCCACTCCTGGAACCAGACCGTGAGGCCCGACGGCACGCCGGCGGGCCAAGCGGCCGAGAGCGCCAGCGCGCCCGCGGGCGAAGTCGGGAGGCCGGGAATGAGCACGTCGACGGCAGGCACGAGCGTGCCGCCCTTGAACGGCAGGTTCAGCGCGCTCAAGCCGACGACGAGTGCGGCCGAGGAATTCTCGAGCGCGCCGCTGAGCGTGAGCGACACCGGCAGGCCCGCGCACAACAGGCCGCTGCCCGCCAGCTGCGGCGCGCCGTGCGTGCCGGCCAGCGCCGCGCCGAGGTCGATCCACGTGAGGCCTGCGCCCAGCGTGCCGTCGGGACGCACGGACTGGCCGTAGACGTCGGGCGTGCCGTTGCGGTCGTCTTCCCAGATGACCTTGGCGACGCCGGCGCAGTCGATGGCGACGGGGAGGCGCGACTTGGTGCTGGCGACGGACGAGACCACCAGCGGTGCGCCCCACGGCTGGCTGCCGGCCGCGTCCACGCGCAGCGCCAGCGCGCGATCCTTGCCGAACTGCGCGGTGGGCTCGTCGTAGAGGAACACCTGCGCGCCGTCCTTCCACGGCACGCTGCGCGGCGGGCTCTTGAAGTCCGCGTCCAGCGCCAGCAGCGGCAGGCCGCCCGCGCCCCACTGCGGCACGCCGGCGCTGCTGAAGCGCTGGCCGTACAGGCCCCATTGCGACTGCAGGCTGTTCTCCTCGTTCCAGAACATGAGGATGTCGCCGCCGGGCGCAGGATAGCTGAGCGTCGGGTTGAGGTGGTTGCGGTTGGGCGTGCTGGCCACGGCCACGCCGTCGTGCGGGAAGAGCTCGGCGCCCGTCGCATCGAGGTGCTGCGCGAAGCTGTTGAACAGGACAGCCGGGGCCGCGTGCCACCACACGAGCGCGCCGCCCGTGCCGTCGTCCGCGATGCCGGGCTGGTGCGCGATGGGCACCGAGGCCGCGTCGTACACGGCCTTCACGGGCCACAGCGCCGCGCCCGTGGTCGAGAACTTGCTCGCGCGCACGTGGCGCTGGCTGGCGAAGGACGTGATGTCGCGCACCCAGCACATGACGACGCTGCCGGCGTCGGAGGGCGCGAGGGCATTGAAGGCCGGGTCCTTGCCGGCCTCGGACACGACGGTGAGTCCCCCCGGCACGAAGCGCGGCGTGCCGTCGGGCCCGAGGCGCTGCATCATGATGCCGCCGTCCACGCCACTGGGGATGCGCGCCCAGGCGAAGACCAGGTCGCCGTCCGTCGCCTCGCACACGCGCGGCGCGGGCTCGAAGTCGTTGTTGGCCGAGAGCGTCACACCGTCCGGGCCCCACAGCTCGGCGCCCGCCGGCGAGATCTTGTAGGCGTACACGTCGAGGTCCGCGCCGGCGCGTGTGTCCGTGAACACGAGCACACAGTTGTCGCTGCTGTCGGCGATGAGCTCCCAGTCCACGAGGCTGCTCGACTGCGAGTGTGTGCTCACGGGCAGGCCGCTGGCGGCGAACTGAGGCACGCCCGCCGGGTCGAGCCGCTGCACGAACATGTCGTAGTTGCCCGAGGCGTTGTCGAACCAGCCCACCCAGCAGCCGCCGTCGGACGTGGCCGCGATCTTGGGCGTCACCTGCTCGCCGGGCTTGGTCACGATGGCCAGGTTGACGGCCGGATCGGACGACCATTGGGCACGCGCGAGGCCAGGCACGAGGAGCAGCACGGCCAGGGACGCGAGGCGCGGGGGCGACATGGTGATGACTCGGGGGGAGACGAGGATGCGCTCGGAGCCGCGAAATGACAGTCGGCTCATGGTAGCAGGCTGACCGCGCCGACCCGGCGGCCGCCCGGGCACGCGGCTCCGGCTCCCGAACTCGATCCTGTGACATCGCGGTCATGCGCGGAGCGCTCGCGGGTCCTGGCAATCCGGGTTACAGTCGCCAACCCCCACGCGCGATGCGCGCTGCCTGACCCGAAATGCCCGAGCCGTATTGCGGTTCGGATTCGGCGGCGTGTGTGCGCAACCCGATTCGAATCACCACCGGAGCTGCACTCGTGCGGTCACAGACCGTCTTCCTGGCGCTCTTGTCGAGTGCCTGTCTGCTTCCTCTCACGCCCGTGTGTGCCACGGAGTGGGTCGTCAGCTCCGATGGCTCCGCCCAATTCACCGATATCCAGCCCGCCGTGGACACGGCACAGGACGGCGACCTGATCCGGGTCATGCCGGGCAACTACGGCAAGGTGAACATCCAGCACAAGCTCGTCTCGCTGCTCGGCACGGGCGCCAGCGCCACCACCGTCGACTCGCTGCGAGTCGCCGGGGCGGCGGCGGGCTTCGTGAGCGTCTCGGCGCTCTCGATCACGCACAACACGGGCTTCTCGTCGAACCAGGCCACCATCGTCCTGCGCGACTGCGTGGGCCGGGACCTGCTCATCAGCGGCTGCCATTCCGTCTTCGTCGAGAACTGGCACGGCCGGCGCGGCACGAGCGACGCGGTCGACGCGCTGTGGCTCACGTCGTCGGAGTTCGTGGGCCCGCAGGGCAAGGACGCCGTGTGGTCCGGCCCGGCGGGCGGCTGGAGCCAGCTGCCGACGCCGGGCATGGCCGGCTTCGGTGCGCGGCACTCGGTGCTCTACGTCGACCTTGGCAGCTTCAGCGGCGGCGCCGGCGGCAAGGGCTCATGCGTGCAGGCGCAGGGCTATCTCGACGGCGCGCCCGGCGGCGCCGGCCTCGAGGACGAGACCGGCGACTGCGCCCTCTGGATCGCGAAGAGCACCTTCCATCCCGGCGCCGGCGGCAAGGGCGGCTCGACGTGCGCGCGGAAGGCCGGCGCGAGTGACGTGCAGACCCAGCCCGGCACCGTGCTGAAGTGGGACCAGCAGGGCGCCGACCTCTTCCCCCTCTCGATCCTGGCGCCTTCGGTCATCGGCTCGCACACCACGATCGAGGTGTGGGGCCATCCGGGCGACGGGGTGATGCTGATGATCGCGACCCATCCGGCCAGCGTGCTCGACGGCAGCGCGGCCGGCTTCCCGCTGGGCGTCGACCTCAGCCTGGGCGTGGTGAACCTGTGGCCGCTCACCCGCAAGGTCGGGAGCAACGGCTACCTGCTGTGGGAGCACAAGATCCCGAACGAGCCGCTGCTCGTGGGCACGGCGACCTTCGTGCAAGCCCTGCTGATCGCGCCGGCCTCGGCCCCCTACCACCCGCCGATGAACACCGGCGTGAGCACGTCGATCATCAGCGATTGACGGGGAGCGGCGGAACGAACGCGCCGGCGCGGGCGAGAGATCCGCCCACGCCGGCGCGCGCAGAGTAGCCCTGGATCAGAAGCTGACGAGGCCGGCGGCGCCGGTCGTCGGCAGGCCGGAGACGGCCGGCCCGACGGACGTCAGCGCACCCGTGGCCCGGTTCACCTTGAAGCCCGAGATGGTCCCGTCCTGGCCGTTCAGGACGTACAGATACCGCTCGTTGGCCAAAGTCAGGTCCGCGGGCGCATTGCCCGTGGTGGCCGTGACACCGCTGGCGTCGAGCAGCGTGAGCTGCCCGCCCTTCTTCAGGTGGAAGCCGGAGATCGAGTTGCTGCCGGTGTTGGCCGTGTAGACGTACGCGTGCTTGCGCGCCGCCGCCACCCAGCAGGCGGCCGTTTCCGTCGTGGGCACCGAGCCGTCGATGAGCGTCAGGGTCTGGGACTGCAGCGAGAAGCTGCTGACCGCGCTCGCGTCGGTCTGGCCGTTGAAGGTCTCGGTCATGACGAGCTTCTTCGAACCCAGGAAGGCGAAGCCGAAGGGCGTGGGGCCGTTGGAGGGCAGCGAGGCCATCGAGGTCGCGAGGTTCGTGCTGGGGTCCATGTCGAAGATGTCGATGAGGTTGGTCTGCCTCTCCGTCACCAGCAGGGACTCGCCCGTCGGGTTCCAGCTCACCTGCGCGGGGTCCGTCGCCGCAGCCGACAGGGGCCGCATCGAGTTCGGGATCTGCGTGAGCTTGCCCTGCGAGTCGATCGAGAAGCCGGTCACGTTGTTGGGGTTGCCGGCGTTCAGCACGTAGAGCACGTCGTTCCGCAGCGCGAGGCTGATGGGCTTGTCGCCGCCCGAGGACACGGTGTCACGCATCTGCAGCGTCGACGTGCCGGCGGTGACCTCGAACAGGCTGATCTGGGCACTGCCGGCGTTGACGGCGGCCAGCCAGTAGTGGCTGGCGTCACGTCCCCCGATCAGCGAGCCCTGCGACTCGAGGGCGGCGCCGGACCCCATGCCCGTCGTGGGATAGGTGGTCGGCGACTGCGTGAGGGTGCCGTCGGCCGCGCGGTCGAACGCGATGATCTCGTTGCCGGTGGCCGCGTTGGTCATCGAGAAGACGGCGCCGACGGTCGGGGACGACTGGGCCGCGGTGGACGCCGCGGCGAGCGCCACGACGACGAGCGCGGCCACGGTGCGAGCGGGAAAATTCATGGCAGACCTTTCCAAGAGAGGGGATGACGAGCCGTGTTGTCTTGTCTTCGCAAGAAGCGGACCGTGCCGGCGCCGCCGCCATCGCCGAGTCGAAAGACGCGCCGGTGTGGGCGGGACAGGTCCCGTCCACACCGGCGCGCGCGGGAGGAGCCGAGGATCAGAAAGCGATCAGCCCGGCGGCGCCGGACGTCGGGAGGCCGGCCACCGAGGCACCCAGCGAGGTCAGGGCACCCGTCGCCCGATTGACCTTGAAGCCCGAGATCGTGCCGTCCCCGCTGTTGAGGACGTACAGATACTTCGTGGTCGCGGTGGCGAGGTCCGCGGGCGAGGGGCCCGTGGTGGCCGTGACGCCGTCGACGTTCAGCAGCGTCAGCTTGCCGTTGAGGGTCACCTGGAAGCCGCTGATCGTGCCGCTGACGAAGTTGGACGTGTAGGCGAACTTCTTGTTGTGCGACGTGGTCAGCCAGCGCGCGGTCGTCTCGGTCGTGGTGACCGAGCCGTCCAGGAGCGTCAGGGTCTGGCCCTGCTGCGCATAGCAGCTCAGCGAGCTGGCGTCGGTCTGCCCGTTGAAGGACTCGGTCACGAGCATCTTCTTGCCACCCAGGAACTTGAAGGCGAAGGGCGTCGGCCCGTTGGAGGGCAGCGAGGCCATCGAGGTCGCCAGGTTGGTGCTGCCGTCCATGCTGAAGATGTCGATCAGGTCGGTCTGCTTCTCCGTCACGAGCAGCTCATCGCCCTTCGGGCTCCAGCCCACCTGGGCCGGACCCGTCGTGGCCGCCGACAGCGGCCGCATCGAGTTCGGGATCGCGGTGAGCCCGCCCTGCTGGTCGATCGTGAAGCCGCTGACGTTGTTGGGATTGCCGGCGTTCAGCACGTAGAGCACGTCGTCGCGAAGGGCGACGCTGATCGGCTTGTCGCCGCCCGATGGCACCGTGGAGGTCATTTGTAGAGTGGAGGTGCCGGTGAGTTCAAAAAGCGTCACGTCGCCGCTGCCGGCGTTGACGGCGGCGAGCCAGCGGTGATTCAGGTCGCGGCCATAGGCCAGTGAGCCAGAAGAGTTCAGGGCCTGGCCCGTTCCCATGCCGCTGGTGGGATAGGTGGTGGGCGACAGCGTGAGGGTGCCGTCGGGGGCGCGATCGAACACGATGATCTCGTTGCCCGAGGCCGCGTTGCTCATCGAGAACACGACACCGACGGCCGGTGGCGGCGCCTGCGGCGACGCGAACGCTGCAGCGATCGCCCAGACAGCGAGTGCGGAGAGGGTGCGAGCGGGGAACTTCATGGAGGGAACCTTTCCGGGGAGTGGGAATGACAGCCCCCGCAGGTCGCTGGTCCGTCCTCGGCATCCTCGTGCACTGCTTCGAGGTGGTCGTGCCGCCTGTCGCGGGGTCTCGCTGGAGCCGCGCAACTGATGGACCGATGCAGCACGCGCGCGAGAAAAATGCGGCCCGTGGACACCGGCACGTCGGGCTCGCGGCGCAGGGCGCTGAGCCTCGGACACGCCGCGTCGCTGGGACAGCCCGCCGCCCATGGATCGCTCGGCGCCCCGTCGGCATGCTCTCGTCGTGGGCACCCTGCGCTATGGCACCTGCTCCTGGTCGGACAAGGCCTGGGTCGGTCCCTTCTATCCGGCCGGCATGAAGCCCGCCGAGTACCTGCGACACTACGCCACCCACTTCGACACGGTCGAGACCGACAGCACCTACTACGCGAGCCCGCCCGCCGAGCGCGTGCGGCGCTGGGCCGAGGACACGCCGCCGGGCTTCGTCGTCTCCAGCAAGCTGCCGCGCGACTGCTTCCTCGGCGGCGACGCGCGCGAGATGGACCCGGGCCTCGTGCTGCACACGCCCGCCTTCGAGGAATCGCTGCAGCGGCATGCGGCGGTGATGCAGCATCTCGGCGCGAAGCGCGGGCCGACCGTGGTGCAGTGCCCGTGGTTCCAGCCCGGCTACTTCCGCGACCTGCACGACTTCCTCGGGCGCCTCGAGCCCTTCCTGCAGGCCGCCGCGGGCCTCGCGCCGCTGGCGGTCGAGGTGCGCAACCCCGAGTTCCTGCACGAGGAGCTGCTGGCCGTGCTGCGCCGCCATCGCGCCGCCCTGGCGCTGGTGGAAGTCCGCGGCATGCCGCACCCGGTCGAGGTCGCCGAGCGCCTCGACGTGCGCACGGCGCCGTTCTTCTACGCGCGCCTCATCGGCGACCGCCAGGCGATCGAGCGCAAGACCAGGACGCTCGATCGCGTCGTGGTCGACAAGTCGGAGAGCCTCGGCCGCTGGGCGCACCTGCTGGCTGTGCACGCGGCCAGCGCGGACGGCTTCGTCTACGCCAACAACCACTTCGCCGGCTTCGGACCGGCGACGGCGAAGGAGCTGCGCGGGCTCATCGAGGGCGCGGCTTGAACCGATCAGCGCGGCGTGCGGCGCCCCCCAACGCACCGGGGCGCCGGAGGATTCACCTCCGGCGCCCCGGCGAGGGGACCCGCGGCCCCCGTGATCACACGTGGGTCAGGGCGCGATGCCCTCGACCGCGTTCGACAGCGAGACACCCTTGATGGCCGCGGCGTCCTGGATGCCCCACTGCACCCAGAGCTGGGTGCCGGAAGGCAGAGCCGGCATGATGAACGCGATCGGAATCGCGCCGCCAGCCGACGTCGTGGCATAGAACGGGGGGAACAGCGGGCCGGGCAGGATGGTCCCGCCCTTGAACGGCTGCGGGATGCTGCCGGTGGCATAGAACACGGCCGCGAGCGCCGACGGCGCGGCATTCGTCAGGTTCAGCGAGTTCGCGGAGCCGGTGGACAGGTCGCCGGTGCCCACGAGGCTCGGATCACCCGACACGCCCGCCAGGGCGCTGCCCTTGTCGACCCACGCGCTGAGGTTCGTCAGCGCGCAGCTGCAGGCGTTGCCCACCGCGGTGCCCCACTGGCCGGTGCCGCCCAGCTGGATCGCACCCGAGCCGTTGCTGTACACGCACTCGCCCTGGGTGGCCGAGGTGCCGCCGCGGTACGCGTGGCAGATCTCGTTGTCCGTGTAGGTGCCGTCCTTGACGCCGGTCCCCTGCAGGACGAGCACGTCGCGGAACTGGCAGTTCAGCGCGGAGACGCCGTTGTAGATGCACGTCACGCCATCACCCAGGTAGGGCGAGGTCGTGAAGTGGTTCGTGCCGGAGGGCGAATCGACCGGGCAGTAGGCCGTGGTCATGATCGTGCCGCTCAGGGAGTTGCCCGACGAGTAGGTGCAGAACGCACCCAGCACCACCGTGCCGCCCTGGTCGTTGTAGGTGGCCAGGTTGTTGCCGAGGCTCGTCGGATCGAGGTAGGCGAAGTTCGCCCACGTCGTCACGGCGTCGTACTGCAGCAGCGTCGCGACGCTGGGCGTGGCGACGCGCGTGTCGAAGTAGTCGACCTGGGCGCCACCGGCACCGGCCGAGATGGCGGCGCGGTAGGCGGGGTCATCGGACTCCGACGGGCAGTACAGGATCGATCCCGTCGACCCATCGCTCGTACTCGGCGAGATGACGTTGCCCGTGGAGATCACGGGCAGCCACTGGCCGAGGTTGGTGAGCTGGAGCTCGCCCGAAGCGGGCAGCGCCACTTCCTGGTAGGCCTGCGAGGCCGTCGCGGCACGCGCCGCGAGCAGGCTCGCGTGCGCCGCGGCCTTGTGGTTCAGCAGCTGACCGTAGTCCACGGTCTGTTGCGCGGAGCTTCCGGCCGCCAAGCCGAAGCCCGCCGCCGCCATCGTGAGAAGGATCCTGGACGAGAACATGAATTACCCTCGGTTTCTGCGCAGAGCGCGATGTGGTGAGAGTCCGACTCTGCTTGGGAACTCCGCTCGCGCAGTCCCGAACGCGCGAGTAGGACTCGGCGCCGGGCACTGGTCCGGCGCTGGCCCCCTTATGCCGGCACTGGCCATTTCGGTCAATCCACGGCGGCGTGGCTAGGCGGTGGAGAGGGAGGAAATTCGTCTCGCAGCGCCGCCCGGAGCAGCCATACCCGGCTGAAGGCCGTGTTCGCAGCCTCAGAGGGCTCGCCCGAGGTCCGCCGGGGACGGTCCCTTCTGCAACGAGGGAGCGATCAGCGGGCGGCTCGCCACGTGTCGTGATGTGCCTCCCGGTGAAGTCGGCGCGTGCGGACCACTTGTGACGAGCGCACGACGATTGCGTCGGCTCGGCGCGGCAGCGACACCTCGCCCGCGGCTCCCACTAAGCTCGCCCTCCTCCTCCCGGCGCCCCCCGGAACTCACCGCATGTGCCTGCGTCTCCCCCACTCCATCGCCGCGCTGCTCGCCGCGTCGCTCATCGCCAGCCCGGCGCTGTGCCAAACCGCGCCGGCGCACGGGCCCTGGTCCCGCACCTATGGCGGCGCCGTCTCCAACCAGGGCCTGTTCGACCTGCGCCAGCTGCGCGGCGGGAGGCTGGTCGTCGCCGGCTACACGGGCTCCTTCGGCGGCACCAACCCCTCCAACTGGCTCATGAGTCTCGAGCTCGCGACGGGGGACGTGCAGTTCCAGCAGGTGTGCAGCAGCGCGGCGGGCGGCTTCCCCGATGGCGCAGCCATCGCGGCCGACGGCGGGGCGCTGTTCATGGGCCGGGACGTGAAAGACCTCTTCACCAAGCACGACGCGTGGCTGATCCGCGTGGACGCCAGCGGCGGCGTGGTCTGGTCGCAGGGCTTCACCGCCGCCGGCGACGGCAAGTTCTTCCTCTTCGACGCCGCCGAGCTGGACGATGGCTCGTGGATCGCGGCGGGCTCGACCAGCGCCACCGACCAGCCGCCGCAGAAAGCCTGGATCGTGCGCCTCTCGGCCGCGGGCGTCCCGCTGTGGCAGTCCGAGTACGGCGGCGGGCTCGCGGACACGATCCGCTCCATCGTCCCCACGGCCGACGGCGGCTTCGCGGCAACCGGCTGGACCAACTCCTCGGGCGCGGGCGCCGACGACGTGTGGGTTCTGAAGATCGACGGCGTCGGCGGCATCGAGTGGCAGCAGACCTTCGGCGGCCTCGACTCCGACCAGGCCGAGCAGATCGTGCAGCTGCACGACGGCGGCTTGGCGGTGGCCGGCTCCACCAACAGCCGCACGCCCTCGGGGCACGCGCCCTGGGTGCTGCGCCTCGACGCAGGTGGGGCGCTGCTGTGGCACGCGGCCGTGGCCAGCGACATCTGGGGCGACCTGGGCGCGGTGGCTGAGACCAACGACGGGCAGCTGGTCGTGGTCGGCCGCGTGGGCGAGCCCGGCTTCCCCAGCAACGACCTGTGGTGCGCCAAGCTCGCCGCCGCCAGCGGCAAGATGCTCTGGCAGCGTGCCTACGAGGGCCAGCTGGGCGACTTCGGGTCGGCCGTGCTGCCGCTCGCGGGCGCGGGCTACGTCGTGGGCGGCACCTGGGGCTGGGGCTTCCCGGGCGAGAGCATCTGGCTGCTGCGCACGGATCGCGCAGGTGGCCTCGCCGGCTGCGACCTCGTGCGCCGCACCACGTACGAGCTGGTCAGCCCGGGCATCACCGCGCAGCCGGGCACGGCCGTGCGCACCCCGGCCAGCGCCATGCTCCAGCCGGTCGCAGCGCACGTTGCGCCGAGCGCGGCCGTGGTGAGCGAGATCTGCCCCTGAGGCGGCCTCAGAGGATCTCGACGGCGACGCCCCGGCTGCCGTAGACGCCCGTGGTGGCCGTCACCGCCGGGTCCGTGATGAACCACTGGCCGTAGACGTGCAGGCCGAGCAGCGCGGAGCTGCTCGGGATGGCGAGCTTGAACGTGGCGTAGCCCAGCCCGTCGGTCGGCAGGATCTGCGTGAGGAAGATCGTGCCGACGTCGACGTTCATGCCGATCGGGAAGCGCTTGTCGGGCAGGGGGCTGCCGTCGGCCTGGCGGGAGGCGAGCGCGAACACCGCCGCGGAGTTGGGCGTGCTGTCCGCGAGGCCCAGCAGCCAGTTGGGGTTGCCGCGGTTGGCCGGGAGGTGCGCGATGAGCGACGGCGTGCTGCCGTCGCCGCTGCGGCCCGTGGTCCCGTACACCGTGTTGAGCGGCGTCATCTCGCTGCGCAGCGTGGGCCGGTCGAAGGGCGGCAGGTTGCCGGCCACGCGCGCGTCCGTCAGGCCCGCGTCGAGGAAGTGGATGAGGTCCGCCTTGTCCTGCGCCGACAGGAACAGCGGCAGCATCGCCGTGTCCAGGTTCGGCCCGGGGAACTCGCCGCCGATGTCGTAGAAGTCGACCACCTCGGCCAGGGTCTTCTTCGAGCCGTTGTGCATGAGCGGCAGGCGCAGCGCGGCGTTGCGCAGGCCCGGTGTCTTGAACTTGGCCATGTCCAGCGGATCGCCGGTGACCGCCATGCGGCCCACGTCCTCGGCATCGGGACGCACGCCGATGTTGTGGAATGTGTCGTCCGTGAGGGCGGGCATGGTGTGGCAGGCGGTGCAGCTGCCCTGGTTCTGGAACACCGTCAGGCCGGCCTGCAGGTCCGACGCGATGACGCCGGTCTTGAGGTAGTCATCGAAGGGCGTCTGGTCGGAGACGAGCGTGCGCTCGTAGTTGCCGATGGCGAAGATGATGCGGTCGCCCGTGATCGCCGGGTCGCCGTAGGCGGCCGCGAACATGGCCGGGTAGTCCTTGTACTGGTCGATGAAGTCCTGCATCGGCGCGGGCAGGTCGGTGGCCAGCGCCATGGGCTGCACCTGCGCCAGCTTGGCCTCGATGTCATCCCAGGTGTGTCCCACGCGGGTCATCTCGACGTCCGAGACGGGCGGACCGGCGGCCTGGCTCTCGAGCGCGCCGGCGGTGGCCTCCGCGACCAGGCCCGTGTCGACGCTGACGTAGGCGGCGTGCGCGCGGCCGTCCCAGAAGCTCTCCTTGTAGGCGAAGGCATTGATGGCCGGGGGCGCCTTGCGGGCCGTGACCTGGAAGCCGTGGGCGTAGAGCGTGTCGCCGAGGAAGCTGCCGTCGTGGTCCATGCGCACGACGCCCTGCGAGCCGTGGATGTCGTCGTCGGTGCCGAACTGGGCATCGGGTCCGGCATTCACCGTGCCGAAGGAGCGCGGGTCGGAGCCGCTCGCCTCGAGGATGTGGCAGGTGCCGCAGCTCATGCTGTTGGCGTAGCTCAGCTGCTCTTCCCAGAAGAGCAGCTTGCCCAGCATCTCCTGCGCCGGGTTGGGCGGGTTCTCGGCCGGGTAGGTCGGGCCCGGCATCGGCGAGTCCGTCTGCGCCGCGGCGAGCTGCGCGAGCGCTGCGGACAGGGCGGAGACGACGAGGACACGAGCAAGGTGGGTCGATGACATGGTGTCCTCGCGAATCGGCGGTGTAGCCGATGACCCGGAGCGGCAAGGTCCGATGGAGCGGCAGCGGGGCCGGCAGAACTCGCGACGAGTGTACGCAGGTCTGCAGTCTTGGTCAATCGGACCCGCGTGTCGCGCGGCCCGGAACATGCCCTGGGAGCCCGTCCCGCGTGTGTCCGTGGCGGATCGTCGCCCCCGCGGATCGACGGCCGACGACTCGCCGGAATCGCGTGTCGAGGCCTGTGCACGTGTCGTTCCGCGTTGCGCGATTGCGCACACCTGCGTAGCATCGCAAGGCCCTCCTTCGCCCCGATGCGAGACAGAACATGCTCAGGCAGGTCGTGATCGTCGTGTGCTTGCTGGCCGGCCCCGTCGCGGCGCAGTGCGAGAGCCCGCCGCTGCTGGCGAGCGACGGCCTGAACGGCGACAACTTCGGCAACAGCGTCTCGCTCTGGCAGGACCACGCCATCGTCACGAGCATCTACGACGACGGCATCGGCATCGACTCCGGCTCCGCCTACGTCTTCGAGAAGCGCGGCGGCACCTGGGTGCAGATCAGCAAGCTCGTCGCCAGCGACACGGCCGACATGGATCGCTTCGGACATTCCTGCGGCATCTTCGGCGACGCGTGCATCGTCGGCGACCGCTACAACCAGGACCTGGGCTACGGCTCGGGCTCGGCCTACATCTTCGAGCGGCAGGGAGGCGTGTGGGTCCAGACGGCCTACCTCGTCGCCGCCACCACCGAGCAGATGGACGCGCTCTTCGGCGAGGCCTGCGACATCGGCGACGGCGTGGCCGTCGTGGGCGCGTCCGTCGAGGACGGTCCGGCCGGCGCCAACCAGGGCGCCATCCACATCTTCAAGAAGCTGGGCGGCACGTGGAGCGAGACCCAGGTGATCTACGCCAGCGACGCCAAGCCCAACGCCAGGTTCGGCGAGGCGCTGCAGATCGACGGCAACCGCATGGTCGTGGGCTCGCGCGCCACGGTGGGCACGACGTTCGCGGCGGGCGAGGTCTACGTGTTCCAGTCCGTGGGCGGCGTGTGGACCGAGACCCAGAAGCTGACCGCACCCGTGCCCGAGCCGGCAGGGTTGTTCGGCGAGCACGTGGCCATCAGCGGCAACACCATCGCCGTGTCGGCGCTGCTCGAGGACTCGCTCGGCACGGACGTCGGCTCGGTCTACGTCTTCGAGTACGACGGCACGCACTTCGTGCAGACCGCCAAGCTCCTGCCCGACACGACGTACGCGGCCAAATTCGGCGTCCTCGAGGTCTCGGGCGACACGCTCGTGGTCGGCGCCGCCTTCGACGCCGCGAAAGGCACCGCGGCGGGCGTCGCCTACCGCTTCACGAAGCAGGGCGGCACGTGGAAGAAGACGGCCAAGTTCTCCGCCAGCGACACGCAGGCGGGCGACTGGTTCGGCAGCGCGGTCTCGGTCTGGGGCACCGACGTGCTCATCAGCGCGCAAGTCGCCTCGAACGGAAGCGGGCAGAAATCCGGCAAGGCCTACGTTTTCAGCGAGCTCGACGCGCTCGTCCCGTACGGCACGGGCACGCCGGGCACCGGCGGCGTGACGCCGACGCTCACGCTGTCGGGCTGCACCGAGGCCGGCGAGACCCTGAACCTCGCCATCGCGAACGGCAAGCCCGGCTCGCTGGCCGTCCTGTTCCTCGGCGTCGCCAAGGCCGAGCTGCCGCTCAAGGGCTGCACGCTGCTCACCTTCCCGCTGCTGCTGCAGATCGCGCTGCCGCTCGACGGCACCGGCTCGATCGCCTTCCCCTCCACGATCCCGGCCAGCCTCACGGTGCCGGTGACTCTCGACATGCAGGCCTTCGTGGTCGATCCGGGCGGGCCGAAGGGCTACTCGAGCACGGACGCCACGCAGCTCAAGCTCGGCGGCTGATGCCAGCCCGTTCCCCGCGCGCGCGCCGCGCCGCGACGCCGCGGCCCCGGCCGGTGCTCTTCCCCCGCTCGCAGGTGCCCTGCGCCGTGTGTGGCCTGTGCTGCACCTACGTCACGGCGGACATCCAGCCGCCCAGCAGCGTGGCGCGTGCCAGCCGCATCCTCTGGTATCTGTACCACGAGGGCGTATCGGTGTACTGGGACCAGGCCGCCACCTGGATGGTGCAGTTCGCGACGCGCTGCCGCTTCTTCGGCGACGACCGGCGCTGCGAGATCTACGCGCGGAGGCCGCACGTCTGCCGCGAGCTCGACGAGCGCCAGTGCGAGGTCAACGCCTCGGACGCGGGCCTGCACTTCCACGAGCCGGTGCAGTTCCTCGCGTGGCTCGCCGAGCGCCGGCCGCGCCTGCACGCGCGCCTGCTGGCGGCGGGCGTCGTGCCGGACGAGGCCGTGCTGCGCGGGCCGGTGCCGGCGCGCGCACCGCTCGCACCCTTCCCGGCGCGCTACGCGGCGCTGCGCGAGCAAGGCGCCCAGAAGCTGTCGGGGCGCTGAGCGGCGCTACGGCGTGACTCCCAGGATGGCGTTGGACAGCGCGGTGCCGTGGACGGCGCCGGCGTCCGTGATCGCCCACTGCAGCCAGATCTCGGTCCCGCCCGGAATGCCGGCCGGCATCGTGAACGGCAGCGCGATGCCGCCCGGCGCGTCGGTGCCGGCGAAGAACGGCCCGAGGAACGGGGAGGCCTGCAGGATGCCGCCCTTGAACGGCACGGGCACGCTCGAGGTCGCCACGAACAGCGCCGCCGACGCCAGCGGCGCTGCATCGGTCAGGACGACGGACCCGGCGTCGCCGGCGCCCAGCTCGCCCGTGCCGAAGAGCAGCGGCGGGCCGAGGGCTCCGGCCAGCGCGCCGCCCTTGTCCGCCCACGCCGACGGATCGCCGAGGTAGCGCGAGACCGCGAACTCGGCCCACGTGTGGCTGAAGGTGGCCTGGAAGCCCACGGCCACGACGCGCCCGTCGGGCTGCAGCAGCGCGCCCTTCGCGCCGCCGTTCAGGTCGCCGAAGGAGGTGCGCACCTTGCCGCCGATGCCGAAGCTCGGGTCGAGCGTGCCGCTCGTGTCGAGGCGCGCGAGCAGGAAGTCCGAGTCCGTGCTCTCGGTGTCGGCGAAGCCCACCGGGATGATCTTGCCGTCGGGCTGCAGCAGCAGCGCGTAGGCCGTCTGCAGGAAGGAGCCGAAGTCGACGGTCTGCTTGCCGTCGCCCGAGAAGCTCGCGTCCAGCACGCCGCCGGCCGTCCAGCGCACGAGCGCGAAGGGCTGCACGAAGCCACCAACGGGCGTGGTGAAGCCCGCCGCGACGATCTTGCCGTCGGGCTGCAGCACCGCGCTGCGCGCCTGGTCCATGCTGCCCGCGTTGAAGTCCGTGCGCACCCTGCCGCCCACGCCGAAGCTGCCGTCGAGCGTGCCGTCCGGCAGGTAGCGCGCCGCCGCGAAGTCGTAGAAGGCGCCCGTGACCGCGTCGCCCACGGCCACCAGCTTTCCGTCGGGCTGGATCAGCAGCGCGTAGACGTCGTCGTTGCCGCCGTTGAAGTCGGTGGTCACCTTGCCGCCGATCCCGAAGTCCAGGTCGGGCGTGCCGTCGGCGTCGAAGCGCGCCAGCGCGAAGTCGGTGTTCGACGAGATCTCGCTGGAGAAGTTGATGAAGTCGGTGCCGGCGATGACGATCTTGCCGTCCGGCTGCAGCGCCAGCGCGTCGGCGAAGCTGCCCTGCCCGGGAAAGATCGAGGTGACGATGCCGCCCACGCCGAAGGAGGCGTCGAGCGTGCCGTCCGGGTTGAACCTCGCCAGCTTGGCGTCGCCGAGGAACGTGAACTGCGGGAAGGCGCCGCCGGCCACCAGGATCTTGCCGTCGGGCTGCACCACGACCGAGGAGGCGACGGCCGCCAGGGTCGGGAAATCGACCTTCACCTTGCCCCCCGACCCGAACGTCTCGTCCAGCGTGCCGTCCGGCAGCAGTCGCGAGATCGCGAAGTCCTCCTGCGAATAGTCGTTGTTGATGTAGCTGAGGCCGGCCACCACGAGCTTGCCGTCCCCCTGCAGCGCGACCGCATTCGCGATGTCCGTGCTGTCATCGAAGTCGATCATCAGCTGGCCGCCGGTGCCGAAGCCGGGGTCGAGAGTGCCGGCGACTTGCGCGCGCAGCGGACCCGCGACGAGCAGCAGCAGGGCGCCTCCGGTCATGATGCCGAGACCGCGACGCAGTCGGGAGTGGAGGATGGGCTGGACGACGGAATTCATGGCGGAGACCTCGAATCGGGTTGTTGGTCTTGCACGCATCGTACCGGCTCTCGCCCGGCGCAGCGTGCGGCGACGGCGACGACGCCCGGGAGCCTGCGCACGGCTGAGTCGGCAGCTGCAGCGCCTCGGTGAGGCCGGAGTCGCCGGCAGGCCGGCTGCTATGGCGTCAGCCCCTTCTCGCAGTTGCTGAGCGACGCACCCTTCGGGCCCGCCGCGTCCTGCACCGCATACTGGAAGTAGACCGAGGTGCCGCTGGGAGCGCCGGGCGGCCAGGTGAAGTCCAGCGTGATTGCGCCGGACGGATTGGTGGCGAGGTTCACCGTGGTCAGCGCGGGCGCCGCGAGCACCGTCCCGCCCTTGAACGGCACGGGCGTGCTCGTGAAGGACAGGAAGAGGATCGCGAAGGACAGCGGCTTGGCGGACGTCAGGGCGAGAGAGCACGGAGAGTTCGGCACGAGCGTGCCGCCGGCGGCGAGGCTGGGGATGCCACTGATGCCCGCGAGGCCCGAGCCGAGGTTCGTCCACGGACCGCTGCAGCCGCCCGTCTCGCACACCACCGCGGCGGCGAAGGCCTTGCAGTCCATCGGACCCCAGCCGACGCAGGTGTCCCAGCCGACACCCGGCAGCGACGTCTCGCCGGAGGGCAGCGGACCGTTGCTGATCCCCGTCGTGATGTCGAACCAGATCGCCGGATCGTTGTTCTGGGCGTAGATCAGGTCCTGGATGCGGCCGAAGCGGCGCTTGCCGTTCGCATCCGGAACGAGGCCACCGAGGCTGATCACCTGCAGCGAGACGAGCTGCAGATGGCCCGCGAAGACCGGGCTCGCGAAGCTGGTGCCGATGGCGCTGGTGAGGCCGCCATTGAAGAAGAACTCGTAGGCGCCGCTGGTCCCCGACGAGTGGAAGCCCACGTCCGGGACGAGCCGCTTGTCGGTGCCGGTGGTGATCGGGGGCACCCCCGTGCCGACCTGCCATGACGGGCGCTTGTTGAAGGCGACGGCCTTCGTGCTCCAGCCGCCGCCGCCGCCGGTCCAGTTCTTCTCGCTGAGGCGGAGGCCGGTGACCGGATCCACGCTCGCGACCGTGCCGCCGACGGACAGGACCTCCGGATCGTAGTCTGGATAGCTGAAGGGCTCGATGTCGGTCCCGAAGTCGCCGCTGGCCGCCATGTAGGTGATGCCCTCCGCGCTCATCGACAGATGCATGTTGTGCGCGGCGACCGCGGTGGTGCTCGGCAGCTGCCAGCCGTAGCTCTCGGAGATCGCATCGCACTCGTTGTCGTTGGCTTCCGCAGACAGCACGGCGATGAGGTTGCTGCTCTTCGGGCTGTCGTAGATGCGGATGCTGGCCAGCGGCGCCGCCCCGAGCGCCATCTGGATGTCGAGGTCGCCCTCGCCGCTCGGGGAGCTGGCGCCCGCTCCGCCGCCGGAGACGGGCACGACCGCGATGTTCGAGGCGGGACCGCCGGCCGGCGTCGGCAGCGTGTACTGGCTGATGAAGAGCGGCCAGTTGCTGGCCTTGAAGCCGTCGAAGTTGGAGATGCCGACCGTGCGCCCGGCGCCGGTCATGCCGTCGTCGAAGATCGGCTGCGCGTCGTAGAGCGCGCGCGAGAGGAAGGGCGTCAGCTTCTGCTTCAGGGCCAGCGGGCGCGTGAAGGTGTCGAGGCCGCAAACGTCGATCACGATGGCCGCCAGGTCGGCCGGCAGGCGCACGGGCGTCGCCGGCGCGATGAACTCGGCCGGCTCGTTCACCTGCTGCGGAGCCGTGGTGTAGGCGCGCAACGTGGTGTGGAAGGCCTGCTCGGCCTGCGCGACCGTGCCGCGCGCCACGACCGCGAGGCGGTTCCGGGCGACCTCGGTGACGGTGAGGCCGCGCTGCACGAGATAGTCGGCCACCCGCTGAACCTCGGCGAGCGAGACGCCGAAGCGCGCGCCCACGTCGTCGGGGGAGATGAACTGGCGGTAGCTGGGCGACTTCGGGTCGCTCACGTCGTCCACGAAGGCCTGCATCGCCTCCGGCTGCGCGATCCGCAGGCTGACGGCGATGACCAGCGGGTCACCGGGCTTGGCCGGGCCGACGTCCTGGGCGCGCTGCAGCACCGGCAGCAGCTCCATGTCGCGGATGGGCACCAGCGGGCTCGCGCCGGCGACCTGCGCCGCGGCCGAAGCCTGGACCAGCACGACCGCGACGGCAGCGAGAAGGGTGCAACGCGTGAAGCGGGAGCTCATGAGGACGCGCCTTTCCGTGCCCGGGGGGAGCGGGACAACGGCATCGGGAATTCGGGATCGCGAGCGCCTTGCTCGTCCGCCTGTTCACGGTGCGTACGGCTGGGGCCGTTGGATCGGGGGCGCGCCGTGGGATCGGACGGTGCCGAGGCCGGCAGGAATCTACCAGTCCAGGAGGGACCTGACTACGTGCGAAGCGCGCGGGGGAGGGGCCGCGGCGACACGACGGCTCAGGATACTTCGGGTGGGCACGGCCCGCTGGGCTGCGATCCCACCGCCGCGCTACGCGCCCGCGGC
>DASUFI010000294.1:0-6711 GCA_036274635.1 Planctomycetota bacterium
CTGGCGCATCCGCCACGTGCCCGTGATGAAGGACGAGGAGCTGGTGGGCATGGTGTCCGACCGCGACATCCGGCTCGCCATCGGGCGCCAGCTGGTGGCCGAGGCGTTGTCGGTCAAGAAGGGCGGCCGGCCGTCCGCGCCGCCGCGCGTGCACCAGATCATGACCCGCGACGTCGTCATCATCGACCCGCGCGAGACGCTCTCGCGCGCCGTGGGCGTCATGCTGGAGCACCGCGTCTCGGCCCTGCCCGTCCAGCTGGACGGCATGCTCATGGGCATCGTCACCCGCACGGACATCCTCGAGCACTACGGGTCCGTGGCGTGACCGACCCGCCGCGCGCCCGGAGGCGCCGCAGCCGGCTGCTGCTCTCGCTGCTCATCGTCCTGGGCGGACTGCTGCTGCTCGAGGCCGCGGTGCGCATCCGCCAGCACGTGATGTACGGCCGCGCGGGCTCCTTCTACGAGTTCGAGGAGGATCCGCTGGGGTCCGGGCTGCGCGTGCCCCGGCCGGGCACCACGAGCGGCCGCGACCACCTCATCGAGGTGAACTCGCGCGGCTTCCGCGGGCCCGAGCTGCAGGTGCCCAAGCCGCCGGGCCGCGTGCGCGTGGCCTTCCTCGGCGGCAGCACGACCTTCTGCGCCGAGGCCTCCTCGAACGAGGCCACCTGGCCCGCGCTCGTGACCGCCGGCCTCGCCAGCGCCTTCCCCGCGCACGACTTCGACTACGTCAACGCGGGCGCCGCCGCCTTCACCACGACCGAGCTGAAGACGAATCTCACGGTGCGCGTCGCGCCGACCGACCCGGACATCGTGGTCATCTACGAGGCCACCAACGACCTCTCGCGCGACACGCGCGACGAGGCGCTGCGCCAGGGCCTGCCCGGCACCGAGCGCATCGGCACCAGCTGGCTCGCGCAGCACTCGGTGGCCTGGGAGCTCATCGAGAAGAACCTGCGCGCCGCCACGCCCGCCGCCGACACCGGCGCGCCCACGCTGCACTACGACGCCGCCGCGCTGGCCGAGACCTACCGCGCGCACCTCACCGCCCTGGTGCAGGAGGCCAAGCGCCGCGCGCGCAACGTGGTGCTGGTCACCTTTTCGCACAAGCAGCGGCGCGAGCAGCCGCCCGAGGTGCAGCGCGCCGCCGCCTCGACCTCGCTGCTCTGGATGCCCTACATGTCCCTGCAGGGCGTGCTCGAGGGCTTCGACGCCTACGACCAGGTGATCCGCGAGGTTGGCGCGGCCGAGGGCGTGATCCTGGTGGAGGGCGAGGACCGCATCCCCGGCGACGGCGAGCACTTCGCCGACTCGGTGCACTTCACGGACGCCGGCTGCCGGCTGCAGGCCGACCGCGTGCTGTCGGCGCTGCTGGCCTCGCCGCAGCTCGACTGGCTCCGGCAGGCGCCGTGAGGATCCAGTTCCACGGCGCGGCGGGCGGCGTCACGGGCTGCTGCCACCTGCTCAGCACGGACCGCGCCCGCGTCCTGCTCGATTTCGGCCTGCACCAGGGCGGCCCGCACGACGACGAGCTCAACCGCCGGCTGCCGGCCTTCGACGCGCCGCGCCTCGACGCGGTGGTGCTCAGCCACGCGCACATCGACCACTGCGGCCGGCTGCCGCTGCTGCCGGGCCTGCAATGCCGCGCGCCCATCTGGTGCACGCCTGCCACGCGCGAGCTGTGCGGCATCCAGCTGCCGGACTCGGCCAACCAGCAGGCGCACGACCGCGAGCACACGGCCGGCGGTCGCACGACCGGCCAGCGCACCGCCGACGAGCGCCGCCCGCCGCCGCCGCCGCTCTACGACCAGGACGACGTGGCGCGCGTGCTGGAGCAGTTCAGCCCGTTGCCCTACCACCGCACGCAGGAGATCGCCGAGGGCGTGCGGCTCACCTTCCACGACGCGGGCCACATCCTGGGCAGCTGCATCGTGGCCCTCGACGTCGAGGAGCGCGGCCGCCGCGCGCGCCTGGTCTTCACCGGCGACGTCGGCAACTGGCCCGTGCCACTGCTGCGCGACCCCGAGTTCCTCGACTCCGCCGACGTGCTGCTGCTCGAGTCCACCTACGGCGACCGCAACCACCGCACGCGCGAGGCCACGCTCGAGGAGCTCACCGGCGTGCTCGACGCCGCCCGCCGCCGCGCCGGCAAGGTGCTGATGCCGTCCTTCGCGGTGGGGCGCACGCAGGAGCTCATCTATCACTTCGGCGCCCTCTCCCGCGCCAACCACCTCGGCCTGCCGGTCTTCGTGGACAGCCCGATGGCCGTCTCCGTCACCGAGCTGTACCGCCGGCACGTCGAGCTGCTCGACGACGAGGCGCACGCCCTGCTGCAGCGCGGCGACCGGCCGCTGGACTTCCCCGGCCTGCACCTCACGCGCACGACCGAGGAGTCCATGGCCCTCAACACCCGCCCGGGCGCGGCGGTCATCATCGCGTCCTCGGGCATGTGCACGGGCGGCCGCATCGTGCACCACCTGCGCCACCACGCCGGCGACCCCGACACGCAGATCGTCATCGTCGGCTACCAGGCCGAGCGCACGCCGGGCCGCGCGCTGGTGGACGGGGCGCGCTCCATCGTCGTGCTGGGCCACCCGGTGCGCGTGGCGGCGAGCGTGCACACGCTGGGAGGTCTGTCGGCGCACGCGGACCAGCAGCGGCTCATGACGTGGGCGGGCAAGTTCCGCGCGGCGCGGCCGCGGACCTTCCTGGTGCACGGGGAGGACGGGGCGCGGAAGGCGCTCGCGGCGAGGCTGCGCGGCGAGCTGGGGCTCGACGTGACGCTGCCGGTGGTGGGAGACGCGGCGGAGTTCTGAGGGGCGGCGACGCGGCGGGCCCCATCGTCGCAGTGGAAGGCCGAGCCAGCGCTCAGGAGCGCGCAGGCAGCGCCGCTGCGTAGATCTTCGGGCGCTGCGACCTCGGCGCGCAGCGCCTCTCCTGCCGCGCCACCCACACGTTACGTTAAAAAAAATGCTCCGAGCAGTTGCTCCGAGCAGTTTTTTTAACGTGCCGGAAGCGCTTCTACGCCCCTACATCCCCTTCAGCCGCCCCACCGGATGCAGCGTGCCCGCCAGCGGCCCCGCGTACTCCTGGAAGGCCGGCGTGATGTTGTTGCCCGCCTTGTTGATGTACCGCCGCTCGAGGGAGCGCGTGACCTTGGCCACCTCGTCCAGCGGCGCGAGGGCGGTGAAGCAGCGGTAGCGCGGGCCGGGGGCGCGCTTGAGGACCACCGTGCCGCCGCCCGCCTCCTTGAGGGCGTAGCGCACGGCCTCGCGGCCGACGAGGCGCGCTTCCTCGGCGTCGGTGGGGGAGACGCAGCCGGCGAAGGCGCGCTGCAGGTAGCCGAAGGTGTCGGCGCGCACTCGGGCCTTGGGGAGGGCGGCCTTGACCAGGCCGGCGAGGTGGTCGCCGAGGGCGCCGCTGCCGGAGAGCTGCACGTTGCCGTGGGCGTCGCGCTCGGCGCGGGCGGCCAGCTTCTCGGCCACCGTGACGCCGGCGGCGTCGTGGACGCCCTCGGACACGGCCACGAGGCAGCGACCGAGCTTCTCGTTGCAGGCGAGCACGTCCTGCACGAAGCGCTGCTCGTCGAAGGCCACCTCGGGCACGTAGACCAGGTGCGGGCCGTCGTCCTTGAACTGCCGGCCGAGGACCGAGGCGGCGGTGAGGAAGCCCGCGTGCCGGCCCATGACCACGTTGATCTTGATGCCGGGGAGCGAGCGGTTGTCGAGGTTGTCGCCCAGGAAGGCCTGCGCCACGAAGCGCGCGGCGGAGCCGTAGCCGGGGCAGTGATCGGTGACCCGCAGGTCGTTGTCGATGGTCTTGGGGACGTGCAGCACGCGGATGGGGTAGTTCTCGTTGCGCGCGCACTCGAGGATGATGTTGGCCGTCTCCGCGCTGTCGTTGCCGCCGATGTAGAAGAGGTAGCGGATGTCGCGGCGGCGGAAGGTCTCGAACATGGCGAGGCATTCCTCGCGCGTGGGCTTCTTGCGCACCGAGCCCAGGGCGGCCGCGGGCGTGCCGGCCACGCGCTCGAGGTTGGCTTCGGACTCGCGGTCGAGGTCGAGGAGGTCGTCGCGCAGGATGCCCGCCACCCCGTGCCGCGCGCCCCAGACCTTGCCCAGCGTGTCGGGGTGCTGCCGCGCCTCGAGGACGATGCCCACCAGGGACTGGTTGATGACCACCGTGGGCCCGCCCGACTGCCCGATGAGCACGTTGCCCGAGGGCGGCCGCGCCGGCCTGGATGAGGCGCCCTTGTTGATCAGGCGCGGCGCGTGCTTGTCGAGGCGTTCCATCGACGGGTCCTCCCGGGGTGGCGCGCGGCGCGTGGTGGTGCGTCGCGGCGGCGCGCCAGCATGCCCGCCGAGCGCACGCCGCGCCACGGGGGGCAGGACCCTCGTTGACACCCGCGCGCGGGAGCGGGTACTGTGGCCGGCCCTCCGCTCCGCGGACGGCCGTCGCCGGCATCCGAACGGCCGGATCGCATCAGGATGTTCCGCTCATGAGCAAGCCCCGCTGGATCGACGCGGGCGTCTTCCAGACCCTCCGCGCCGCCACGCGGGCGCGCAAGCTGGCCGTGGTCACCGGCCCCCGACACGGCGATGCCGCCATCTCCTCGCGCGCGCAGCTCAAGGCCGCGCTGGGCGACGGCGACCGCGCCGCACTCGCCGACGACGAGCGACTGAAGAGCCATGCCGACCCGGGCCTCGCCGCGCTCTACGCGCTGCGCCTGCCGGGCTTCGTCACCACGCTGGTGAGCGACGCGGCCGTGGCCTCGGCGCCCGCGGGCGCCGACAAGCCGCGCGTCTTCGGCCCGCTGACCAAGGGCCTCAACAGCGCCTGGGACAGGAAGGAGCCCTTCGTCGTGCAGCTCTGCGGCTGGGCCGCGGACCCGGCCACGCTGGTGCTCAGCAACAAGGACAGGAAGCCGCTCACGCAGCCGGACAGCCGCTACCAGAACTTCCTGCGCGCGACCTTCTCGCGCACGGTGGTCTTCTCGGGCTTCGACCTCTCGGACCCCGACCTCGTGGAGCTGCTCGAGGACGTGAGCCGCGGCTTCAACGGCCACGTGCCCCCGAACCTCGCGCTCGTGCCGGCCGGCTCCACCGAGCCGTCCACGGCCCTGCGCGCCTCGATGCACTACGGCACCACGCTGGTGGAGTACCCGCCGGATCTCGCGCCCGCCGACGTGCTGCACGAGCTGGCCTCGCTGCTCGAGGAGCTCGAGGTGCCCAAGCCCGCCACGGGCGACCCGCCGCGCGGCTTCACCGAGCTGAAGCCCGCCGTGCGCGAGGCCGTACCCGCGGCCGACCCGCTGACGCTGGAGCTCTTCGACCGCGGCGACTCGTCCAGCTGGCAGTCCATCAAGGCCGGCGCCGACGCGCCGCGCACCGTGTCCGGCCAGATCGCCGAGTTCCTGGTGGGGCCGGTGGAGCCGGGCCAGCTGAAGATCGCGCTGGTGCGCGCACCGCAGGGCGAGGGCAAGACCACGCTGCTGCGCCGCGTCGCGTGGGACCTCGCCGCCGCCGGCCGGCGCGTCTTCTGGCGCGAGTTCGGCGCAGGCGTGCCCGACCGCTACGTGCCCGAGGACCGCGAGGACGCCGTGGCCATCTTCGTGGCCGACGACGCGCACGAGCTCGACAACCTGCCCTCGCTGGTGAACTACCTGGCCGCGCACGGCTCGGGCAAGGCGCGCTTCCTGCTGGCCGCCGAGGCCGGCGAGTGGGAGCGCAGCGGCCTCGACCACCGCATCCGCCGCACGACCACCATCCTGGACGTGGCCCTGGGCGCGCCCGACGAGGCCGAGTCGCGCGCGCTGGTCGAGGGCCTGCAGAACCGCGGCCGTCTGGGCGCCGGCAAGGCCGTCGACTCCGCCGCCGACGAGCTGCACGCGGGCGACCGCTGCCTCATGGACCGCATCGCCGGCGCGCGCGGCGCCGAGTCGGTGCAGCAGGCCGTGGCCGCGCGCATCGCCGCGCTGGACGGCAAGCCCGATGGCGAGCTGCTGCGCCGCGCCTACCTGGCCACGGCCCTCGTGCACCGCTACGGCATGTCGCTGGGCCGCGCGCACCTGGCCACCCTGCTCGAGGTGCCCGAGGCCGAGCTGGACGCGCGCATCCTCAAGCCGCTGGACATGAGCCTCGTGCCCGCCGGCCCGGCCTCGGTGCGCACGCGGCACCCCGTGGTGGCCGCGGCCGCCTGCAAGCACCTCGCGCCCGACGATGCCACGCGCGACACTATCGCCATCGACCTGCTGCGCACGCTGCCGGGGGGCTCCGTCTCGGACGCCACGGTCTTCCACCGCCCCTCCGAGCTCATCCGCGCCCTGCGCCACGGCCAGGTCGCGCCGCTCACGGTGGACAAGTTCTTCGTGGCGGGCGAGAACGCCGCCGCCAACGACGTGCACTACTGGTACGACCGCGGCCGCTTCGACGAGGGCCTGTCGCGCTGGGAGCAGGCGCTGTCGCACTTCGACCGCGCGCTCTGGCGCCAGCCGGGCGCCGCCTCCGACCGCGAGCACAATGCCGCCGTCCAGGGCCACCGCGCGCGCTGCCTGCAGACGCTGGGCCGCAAGGCCGAGGCGGTGCAGGCGGTCGAGGACGGCCTGCGCCTCTCGCCGCGCGACGGCGTGCTCGAGCGCCTGGCCGAGAAGCTCGGCGCGCGCCGACGCGACGACCACGGGGGCCCGCGGCGCGGCGGAGCACGCGGAGGCCCGGG
>DASUFI010000295.1:0-9440 GCA_036274635.1 Planctomycetota bacterium
AACACCTCAGTGCATCCGGCACACCCCGACCGCGCGCCGCGGACCACACCCCCGAGATCCCGCGGAGCCATGGGCATCCCGCGTCTGCTAGCCTCCACGCGATGAGACTCCGCGCGCTGGCGCTGCTGGCCGTGCTGCACCTGCTGGCCGCGGCCTTCTTCCTCCACGCCTGCGGCCCCGGCTTCCCGCTCGACGACGCGTGGGGCCACCTCGTGTACGGGCGCGCGCTCGCGACGTGGCAGGGCCTCGCCTACAACACCGGCCAGCCCGAGGCGGGCGTGACCTCGCCGCTGTGGACCTACCTGTGCGCGCTGCCGGCGGGGCTGGTGGAGTGGCACGTGATCGCGCGGCCGGACGCGGCCGTGCGCATCCTGGGCCTGCTGTTCGGCCTGGCCGGCACGGTCGTGGGCGCGCGGCTCGCAGCGCGCGCGGGACGCTGGCCGGGGCTCGCGGCGGCGCTGCTGCTCACCTTCGATCCGCTCATGCTCGCGGCGCGCTTCTCGGGCATGGAGCTGCCGCTGTTCGCGCTGCTCTCGCTGCTCTTCGTCGAGGCCCAGCTGGACGACCGGCCGCCCATGCTGGGCTGGGTGTGCGGGCTGGCCATCCTCACGCGACCGGAGGGCCTGCTGCTGGCGCTGCTGGCGGCGCCGCGCCAGCTCTCGAGCCGCGCGCGCGTGAAAGCCTTCGTGCCGCCGGTGCTCGTGTGCGTGCTGCCCTTCCTCGCCTGGAACCTGTGGGCCGCGGGGCAGCCCTGGCCCAACACGTGGAGCAACAAGGTCGAGCTGGTGACGCAGCCGGCCGAGCTGCTCGGCTCGCTGGCTGCGCTGGGCGGCGACACGGGCCTCGGCTGGGCGCTGCCGCTGCTGCTGGCGGCGGGCGCGGTGTCGCTGGAGGGCGGCGAGCACCGCCTCGCGCGCACGCTGCTCGTGCCGGGCCTGGCCCTGCTGGCCGGCGTGCTGCTCACGCGGCGCATGCCGCTGGGCGACTTCTCGCCGCCGCGCGTGCCGTTCTACTTCGAGCGCTACGCGCTGCCCGCCTGGCCGCTGCTGCTGGTGGTCGTGGCGGCGGGCGTGTCCTCGCTGGTGCGCACGGCCTGGTCCGGACTGTTCTGCAGGCCGGCCGCGGCGCTGGTGCTGGTGGCGCCGCTGGCTCTGGTGACGGGCCTCGCGCATCGCGCGCCGCGCCACATGGCCGAGGTCACGCTGCGCTTCTCGCAGGAGTGCGCCGACGTGGAGGCACTGCAGGTCGCGGCCGGACGGTGGATCGACGGCCACCTCTCGCGCACGGCCGTGGTCGCCACGCACGACGCGGGCGCGGTGCGCTACTTCGGCAAGCGGCACGTGCTGGACATCTACGGCAACAACGACGCGCGCATGGCCGACCTGCTGCGCGCCGGGGAGCGCGCCGTGAACCTGCGCGACCAGGAGGCCGCCGACCGCGCCAACGCGGCCATCCTGGCCTACCTGCACACCTGCGACCCCGACGCGCTGGCCTGCCTGCCCATGCGCTACGCCAGCGACCACAGCCCCGAGCTGGCCGAGCTGCTGCCCCGCCTGCCGCCCGAGCAGGCCGCGGCGGTGATGGCCATGGCCGAGGACTACGCCAGCCTGCTGGGCCTCACGCGCCGCGCGGTCACGTTCCACGTCGACCGCTCGGCGGTGATGGGCAGCCCGGTGCACCAGGACTTCGCCGTCTTCGTGCGGCCGTGAGCCCCGGGCGCCTGTCGCCGCGCGCCCTGCTGCTCGTCGCGCTGCTGGCCGCCGTCACGCGCCTGGCCTTCGAGGTGCAGGTGCGCGGCGACCCCGGCCCGGCCGGCAAGCTCGCGCGCAGCCTGGTGGGCGACGAGCGCAGCTACGACCGCACCGCGCGCGCCTTCGCCGCGGGCACCCTGCAGCGCGAGCGCGCCTTCTACCAGGAGCCGCTCTATCCCTTCCTGCTCTCGCTGGCCTACCGCGTCGCGCCGCCGCCGCCGCTGCCGGACGAGGATCCCGACGCACCGTTCGCGCCGGTGCACGTGGCGGTGATCGTCGTGCAGCACCTGCTGGGCGTGCTCACCTGCCTGGCCGTGGCGCTGCTGGGCGCACGCGCGCTGTCGCCGCGCGCCGGGCTGCTGGCGGGCCTGTTCGCCGCGCTGTCGGGTCCGCTGATCTTCGCGGAATCGCAGGTGCTCAAGGAGGGCGCGGCGCTGCTGCTTTGGATGGCGGCCCTGCACCTGTGGCTGGACGTGCTGCAGGACCGCGGGCGCCGGCGCGCCGTGGCGCTGGGCGCGGCGCTGGGCGCGGGCGTGCTGCTGCGCGGCAACACCTACCTGCTGCTGGGCCTCGTGCTGCTCTCGCTGCTCGCGCGCGTCGGCGGGCGGCGGCGGCTGGCGCAGGCCGGGCTCGTGCTCGTGTGCGCGCTTCTGGCGCTCTCGCCCGCGACGCTGCACAACCTGCGGCGCGGCGAGCTGGTGCTCTCCACCTACCAGGGCGGCTCCAACGCGGCCCTCGGCATGCCCGACGACCCGACCGTGTGGAAGGGCGTGCTCTACGTGCCGCTGCGCGCCGGCCACGCCGACGCGCGCTACGAGGAGCAGGACGCCGTCGAGCTGGCGCAGGCGGCGGAGGGCCGGCGCCTGTCCGGCCCCGAGGTCTCGCGGCACTGGTGGCGGCACGCGCTCGACGTCGTGGCCGCGCGGCCGGGCGTCGCGGCCGAGCGCATCGCGCTCAAGCTGCTCTTCACCTTCAGCCCCGACGAGGTGCCGGACGTGAAGGACTGGTCCTTCGTGCGCGGCGCGGTGCCGTGGCTGGCGACGCCGCTTTCGGACCTCACGCTGTGGGGCCCGCTGGCGCTGCTGGGCCTGCTGCTGCTGCCGTGGCGCGGCGCAGGGCTGCTCGTGGTGCGCGGCAGCGTGCTGGCGGTGATGCTCTCGCTGGCGCTGTTCTACGTCATGGGGCGCTACCGGCTCTCGGCGACGCCGGGCCTCTGGATCCTCGCCGCGGGAGCCCTGCTGGCGGGCTGGGAGCGCGTGGCGGCGGCGCGTGGTGCGCGGCGCGCGCTCGTCGCGGCCGGGCTGCTGCTGCTGGCCGGCGGCGCGGTGGCCGCGGGCCAGGTGCCGCTGCGGCCCGACGTGGGCGGCCTGCAGACCTGCTGGCAGAACGTCGCGCTGCTGGACATGGGGCAGGCGCATCGCATGACGGATCCGGTCGCGGCGGCGGCGCGTCGCGACGAGGCCGTGGATGCCGCGCGCGAGGCGCTGCGCCTCGCGCCGCTCTACCCCGAGGGCCGCGCGATGCTGGTGCGCGCGCTCGAGACGTCCACGCCCGTGCTGCCGCCGCGCCAACCGGAGGCCGAGGCCGAGGCGCTGCGCCTGCTGCTGGTGGTCGAGTCGCTGCGCGCCGCGGCCGGCGACCCGACGCCCCTGCTGGCCGCCGGCCGCGACGAGCAGCTCGCCGCCGCGGCCGCCCTGCGCCCGCGCCCCAGCGCCCCTGGGCGCGACGCCTTCGTGGACCCGCTGCTGGTCTTCGCGGCCCAGCACGTGGCCGCCTCGCTGCACGAGGAGCGCTGGCTGCCCTTGGCGCTGGCGCTGGCAGACGAGGCCCATCGCCGAGCCCCCACGGACTCGACGGGCCTCGCGCTTCAGGGCCTGGTGCACAAGCGCCTCGGGCACGTCGCCGAGGCCGAGGCCTGCTACCGCGCGGCGCTGGCCGCCGGCGGGGAGTCGGTCGACCTGCTCAACAACCTCGGCAACCTGCTGCTGCAGACCGGCCGCGGGCTCGAGGCGGTGCCCCTGCTGCAGCGCGCACTGGAGCTCGAGCCGGGAAACCCCGTGGTCTTGCACAACCTGCAGCGCGCCCGATCGGGTGTCGCGCCGGACGCCGCGAGGCCGCCCGGCGGGCCGCCGCGCTGACGCACGCTTGACCCTTCACGCGCCTTCGGCGCAAATGGGGCGATGGTCGTCACCATCGCCCCGCCTCCTGCCCGCTCCCGCGCGCGCCGCGTGCAGCCCAGCCTGCCTCCGCGCGCCCCCAGCGCCCTGCACAAGCTCTGGCCCGCCAGCGCGGTGCCGCCGGACGCCGCCGCGCAGCTCGCGCGTCCCTACCGCACCGGCCGCGGCGTGCCCGAGGGCCAGGGCAAGTGCGACACCTGCATCGGCCTGTGCTGCCGCTACGTCGCCGTGGAGGTGGACGCGCCCACCGAGCCGAAGGACTTCGACCTTCTGCGCTGGTTCCTGCTGCACGAGGGCCTGCAGCTCTTCGTCGACGGGCGCGCGTGGTTCCTGCAGGTCTTCGTGCGCTGCAAGGCGCTCGCGCCCGACAACCGCTGCAGCATCTACGCCACGCGCCCGGAGATCTGCCGCGAGTACGAGGCCGACGGCTGCGACCGCGACGAGGCCGAGGGGCGCATCAAGATGGACCGCATCTTCCGCAGCGTGGAGGAGCTGGAGGCCTGGCGCGTCCCGTGGATGAAGCGCTGGGAGGCGCGGCGTCGCAAGCAGCGCCGCGCGGCCGCGCTGCGCGGCGCCCGCACGCGAAAGCGCCGGGCTCGCGCGCGCTGAGCTGACCCGCGGGCGTCGCGGCCGCGACCACGATCCGCGCGGCCCCGACTCTTGGATCCGGTGCGGCGCGCCCGCTATCTTCGCGCGCGGCGTGCGCACGCGCGCCGGGCGATCGACATCGGGCCACGCTGGGAGGCTGCACGCATGCCCCTGGACCTCGAGGTGAATGGCCGGCACGTCGCCGTGGACGTCGATGCGGCGACGCCGCTGCTGTGGGTGCTGCGCGAGAGCCTCGGGCTCACCGGCACCAAGTTCGGCTGCGGCGCGGCACAGTGCGGCGCGTGCACGGTGCACGTGGACGGGCAGGCCAAGCGCTCGTGCGTGCTGCCGGTCTCGGCGGTGGCCGGCAAGCACGTCACCACCATCGAGGGTCTCACCGGCCCCGTGGCCGACGCGCTCACGGCGGCCTGGATCGAGGAGGACGTGCCGCAGTGCGGCTGGTGCCAGACGGGCCAGATCATGAGCGCCGCCGTGCTGCTGGGCACGAACCGCGCCCCAGGAGACGCGGACATCGACGCCTCGATGGCCGGCAACATCTGCCGCTGCGCCACGTACGTGCGCATCCGCCGCGCCATTCACCGCGCCTCCGGCAAGCTGGGCGGTGCGCGATGAGCGGCACCCTGCTGCGTCGCGACTTCCTGCGCGTCTCGGCCGCCGCCGGCGGCGGGCTGCTGCTGGCCTTCCGCTGGCTGCCGTCGGCGCGCGCGTCCGAGGCGCCGGACGCAGCGGCCGCCGCCGCCGACTTCGCGCCCAATGCCTGGGTGCGCATCGCCCCGGACGGACGCGTGACGGTCCTCATCAACAAGGCCGAGATGGGCCAGGGCGTCTCCACCTCGCTCAGCATGCTGCTGGCGGAGGAGCTGGACGCCGACTGGAAGATGGTGGGCTTCGAGCTCGCCCCGGCAGGCAAGGACTACGTCGACCCCACCATGCACATGCAGGTGACCGGCGGCAGCTCCAGCGTCGCCAACATGTCCGGGCCGCTCCGGCAGGCCGGCGCCACCGCGCGCGCCATGCTCGTCGCCGCCGCCGCCAAGGGCTGGGGCGTACCCGAGGCCCAGTGCATCACCGACAGCGGCACGGTCATCCACGCGCCCAGCAGCCGCAGCCGCGGCTACGGCGAGCTGGCCGTCGAGGCCGCCGTGCTGCCGGTGCCCCAGGACGTGCCGCTCAAGGACCCCGCGCTCTACCGCCTCCTCGGCCGGCCGACGCCCCGCCTCGACACCCCCGACAAGGTCTTCGGCCGCGCGACCTTCGCGCTCGACGTGCGACGGCCGGGCATGCTGGTGGCCGTCGTCGCGCGATCGCCCGTCTTCGGCGGCAAGCTCAAGAGCTTCGACGACAGCGCCGCGCGCGCCGTCCCGGGCGTGAAGCAGGTCGTGGCCATCGGCTCGGGCGTGGCGGTGCTGGCCAGCGGCTTCTGGGCCGCCCGGCGCGGACGCGATGCGCTGGCCGTCGAGTGGGACCTCGGCCCCGGCGCCACGCTCTCCACCGACGCGCTGCGCGAGGAGTACCGCCAGAAGGCGCAGACGCCGGGTGCCGTGGCCTGGTCCGTCGGCGACGCTGCCAGCGCGCTGGCCGGCGCGGCCCGCACGCTGACGGCGGAGTTCGAGCTGCCCTACCTCGCCCACGCGACGATGGAGCCGCTCAACGCCGTGGCCGAGGTGCGCGCGGACGGCACGGAGGTGTGGGCCGGCTCGCAGTTCCAGACGGTGGACCAGGCCGCCGCTGCGCAGGCCGCCGGCTGCCGGCCCGACCAGGTGACCTTCCACAGCACCTTCCTCGGCGGCGGCTTCGGCCGGCGCGCCAACCCGACGTCCGACTACGTCGTCGAGGCCGTGCAGTGCAGCAAGGCTGCCGGCGTGCCGGTGCAGCTGGTCTGGACGCGCGAGGACGACCTGCACGGCGGCTACTACCGCCCGCTGTGGCACGCCCGCATCGCCGCGGGCCTCGACGCCTCCGGCGCGATCACGGCCTGGCAGCACACCATCGTGGGTCAGTCCATCACGGCCGGCACGCCCTTCGAGCCCTACACGATCAAGAACGGCATCGACTCCACCTCGGTCGAGGGCGCGATCGAGCTGCCCTACGCGATCCCCAACGCGCAGGTCGATCTGCACACCACCCAGGTGCCGGTCACGACGCTCTGGTGGCGCTCGGTGGGCCACACCCACACGGCTTTCGTGGTGGAGAGCTTCCTCGACGATCTCGCGCACGAGACCGGCACGGACCCGCTCGAGCTGCGGCGCCGGCTGCTGGCCGCGCAGCCGCGCTGGCTGGGTGTGCTCAACCTCGCGGCGGCCAAGGCGGGCTGGGGCAGCCCCGCGCCGCCCGGGCGCGCGCGCGGCCTCGCCGTGCACCATTCCTTCAAGACCTGGGTCGCGCACGTGGCCGAGGTGTCGCTGCTGGAAGGCGTCCCGCGCGTGCACCGCGTGACCAGCGCCGTCGACTGCGGCCGCGTCGTGAACCCGGACGGCGTCAAGGCGCAGGTGGAGGGCGCGGTGGGCTTCGGCCTCACGGCCCTGCTCTACTCGGCCATCACGATCCAGGACGGGCGCGTGCAGCAGAGCAACTTCCACGACTACCGCATGCTGCGCATCCACGAGATGCCGGAGGTGGAGGTGCACCTGGTGGAGAGCAGCGAGCCGTCCACCGGCATCGGCGAGCCGGGCGTGCCGCCCGTCGCGCCGGCGGTGTGCAACGCGCTCTTCGCGCTGACGGGCAAGCGCATCCGCCGCCTGCCGCTGCGGCCGGAGGACCTGCGGGCGTGAGGACTCCGAGCATGACCCGGCGCAACGCCTCGCGCGCGCTGGCCGCCGTGGCCTGCGGCGCCCTCGTCCTGCTCGCGGTGCAGTGCAGCAGCGCACCCGAGCCGCTGCCACCGGCGGCATCCCCCGCCGTCGTGACCGCGCCCACGAACACCGTCGCGGCCCAGCCCGATCCCGTGGCGCAGGCCAAGGAGGCCTGGCCGATCATCTACGCCGTGCTGCAGCACCCGCGCTGCGCTAACTGCCACCCGGCGGGCGACGTGCCGCTGCAGGGCGACGACAGCCACCCGCACGCGCAGAACGTCCAGCGCGGGCCCGACGGCCAGGGCGTCGCCGCGATGCGCTGCGACACCTGCCACCAGACGAGCAACCTCGACGGCCCGCACCTGCCGCCCGGCGCACCCAACTGGCACCTGCCCCGGCCGGACATGCCGCTGGTCTTCGTGGGCAAGTCGTCGCAGGAGCTGTGCGAGCAGCTGCGCGACCCGATGCGCAACGGCGGCAAGACGCCGGAGCAGCTGTTCGAGCACATGGCCAGTGATCCGCTTGTGATGTGGGGCTGGGACCCGGGGCCGGGGCGGCAGCCTGTGTCGACGTCGCACGAGAAGCTGGTGTGGGCGCTGCGGGTGTGGATAGACGGCGGGTGCGGATGTCCGGGGGAGTGAGCAGCGCGACGGATCGCGTTCGCGTCGCGAACCCGCGATAGCAGTTCTTGACATTCTATGGCATCCGCGCGAAACTGCCCGCATGAATGTCTCGCTGACTCCGGAACTCGAACAGCTCGTCCAGGACAAGATCGCCTCGGGCCTCTACACCTCCGCCAGCGAGGTGGTCCGCGAGGCGCTCCGGCTGCTGGCCGAGAGCGACCGCCAGCGCGCGATGCGCGTACATCAGCTGCGCGAGGAAATCGCCAAGGGGCTCGCGGAGGCGAAGGCAGGGAAGCTGGTGGACGGCCCGACGGCCGTCGCGCGGCTTCGCGCCAAGTGGCAACAGAACGGGCGGAAGCGCAAGCGCCGATGAGCGGCTACGTCCTCACACCGGCGGCCGAGCGCGATCTCGACGAGATCCATGACGATGTCGCAGCGGACAGCCCCGATGCGGCTGACATCGTCGTCGCCGACCTCGTGCAGGCCTTCGAGCGCGTCGCCGAGTTCCCGCATTCGGGACACCTGCGGCCAGAACTGATGTCCTCCGAGGTGCGCTTCCTGGTCGTGCGGCCGTACCTGGTCGTCTACCGCGCCGGCGAGCAGCCGATCGAGATCCTGCGCATCGTCAGCGGACACCGCGACCTCGTCGAAGAGCTCACGTGGGGAGTGTCGGAGGCTCTAGAGCTCGAGGCTGCCTACGCCTAGACCCGCTTCGGACTGCCTCACCACGGCCCCTGGAGATCCACGGGCACGGCGCATGGCTCGCCGTCCGCCGGAATCCAGCCGGCCACCGTGCTGCGGACGTCCCTCCAGACCTGCAGGGACTGCAGCCATTCCGGGGTCGCTCGCGCCATCACCTCCTCGCGCGACTCGCCCTGCAGGACGAAGCCCGTGCCGTTCACCGTGGCCAGGTTGGGAATCCCCTCGAAGCTTTCGTGCCACGACTGCAGCCGGACGCATTCGTTACCCGAGACCAGTTGGATGACGACGTAGTCCGAGTCGACGCCGACCCAGAAGCGCCGAAATGAGCCTGCTTCGAAAGCGTGCTCGTTCCTCAAGCGACCAAGGAGTGCCGAGACCTTCTGGGGCTCGATGTGCGCTTCGAGCAGGTCCGCCGTCGAGCCCGGACCCTGTGGCATCCAGACGAGCCTGCCGTCGGGCCACGCGGCGACCTCGAGTTCTGGTCCCGAGGCTTCGGATCGGCGCATGCTGTTGTGCACGCGCGTGATGGCAATGGCAGGCGACCCGGGCTCGGCCGTGCAGTCAGGCCGCTCAACCGAGGCGCAGCCACCTCCGATCGCCGCCAGGATTGCCACGGTCACGATGTGCCGATTGCTCATGCTGCAGGGCTCCGTCCCCCATCATGCGCGTTCCGAGCTCAAGACCGGCCACCCCCGCCCGCTCACGCCCCCTGCATGCGATCCAGGATCTGGTGCTCCAGCTCGCGCAGCTCCGTCACCGCCTTGTCGATGTCCGCCTCGAGCTGCG
>DASUFI010000296.1:0-9470 GCA_036274635.1 Planctomycetota bacterium
GGCCGCGGCGCCTCCGGCTGCGGCGCCGGACGTGCCCCCGGCCGCGCCGGCGAGCGACGCACCCTACGCGCGCGCCAACGTCCTGCTCATCACGCTCGACTCCGTGCGCGAGGACCGACTCGGCTGCTACGGCTGCGAGCGCCCGACCACGCCGCACCTCGACGAGCTGGCCGCGCGCTCGGTGCTCTTCGAGGAGGCCTTCGCCAACAGCAGCTTCACGCCGCCCACGCACGCGTCGCTGCTCACCGGCCTCTATCCCGCCGAGCACGGCCTGCGCCACTGGAACAAGAGCCTGGCGGACGTGCCCACGGCCGCCGACGCCTTCGCCGCCGCCGGCTACCGCACGCTGGCCATCACGCCGCTCAAGACGCTCCTGGTCCTCGGCCTCAGCCGCGGCTTCGAGCTCATGCACTCGCCCGAGAGCGGCCAGGTGGGCCAGCAGGTGATCATCGCCGACGGCGACGCCGTGAATGCCTCCGCGCTCGAGGCGCTGCTGCGCAAGCGCGACGACCGGCCCTTCTTCGCCTGGGTCCACTACTACGATGCGCACCGGCCCTACGGCCGGCAGGGCCCGGAGTGGTCGGGCCGCTTCGTGCAGCCCGACCGGCCCGAGGTGGGCGCCACCGAGGCCTGGTACCAGCTGACGCCCGGGAAGCGCGTGTCGCTGAGCGCCGGCCCGGCCGCCATCCAGATCATGAAGGACCACTACGACGGCGGCCTGGCCTACCTCGACGACCGCCTCGGCCAGCTGTTCTCGCGGCTGCAGCAGGCCGGCGTGCTGGACAGCACCATCGTGGTGGTCGTCGCGGACCACGGCGAGGTCTTCGACGAGCACGGGCCGGAGTGGTTCGCGCACGACCCCTACCTCTTCGACGAGAACGTCCACATCCCGCTGCTGGTGCACCTGCCCGGCGACGCGCAGGCCGGCCGGCACGCATCCGACATGGTGAGCCAGGTGGACGTGCTGCCCACGCTGCTGGAGCTGACGGGCGTCGCGCCGCTTCCGGGCCAGCGCTTCTCGGGCGCCAGCTTCGCGCCGGCGCTCACCGGCACGAACCTGCACCGCACGTCCGTCTTCGCGGACACGCAGGGCAGCGACCTCTCGGTGCAGCCCCAGGGCGCGCCGCCGCCGTCCGACGCCGACGTGAAGGCCTCGCGCGACCGCCAGCTCATGCTGCGCACGGAGCACCAGAAGCTGCTGCTGTACATCGACCGCGGCACGGAAGGCCTGGACATGCTGCTGGATCTCGCCGACGGCGAGCAGCAGGACCACGCGGCCGACCAGCCCGAGGCGCTGCGCGGCGCCCTGCGCGCCTACGAGCAGTGGTGGCAGAACCTGAAGCCCTCGGCGGACACGGGCAACGTGACCGACGCCGAGATGCAGCGCATCCTCAAGGCCATGGGCTACATCCGCTGATGGAGCCCGAGCCCGGCCGTCGCCGCGCGACGCTGCTGCTGTGGGCCCTGGCGCTCGCCTTCCCCGTCGGCGCGCTGCTGCTGCCCTCGGTCTGGCCGGCGCGCTCGCGCATGCCAGCCATCGGTCGCCTCCTCAACGCTCCCATCGTGCTCATCACGGCCTCGGGGCTGCGTGGCGACGGCCTCGGTCGCGAGCGTGCGGGGCGCGCGGTCACGCCCGCGCTCGACCGGCTGGCCGAGCAGGGCGTGAGCTTCGGCCTCTGCTATCCGGCCAGCAACCAGCAGGTGCCCGCGGCGGCTGCGCTGCTCACCGGCTGCTGCCCGGCCACCACCGGCGTGCGCGCGGAAGGCGAGGTCCTTCAGCCGCGCCTCGAGACGCTGGCCGAGCGCATGGCCGCGGCCGGCTACCGCACCGCGGCCGTGGTCAGCAATCCCGCGCTGCTCGGCGTCGGCCTGGAGCAGGGCTTCGGGAGCTTCGAGGCGCGGCCGGGCGCGGCGGCCGACGACGTCGTGGGCGCCGGGCTGGAGCAGATCCGCGCGGCGCACGACGGGCCGTGGCTGCTGTGGCTGGACTTCTCCGAGCTGCTGGCGCCCTACGGGGGCCCCGCTCTGGACCTCGCAGCCTTCGCGCCCGATGCGCCGGCCGACTTCGGCGCGTCCGCCGACGACTACGGCCTCGACGACGCGGACCTCGCCGCCCGCGGCTGGGGCCCGCGCGAGCTCGGCTGGCTCGCCGCGCGCTACGACGCCGCGCTCGCGCGCCTCGACGCCGCCGTCGGACGGCTCGCGGCCGAGCTCGAGGGGATCAATCGCCTCGAGATGGCGACCCTGTGCGTCACGAGCCTGCGCGGCGAGCGCCTGGAGGCGCGCCCGCCCTACTTCACGACCGGCACGGACCTCTCCCAGGACACCCTGGACGTGCCGCTGCTCCTGCGCCTGCCCGCGCAGACCGCGCGTGGCATGCGGCTCGCGCGCCTCGCCCAGGGCTCGGACGTGGCGCCCACGCTGTGCGACCTGTCGCTGCACGGGGCGCTGGCCGGCGCGACCGGCCGCTCACTGGAGCCGGCCTTCCAGTCCCGCACGCGGGTCAACCGGGTCGTGTTCGCGGAGGGCCTCGTGCAGCTGGTCGCGCACGGGCCGCTGCTGCCTGCGCTGGCCGTGTATCGCGCGCAGAAGCCGCTGGACTTCAAGACGCTGCTCGCCGACGACGGCCGCCTGCTCGGGGCCTGGAAGCTCGCTCCGGGCGAGGACGAGGGCGCGAACCCGGGCCTGGCCCTCAACGCCAACCAGATCGTCGAGCTGAAGAAGGTCTGGCGCGAGGCCCTGGGCGACAGGTCCGACTGCCTCGACCGCGTGCGCTGACTCAGCCGCCCTCGGGCGGCGGCGGCGGCGCCTGGCTGCGCGTCGCGAGCCGCACCTTGGCCGCCTCGGCTTCCTCCGCCGTGATGTCGTACAGGAAGATCGTGTGGCCGAGCTTCTCGAACGGCTCCTGGCCCTCGAGGAAGGAGTAGGCGTCGGGCAGGCGGCGCAGCAGCGTCACGTGCACCGCGCACAGGCCGGTGAAGGGCTCGTACATGATCGGGTAGCCGTAGCACGGGGTGAAGCGCACGCCCCAGACCTCCGGGTCGCCCGTGCCGTAGTAGTCGTAGTGCAGGCGCTCGACGCCGTGCTCCGCCATCCATTCGCCGAGCAGCTTGGTGTCCTGGCCGAAGTCGTCGCCCACGACGGACCAGGTGGTGCCGTTCTCGGGGCCGCCGACCCACTCGTTGAAGTAGACGAGGTCGTTCGGCTGGCGCGCCAGCGACGCGAGCGCGGCCCACAGCAGCAGCGCGAAGGCCGGCGCCGCGAGCGGCACGCGTCCGTCCGCTGCCGGCCGAGCGGTGGCCAGGAGACCCGCCACGATCAGCGGCGCGATCCACGGCGCCGCATGGCTCCAGCGCCAGGGGCCCTTGTCCCCGATCCAGAGCTGCACCGCGGCGCTGGCCAGCAGCACCAGCGCCGCGGCGAGGAGCGCGTCGCGCCGGCTGCAGCGCGGAGCGGCGCCCGGCGGCGCATCCAGCCAGCGCGCCGCGAAGACCGCGAAGAAGGGCACGACCGGCAGCGCGTACTTGAACCCGAGCTGCGCCTGCCCGCGGCTGAAGGCGACCAGGACGAGCACCGGGTAGAGCAGCAGCAGCGCCTCCGTCGCGCCGCCGCGCCACGTGCGGCGCCAGGCCAGGAGGCCCAGCAGCAGCAGGAGCGTGAAGGCCTCGGGGTTCTTGATCAGCCAGCTGCCGACGTAGAACTCCGGTGAGCCCTGCACGCCGTTCGTGCCGCGCCAGAAGGTGCTGTGGCCCTTGTCGGCGTTGGCGAGCGACTCGTCGATGCCGCGCAGCAGCGTCAGCAGCGGAATGGGCGTGTGCGTGCCGAAGATGGCGCGCAGCATGTCCTCGATGGCCGCGTGCTCGAAGGCGCGGCCCGTGGCGCCCTCGGTCGCGAAGCGCGGGTGCTTGGCGGCCTCGTCGAGGCTGCGCGCCTCGCCGCCGTACAGCAGCCACACGACGCCCAGCGCCGCGAACAGCGCCAGCACGGCCTCGCCCAGCAGCGCCGGCCGGCGGCGGCGCACCGCCGCGACGAGCGCGACGAGCCCCAGCACCGGCAGCAGCACCAGCGCGGTGAACTTGCACCCCAGGGCCAGGCCCAGCATGACGCCCGTGAAGAGCAGGCTGCTGCGGCGGCCGCCGTCCAGCCAGCGCGCCGCGTGGTAGCAGGCCGCGAAGCCGAAGACCACGACGGCGAAGTCGTTGCTGGCCACGGCCGCGTGCGCGATGAGGTTGGGATTGAGGGCCACGAGCGAGAGGGCCGCGAGGCCAGCCGCCTCGCCGAAGGCCAGACGCGCCCAGCGCCAGGCGTACAGGCACAGCACCAGGCCCAGCAGCACGCCCGGCAGCCGCGCCAGGAACAGGATGTCCCGCGCGCTCGCGTGCGGCTGGTGCGCGAAGAAGGCCAGCGCGATGCCCGGCCGCACCTGGTAGTCCGGCGGCAGCTCGAGGTCCAGCGCCAGCAGCGGCAGGCCGAGCAGCAGCTTGGCCAGCGGCGGGTGCTCGCGGTTGAGCGAGAAGTCGCCCGTGACGACGTAGCTGTACCCCGTGACGATGTACATCGGCTCGTCGTAGGTCTCGGACTTGGCCCGCGCCGCCCAGGTGCCGAGGGCCGCCCACAGCAGCAGCAGAGCGGCCACGCCCAGCTTCACGCGACGCGGCACGGGCGCGGCGGTCGCGGCGCGAGAAGGGATGGCCGGTTCGCTCACCGCGGCCATGCTCGCACACGGCCGCCCGCCCCGCGAAGCGCGACACGCGTGCTATCGTGCGCGCCCCGCGGCAGCCGCCGCGGATTCCCGGGAGCCGCCGCCGTGCCCTCCGTTGCCGTCATCGGTGCTTCCACCGACCGCCGCAAGTACGGCAACAAGGCCGTGCGGGCCTACCTGCGCCAGGGCTGGACCGTCTACCCCGTGCACCCGCACGCCCCGCAGATCGAAGGCCTGCGCGCCTACCGCTCGCTGCGCGAGGTGCCCACGCCGCTGGACCGCGTCTCGCTCTACCTGCCGCCCGACACCGGCCTCTCGATCCTGGACGACCTCGCCGCCGTCCCCCACACCGAGCTCTACGTGAACCCCGGAGCCGAGAGTCCCGAGCTCATCGCGCGCGCCGAGGCACTGGGCCTGCAACCCATCCAGGCCTGCTCCATCGTGGAGATCGGCGTCAGCCCGTCATCGCTCTAGGTGGCGCGGCCGACCGACGCGGGCCGCTACATGTCGAAGCTCGGCGAGGCGTCGACCGCCAGCTTGACGGCGAGGCCGAGCAGCGCGGCGACGAGCAGCAGCAGGCCGCCCCGCACCGCCGGGCGCCGCGCGCGCGCGCCGAGCAGCGCGTCGCCCACGAGGCCCGCCACCGGCGCGCCGCCGATCAGGAAGGCCGCGGCACGCGGCAGCTCGGAGTAGAAGGCGGCGCACGTCAGCAAGGCGCCGAGGGCCAGCACGGCCGGGGCAGCCGCCCCCTCCAGCGTCGGCGGCGCGAGACGCAGCGCCGAGCCGACGGCGGCCGCGCAGAGCACCGCGCACAGCGCCCCCGCCAGCAGCGCCACCCTGAAGCTGCCGGACAGCCCGATGGCGCCCGCCGCGCCCGCCGCCGTGACGGCCAGCAAGGCCGGCGCGAACCAGCCGGGCCGCTCCAGTCCGACCTCGACCACGGTCCACAGCAGAGCCAGGACCGCCGCGCCGACGGCGATGACCGAGCGCATCTCATCCGGCTCGGCCTGCGTCCGCCACGCCGCAAGCAGCTGCCAGAGCAGCGCGCCCGACAGCAGCAGGCGCAGCGCGAGGGGCAGCAGCGGCGTGCGGCGCCGCGTCAGCCCGCTCGCGCCCGCCAGCATGCCGGCGATCGCCGCCACCCAGGCCCAGTCCGTCGCCTCGCGCGGCGGCAGGCCGCGCCCGCCGCGCTGCAGCAGGTGCGCCAGCACGTAGCCGCCGCCCACCGCCAGCGCCGCGCCGAGGCCCGGCCCGCCCGCCGCGCGCCGCGCGGCCAGCAGCACCAGCGCCGCCGCCAACGCCGGCAGCACGACGCCCAGCAGGAACTGCGCCGGAGTGAATGGCACGTGCTACCCCGCGTGCACCTCGACGGACACCGTCACCTCGACCTCGTCGCCGAGCATACCGTTCGAGACGCCCCCGTCCATGCCGTAGTCCGAGCGCTTCAGCGTCGTGTGCGTCTCGTAGCCGGCCATCTTGCCCTTCGGTCCATCGGCCATGCCGACCTGCTGCACCTTGAGGCTCATGTCCTTGGTGACACCGTGCATCGTGAACTTGCCGCTCACGTCGTAGCCGTCCTGGCCGTCCGGCTTCACCGACGTGCTCTTGAACTCGATGGTCGGGAACTCCTTCACGCTGAAGAAATCCGGGCCCGAGAGGTCCTGGTCGCGCTTGGGGTTGCGCGAGTCGATGCTGGCCGTCTGGATGGTGAAGGTCACCAAGCTCTTGCTCGGGTCCTTGGGATCCATGCTGATCTGGCCGCCGATCTCCTTGAAGGTGCCGTAGAAGTTCGAGACGCCCATGTGGCGCACCTTGTAGATCACCGACGAGTGCACCGGGTCGATGGTCCAGGCGTCGGCGGCGGGCGCGGGCGCCGGCGCGGCGGCGGGCAAGGCGAGGGAGGCCAGCACGGCCGCGGGCGGGGCGAGCAGGGCGAGGAGGGTCAGCTTCATCGGGGAACTCCGGGAGAGGGATGCGGGACGCCCTGCGTGGGCGCGGCGGCGCATCATTCCCCCGGAGCCGGCAGCGCGCAACGGCGCGCGCGGGGCGGCGGGCGTTCGGGATGCCCGTCCTGCACCTTTGCACTGAAGCTCGACTGAAGCACTGCATCAGCAGAGCTTCAGTGCGCGCGCACGCCGACAGCCCCTTCGCCGCGTGGTAGCCTCGCGCGCCATGCGGGCGCTGTGGCTGGAGCGCGGACAGGTGCGGGTGCGCGACGACCTGCCTGCGCCGGCGCCGCCGCGGGGCGAGTGCCGCGTGCGCGTGACGCTGGCCGGCGTGTGTGCCACCGACCTCGCCCTGGCCCGCGGCTACATGGGCTTCGCCGGCGTGCCGGGCCACGAGTTCACGGGCGTCGCGCTGGACGGCCCGCTGGCCGGTCGCCGCGTGGTGGGCGAGATCAACGCCGGCTGCGGCGCCTGCCCCGAGTGCGCCGCCGGCGACGCGCGCCACTGCCCGCGCCGCACGGTGCTGGGCATCCTGGGCCGGCCGGGCGCTTTCGCCGAGGAGCTGCTGCTGCCGGCGCGCAACCTGCTGGCCGTGCCCGAGGGCGTGCGCGACGAGCAGGCCGTCTTCGCCGAGCCGCTCGCGGCGGCCTTGCACCTGGTCGAGCAGGTACCGGCGCCGGCGGGCGTCGAGGCGCTGGTGGCGGGCGACGGGCGCCTCGGGCTGTTGTGCGCGCACGCCTTGGCGCTGGCGGGTGCGCGCGTCACCGTGGCGGGCCGGCATCCCGAGCGGGCGGAGCTGCTGCCGCCCGGCGCGCGGCACGTGCTGAGCCTGCTCGAGGACGACGGGCCGCCGGGTGACTTCTCTCCGCGCGCGCCGCTCTTCCCGCTGGCGGTCGAGGCGACGGGCGATCCCCGCACGCTTCCGCGGCTGCTGCGCCACGTGGCGCCTCGCGGCACGGTCGTGCTCAAGTCCACCTGCGAGGCGCCGGCGCCGCTGGACCTCTCGGGCGTGGTCGTGCACGAGCAGACGCTGGTGGGCAGTCGCTGCGGGCGGCTGGCGCCGGCGCTCGACGTGCTGGCGCGCGGTGTCGTGCCGGTGGAGCGCTTCGTGCAGACGCGCTACCCGCTGTCGCGCGCGGCCGAGGCGCTGGAGCACGCGGCACGCGGCGGCGGGCTGAAGACATGCATCGTCGCAGATTAAAAAAACGACCCGCAGTCGCGACTGCGAGTCGTTTTTTTGACGTGCCCGAGCTCGCCTGGGCCGTCGAGCGCCCTCAGCACGCCTCCCCCGCCGCGCGGGCGCTGGCCCAGGCCCACTGGAAGTTGAAGCCGCCCAGCCAGCCGGTCACGTCGACGACCTCGCCGATGAAGTAGAGGCCGGGCACGTCGCGCGCCTGCAGCGTGCGCGAGGAGAGGTCGCGGGTGTCGATGCCGCCGAGGGTCACCTCGGCCTTGTCCCAGCCGGCGTCGGCGGCAGGGCGCACGCGCCAGCGCTGGAGGGCCGCGGTGGCGCCGGTGAGCTGGGCGTCGGCGCACTGTGCCAGCGGGCGGTCGGTGTCGGCGCCGTCGAGCAGCGCGTCGAGGAGCCGGCGCGGCAGGCGCTCGGCGAGGACGGTGCGCAGGGCCTGCCTCTCGCCCGCGGCGCGGCGCGCGGCCAGGTCGGCGGCGAGGTCCGCGCCGGGCAGGAGATCCACCTGCAGCTCCGCGCCGAGGCGCCAGAAGTTGCTGGCCTGCAGGATGGCCGGGCCGGAGAGGCCGCCGTGCGTGAAGAGCAGTGCCTCCTCGAACTCCGCGCCGCCGCAGCGCACGCGGGCGGGCACGGCGATGCCGGCCAGCTCGCCGAAGCGCCGTGCGTCCGGCCGGTTCCAGAGCAGGGGCACGAGGCCGGGCCGCGGCGGCACCACGCGCAGGCCGAACTGCCGGGCGATGCGGTGGCCGAGGTCCGAGACGCCGAGCCGCGGCCACGAGAGGCCGCCCGTGGCGACGACCAGCGAGGAGGCTTCCCAGCTGTCGGCGCCGGCGCGGACGCGGAAGCGCGCGCCATCGCGCGGCGGATCGAGGCGCTCGACGCCGCTGACCTCGACGCCCGCGCGCACGGTGGCGCCCGCCGCCTCGCACTCCGCCAGCAGCAGGCGCAGCAGGCTGCGCGCCGAGTCGTTGCAGAAGAGCTGGCCGTGCTTGCGCTCGTGGTACGGCACGCCGTGGGCGTGGATGAGGGCCAGGAAGTCCTCGGGCGTGAAGCGCGCCAGGGCCGAGCGCGCGAAGTCGGGGTTGTCGGAGACGTAGTTGGCGGCGGAGACGCTGCGGTTGCTGAAGTTGGCGCGGCCGCCGCCGCTCACCAGGATCTTGAGGCCGAGGCGCGTGTTGCGCTCGAGCACCAGCACGCGCCGGCCACGCGCGGCGGCGGTGGCGGCGGCCATCAGCCCCGCGGCGCCGCCACCCAGCACGAGGACGTCGAGGCGCGGCTCGTCGGGCACGGGGATCTCCGGGGCGGGCCGGCGTGGACTCCGAGCGGCCCGTTCGCCTAGTCTCTCCCACCTTCGGCCGCGTCCGAAGCCCCGAGGGAGGTGCCGTGACCACGTCGATCCGCCGCGCGCGCCGGTTGACGGCCGCGGTCGTGCTGCTGACCTGCGCCTGCTCCGGACCTGCCGCGGCCGCGCCGCAGGGCACGCCGCCCGCGCCCGCCGGCCAGCCGGCGGCTCCGGCGCAGGCGGCCGTGAAGCCGGCACCCGCCGCACCGGCAGCGGCCGCGCCGGCGCCGTCCCCCAGGGCCGAGCCGCCGCAGGGCTTCGCGCGGCCGGAGATCGCCGCCGGCGTGCGCT
>DASUFI010000297.1:0-4680 GCA_036274635.1 Planctomycetota bacterium
AGCGGCGCAGGACGGTGCGGCTTTCTGCGGACATGGGCGCTTCCGGAACCGCGGGGCGGCGCGGGCCGTCAGGTGCCCGAGCCGCCCCGGCGGGGAGCGAGGTGTCAGTCGGTCAGGCCGCTTCCTCGCCGCTGTCCAGGACGCGGCTGTACAGGTCGAGCTGGTTGAGGAACTCGCCCGTGCCGCGCGCGACGCACGACAGCGGATCGGCCGAGACGCGAACGGGGAGCTGCACCTCGTTCTCGATGACCTTGTCGATGCCGCGCAGCAGCGAGCCGCCGCCCGCCATGGTGATGCCCTGGTGCACGAGGTCGGCCGCCAGCTCGGGCGGCGTGTGCTCGAGCGCCTGGCGGATGGCCTGCACGATGCTCATCGCCGGCTCCTGCAGCGCCTCGCGGATCTCGACGCTGCTGATGACCGTGCGGCGCGGGAGGTTGAGCATGAGGTCGCGGCCGGCGACTTCCATCTCCATCTCCTTCTCCAGCGCCGCCGCGCTGCCGATGGCCATCTTGATGCGCTCGGCCGTCTGGTCGCCGATGAGCAGGTTGTAGTTGCGGCGCATGTAGTTGACGACCGCCTCGTCCATCTCGTCGCCCGCGATGCGGATGGACTCGCAGTGCACCAGGCCGAAGAGCGACATGACGGCCACCTCGGTGGTGCCGCCGCCGATGTCCACGATCATGCTGGCCAGGGGATCGGCCACGGGCAGGCCCGCGCCGATGCCGGCGGCCATGGGCTCCGCGACGAGGTACACCTTGCGCGCGCCGGCGCGCTCGGCCGAGTTGATGACCGCGCGCCGCTCCACGGCCGTGATGCCGGACGGGATCGCGATGACCACGCGCGGCCGCACCATGAAGGTGCGGTTGTGCACCTTGCGGATGAAGTAGCGCAGCATCTTCTCGGTGATCTCGAAGTCGGCGATGACGCCGTTCTTCAGCGGGCGAATCGCCTGGATGTTGCCCGGCGTCTTGCCCAGCATCTCCTTGGCCGTGAGGCCGACGGCGTCGCCGTCGAGCAGCACCTCGTTGGTGCCCTTGCGCACCGCCACGACGGAGGGCTCGTTGAGCACGATGCCTTCCTGCGGGATGCAGACCAGCGTGTTGGCCGTCCCCAGATCGATGCCCATGTCGATCGAGAACTTGCCCACCATCCACTCGAACGCCTTCATGTCGTGACACTCCCCGCCGCGCGCCGCAGCGACGCCGCACCGGGGAACGTGTCCGGAGCGACGCCGGCACAGCGGGCCGGCTCAGTTCAGGACCGCGGCCGGCGCCATCTCCGGGTGCCCGCACGCGGCCGCCATGACCGCGCTCCACGGGCCGAAGACCGGCCTCGATCTGCCCCGATTGGAGCAGTGCGAGGGGGGCCTCCGAAACGGATTCACCCGAGCGAGGCCCCCTGTTGCGGCAGGCTGGCTCACCTGAGCCACGTGCCGCATCCCGGCACGGCACGCGCCGCGCTTCGGCGGCCGTCCGGTCGGTGGTTCCGCGCCCGACTTGACTGCCACCCGCGGATGCCTAACATCGCCCTAACTTTTCAGGAAAGACGTCAGTCGAGGAGGAGCGATGCTGAGTGCGACGGAGATGTCCCTGGTGCTGAAAGAAGCCGCGGATCTGGCTCGGGCGGGCCAGCCGGAGCTGCGCGAGCAGCTCATCGAGGTGCGCGAGGCCGTCCAGCTGCTGCGCGAGGAGAACCTGCAGCTGCGGGTGCGCTGCGCGGAGCTGCGCCGCAGGCTGCAGGCCAGCGAGGCGCTGAATGCGCTGAGGCTGCAGCGCAGCCAGCTGGACCGCAGCCCCCCGCAGCTGGAGTCCCCGCCATCCCTGCGGCCCCCGCTGGGACCGGGGAACCCGGCGGCTGGTGAGAACGAGCAGGCTGCCGTCTGTCCCGCGCGGCCGCCGCTGCGCCGCCGGCGACTGGGGCTCTGAGGGCCCGTGGTTCCGGGTCCGGGGCGCTCCACGGCAAGGCCCGGGAGCCACCTGGCCCCGGACCCTGGCGGTCAGCTCAGAAGGGCCAGCCCTGGCCGAAGTCCGACACCATCTTGGAGCGGATCAGGATGAAGGCCGCCAGCAGCGCGGCCAAGGTCACCACGATGAGCAGCGTCTCGAGGCCCACCGGCTGCGCCGGCGGCTTCTCGGCCACCACTTCCTGGACCTCGAGCTCACCGCCCGAGGTCTCCTCGACGACCTCCTTGGTGCGCGTCTTGCGGGTGGTCTTCCTGGCCACGGGGCCTCCTCAGTTCAGGTACGTGGAGGCGTGGTCGAAGCGCTGCATCTTGGCGCCGGGCGCCTTGATCTCGATGCGCGCGGTGGCGTAGTCGTCGTAGATCTCGTCGACCTTCACGCGGCCCAGGTAGTTGCCGTCGCGGTGGATCTCGAAGGTGAAGCCGCGCTCGACGCTGTCCTTCTTGCCCTTGTCGAGCACCACGAAGCCGTACTGCTCGTCCACCTCGGCCACGTTGGCCTCGATGTGCGGCATGGCCATGATCGTGGTGGCGTCGAAGCCGGAGGCCTTGGCCACCTCGACCAGCTTGTTGGCGGTGCTGGCCTCCTCCTGCGACTTGGACAGGTCCTCCTTCAGCTGCGCGATCTCGTCGTTGGCCTTGGAGAGGTCCTGTTCGGCCTTGCCCTGCGCCGTGGCGGCGTCGTTGGCCTTGGTCTTGGCGTCGATCATCTGCTGGTTGAGCTGCGTGTTCTGGTCGGTGAGCTCGACCACGCGCTGCTGCGTGGTGCTGAACGACGACTGGATGGCAGCCAGCGAGGTGTTGATCTTCGAGACGTCGTTGCGCAGGCCCTGGTTGTCGGCCTCGAGGCGCGCGACGCTGTTCTGCAGGCCCTGCGCGCGCACGTCGAGGTCGTTCTTGGCCTCGGTGAGCTGCTGCTTGTCGGAGTTGAGCGCCTTCTCGCGCTCGGCGAACTCGCTGCGCGCCTTCTCGAGGTCGGCCACGGCGGCGGCTCGCTCGGTGTTGGCCACCTCCACCTGCGCCTTGGTCGCTTCTGTCTTCTTGAGCAGGGCGCCTGCCGCGCCCAGCACCAGCACGGACAGGACGAGGTTGATGATCACGAAGATCTTGCCGATGCTGCTCATGCAGGAACTCGCACCAATGGGGGTGACGCCCGCCTGTCGGGACGTCGCCTTGCTGTCATGGCGACGAAGCGGAAGGGAGGACGATAGGGAGGAGGCCCGGAGGTGTCAAGACGGCCGTCCGGGCCGGTGAAGGAGGAGCAAGGCGAGCGTGCCGGCGAGGCCCAGCCAGCCGATCCAGTCGCCCCAGCGCACGTACAAGGTGAGCTCGTCGCGCAGCGGGACCTGCGCTGAGAACACGCCGGAGACGTTGCGGTCCGCGCCGCCCACGGCCAGGCGGTCGGCCCCCTCGGGCCGCCGCCCGTCGGGGCGCACGAGGCACGTGATGCCCGAGTTCGTGGAGCGGAACAGCGCGCGGCGCGTCTCGACGGCGCGCAGCACGGAGTGCAGCTCCATCTGGTCGAGTTCCGGTGATCCGAACCAGGCTTCATTGCTGAGATTCAGGAGGAAGGCCGCGCCCCGCCGCACGCTCTCGCGCCCGGGTTCGCCATAGGCGTTCTCGAAGCAGATGGTGACGCCGCAGGGCACGCCCCCCACGTCCACGGGCTCGTAACCCTCCCCCGGCGCCAGATCGGCCGCGAAGCCGGCGGTCCGGGTGATGAAGTCCACGACGGCCTCGCGGGCCGCGTCCGGCAGCCAGTCCCCGAACGGGACCGACTCGCCGGCGGGCACCAGCAGCACCTTGTCGTGGGCGCCCGTGGGCTTGCCGTCCGGCGCGAGCACCAGCGCGCGGTTGGAGAAGCGCTGGCGCCGGCCCGGCTCGGCGGCCCGCCGCCACACGGTGCCGAGCACGAGCTGCGTGTGCCCGTTCTGGAGCAGCGGCGCGAGGGCCTTGGCCGTCAGCGACCAGGCGTCTTTCCGCGTGAAGGCCGGGTCGCGTCCCTGGGCGGGGTACCAGACGTCGCTGTCGTCGCCGTCGCCCAGCGGCAGCGGCCACATCGTCTCGGGCCATACGAGCACGTCGGGCGGCGGCTGCTCCGCCAGCGCGCGCAGCGAGAGCTTCAGGCACGGGTCGTAGATCTGCTCCCACGACAGCGGGTTGTCCTTGAGCGACTGCGGAAACGAGGGCTGGATGCTCGCGAGTCGCGGCCCCGGGCGTGCCTCGGGCAGGGTCGCGGGGCGCAGCAGGCCGTAGCCCACGGCCGCCATGAGCAGTGCGCCGGCCACCGCCGCGCCGCGCCGCTCGCGCCGCTGCGCCGACCAGAAGCCCGCCGCGACGACGGCCGCGAGCCAGGTCAGCAGCAGCGCGCCGCCCAGGTCCGCCGCCTGCACCAGCACCGGGCTGGCGGCGAGCGCGTGCCCCAGCGCCATCCACGGGTAGCCGCCCAGCGGCCAGTGCAGCCGGCCCATCTCCTGCGCCGTCCACAGCAGCGGCATGGCCACCATGAGCGGCGCGGTCGGCAGCACGCGCCGCGCCGCCCAGCCCCAGGCCGCGTGCCACATCGGTCCGGCCAGCGCGACGAGGAGCAGGTTGATCCAGATCGTCTCGGCCAGCCACGCCGTGCCGAGGCCCAGCACGCCGACGCCATACAGCCAGCCGCGCAGCGCGGCGGCGCGCGGCGTGGGCGCGTCCAGCACCAGCGCGGTCGCCGGCCACGC
>DASUFI010000298.1:0-10471 GCA_036274635.1 Planctomycetota bacterium
AGCGCCGCCGCCAGCGCCGCCAGCGCCTCGGCCTTGTCGTGGGCGAGGGCCAGCGCCGAGGGCGTGTTGACGAAGGGCAGCCCGAGGCGCTCGGCGCGCCAGAGCGGCGCCAGCATCCACGGCGGAGTGCCCGACGGCAGGCGCGTGAAGGCCAGGTCCGGCGCGCCGCGGTCGCCCGGCGCCACGAGGCGCGCGGGCGCCACCGGCCGCAGCACCATGCCGCGCGCCCCGGCGCAGGCCAGCAGCCGCGCGACGCCGTGCGCGTCGTCCTGCCGGCAGACCAGCGCGACGTGTCCTGCCCTCGCCATGCGGAACATCCTGCCCTGCCGAGGGCCGCATCGCTATCGTGGATCGGCGCGCATGTCCGCACGTCGCCCGATCGCCGCCGCGCTGCTCCTCGCGCTGGCGGGCTGCGCCTCGCCGCTGCCGCGCGGCTTCTACAGGCCCGAGGGCCAGGCGCCTCAGGACACCATCGGCGTCTACGTCGAGCAGGGCGCCGAGGCGCTCATCGAGGCCCGCTGCCAGGGCGCCTACATCGACCGCGTGGATCGCCAGCGCACGGGCACGGTGCACGTTCAGCTGGACGTGGCGCGCACGCGCAGCGGCGACATCTCGCTGGCGCGCAGCTCGATCGCGGTGGACGTCAAGCCGGCCGCGGGCGGCCCGCACGTGCGGCTGCCGCTCAGCGAGGCCTGGTCGGGCCGCGACAGGGTGACCGGCGACCTCTTCGTGCCGGGCTGGGCGCGCCGGCCCTTCGACCTGTTCTTCGACGACCCGCAGCTGCTGGCCGACGGCGCGCCGCCCTCGATCCTGCTGGTCTGGGAGCTGCACGGCGACGGACGCGTCGTCCCCGGCCAGTGCGAGTTCGCGCTGATCCCGGACGACGACCCGTACTCGCCCAGCAGGCTGCCCGCGGCGGACACCGATTTCGGTCTGCGCAACGGCTACTATCTGCCGGGCGTGCAGCTCGGCGAGCGCCGGCTCCGCAAGGCGGACGAGGAGCGCCTGCACCACCTGTTCCACGAGGAGGAGGGCTGGATGTGGTGATCCTGCGCATCCTGCTCGTGGCGCTGGGCGTCGTGTGCCTGCTGGCCGGGGGCGCGTGGCTGGCCGTCGACCGCAGCGCGGTCGGCATGCTGCGCAACGAGCTGGCCGTGCGCGGCCTGCAGCGGCTGGTCCAGGTGGAGAGCGTGAAGCTGCCCTCGCTGGAGGAGGCGGAGGCCGGCGGCATCACGCTGAACGACCCGCGGACCGGTCTCGAGGTCGCGCACATCGACCATTTGAGCGTGGACGTGAGCACGGCCGAAGGCTGGTTCTCGCCGCGGGTCACCGTGGTGCGCGGTGGCGGCGGCCGCGTGCACGTCTGGCGCGACGAGGACGGGCTGTCGCTGGTGCGCGCCCTCGATGCGCTGCTGGCCACCTTCTCGTCGGGCCCGGACACGGGGGAGGAGCCCGCGCCGCCGCCGGAGCAACCGGCCGAGCCCAAGCCATGGCACGGCGCGCCGGCCGTCATCCTGGACGACCTCGAGGTCACGCTGACGCAGCCGGACCAGAAGCCTCTGGTCATCCCCGGCTGCGCCTTGCGCGTGAACGACACGCCGGACACGGTGACGGTCGACGTGCAGGCGGGCAGCGACGGCGGGAGCGCCGTGCTGCGCTTCGCGTCCGGCGGACTGCACCACCTGGAGGTCCGTGGCGTGGAGATCACGCCGGTGTGCGCGCTCTTCCTGCCGGTGGACGAGCAGGAGCTGGCGAGCGACCTGCAGCCCAGCGGCGTGCTGGATCTCGACCTTGCGCTGTTGCCCGGCCATGGGGAGGCCACCCGCGCGCAGGGCCAGCTGCGCGACGCGGGCCTCGCGCCGTCCCTGCTGCCCTACCCCGTCGGCGAGGGCACGCTGCCCTTCCTCTTCGAGGACGGCCACCTGACGGTGAGCGACGCCCAGCTGTCCTTCCCCGGCGGCACCGTGCAGGGCTCGCTGCAGGCCGACGCGACGGGCTTCACGCTCGACGCGTCCACGCACGACGCCCAGTTCCGGGCCGACTTCATGCAGCTCATCCCGCACTTCGACGACATCAAGTGGCTCAAGCCCGAGGACGGCGGCAGCCTCGACCTCTCGCTGCGCATCACCTCGCGCGAGGGCGCCGACCTGGACGTGGACGGCTGGGGCGGCGTGTTCATGGAGCGGCTGCGCGTCGGTCCCAGCGGCGTGCTCGTGGAGGACGTCGTGGGCAGCCTCGACATCCACGACCAGATCCTCGACTTCCACGAGGTCTCCGGCCGCTGCGCGGGCGGCGCGGCGCAGCTCTCGGGCACGCTCAACCTGCACACGGGCGACTTCAAGGCCGACGCCTCGCTCTTCGACATCGACATCGCGCACCTCGACCGCGCGCTGGAGATCCCGGGCTCGGAGAGCCGCAACGTGGTGGGCTGGATGCAGGGCAGCGCGCACGCCGAGGGCCACATGGGCGAGGTGCGGCGCACGCGCGCCTCGGGCCAGGTCTCCGTGCGCGGCGGCTACCTGTGGCGCGTACCGGTGCTGGACGCCGTGCTGCGCTCCCTGTCCCTGGCGCGGCCCGAGGACAAGCGCTCCGACAGCCTGGCGGTGCGCTTCCGCGTGCGCGGCCAGACCATCTACATCGACGAGCTGCGCCTCGACAGCGAGTCGCTCTCGCTGCAGGGCGAGGGCCGCGTGTCGCGCGACGGTGACCTCGACCTGAAGATCACGCCCATCCACATGGGCGGCATGCTGGGCGACGCGCTGCGCTACGTGCAGCGCCAGATCGTGGCGCTGGACCTCACCGGCACCTACAGCGACCCGCACGTGCGCGTGCGGCCGCTCAAGGCCGTGACCGGCCCGCTGGGCGACCTGTGGGACTGGATCACCGGGCTGTTCGGCGGCGGCGAGAAGCCGGCTTCGCCCTTCATCGAGGAGCCCGACGACGAGCCGGAGCCGGCCGCCCCGCCCGTCAGCGCGACACCGCCGGGAGCCCGATGAAGAAGTGCTTCGATGCCGGCAGCGAGAGATCCGCTGTCCGGCGCGAAGGACTCTTCAACGGGCCCCCAGGTCCGCCATGAGGCGCTCGTAGCGCGCGGCGCTGGCCGACCAGCTCACGTCGATGGCCATCGCGCGCTGGGCGAGGTCTGGCGCGCGGCCCTCCTCGATGGCCTTGAGGCCGCGGAACAGCGCTCCGAAGAAGGCCGCGGAGGTGGGGCGCCCGAAGACGAAGCCGAAGCCGGCCTGCGGGTCCTCGTCCGCGTCCACCACGGTGTCTGCCAGGCCGCCCGTGCGGCGCACGACCGGCAGCGTGCCGTAGCGCATCGAGATCATCTGGTTCAGGCCGCAGGGCTCGAAGCGCGAGGGCATGAGGAAGAGGTCGCTGCCGGCCTCGATGCGGTGCGCGAGCGCCTCGTCGAAGCCGATGCGCACGCCCACGTGCCGGCCCGCCTCGGAGCGGAAGGCGGCCTCGAGCCGCGCGTCGCCCGTGCCCAGCACGACGAGGTCGGCCACGGCCGTGACCTCGGGCATCATCGGGCGCAGCAGGTCGAAGCCCTTCTGCTCCGTGAGGCGCGAGACGATCCCGAGCAGCGGACGGCCCGAGCGCTGCAGGCCCATCTCGTGCAGCAGCGCGTCCTTGCAGCGCGCCTTGCCGGCGAGGTCGTCGGCCGAGTAGCGCGCCGGGAGGTTCTCGTCCGCCTCCGGGTTCCAGACCTTCACGTCGATGCCGTTGAGGATGCCCGACAGCGCCGGGCCGCGCGCCTGCAGGAAGGGCTGCAGCCCGCAGCCGAGGTCGGTGTCGCGGATCTCGCGGGCGTAGGTGGGCGAGACGGCATTCACCGCGTCGGCGCCGATGATCGCGGCCTTGAGCGCGTTGGCGCGGCCGTACCAGTCGAGCATCGCGAAGGCCTCGGACGGCACGCCGAGCACCGCCACGTGTTCCCAGGAATGGATGCCCTGGTAGGCCATGTTGTGCACGGTCAGCAGCGTGGGCGGCCGCGGGCGGCCCGCCAGCAGCGCCACGGTGAAGGCCGCGTGGTGGTCGTGCAGCTGCAGCAGGTCCACGCGCGGCGCCAGCCAGTCCGCGGCCACGCGGCACAGGAGCCCGTAGCGGAAGGCCTCGTCGCGCCCGTCGGAGTAGTCGTAGGGGCCGCGCCCGGCCACCAGGGGGTCGTCCACGAGCGCGACCTCGACGCGCCCGAGCGTCCCGCGCCGCAGCGGCACGCTGCGGTGGCTTCCCTCGAAGCCCACGCTGGCGTGGTCGCGCACCACGCCGCGGAGCGCCGTGTCGCGCACGCTGGCGTAGCCGGGCATGAGCACGGTCACGGCGTGGCCGCGCGCCGCCAGCTCGGCCGACAGCGCGCCGGTCACGTCGCCGAGGCCGCCGACCTTGGCCAGCGGGGCCATCTCCGCCGCGACGACGCCGATCCTCACGCGCTGGCTCTCGCGCCCGCCGCCCGGCGGCAAGGCCTCACGGCTGGTAGATCTCGAGGGAGGTCAGTCCATCCGCGCCGATGCCGTCGCTGGTGCCGCCGCCCGAGACCAGCACGGTGCCGTCCGGCAGCAGCAGCGTCTCGTGCCCCGCGCGCGCCTGGTGCAGGCTGCCCGTGGGAGTGCTCACCTGCGTGGCCGGGTCCCAGATCTCCGCCGTCGCCACCGGCAGCGGCGAGGTGAGCGAGCCCACCGCGCCGCCGGCGGCCAGCACGCGCCCGTCGTTCAGGCGCACGACGCCGGGCAGGATGCGCCCGTCGTTCAGCGGGCCCTGCGCGATGATGCCGCCCGTGCCGGTGAAGTTCGGGTCGTAGAGCTCCCAGGTCAGCTCGGGCTGCGGGTTCAGCGGATCGCTGCCGTTGGCGCCGCCCACGAGCAGCACGTTGCCGTTCAGCAGCGACGCGGCGCCGTGCCCCATGTGCTGGTGCGCCAGCGTCGTGAGGTTGCCGAAGGACCCCGCTCCGCCCGCCACGTAGTGGTAGCGCTCCGCGTCGCTGGTGATGACCGGCACGTCGACGAAGAGGATCTTGACGACCGTGTAGCCGCCCGCCACCAGCATGTCGCCATTGGGGAGACGCGTGACCGTCTGCCCCAGCCGCGGCTTGCTGAGGCTGGGCCCGGCGCTGAAGGTGTTCGTGACGGGATTGAAGATCTCCGTGGTCTTGTAGGCGCCGAGCAGGATGTCCGTGGGCGAGATGTAGTTGTCCGTGCCGCCGGTGATGAGCACGCGGCCGTCATCCAGCTTCACGGCGCGGTGCAGCGCGCGCGGGCCGCCCACCAGGCTGCCCACCGCGCTGAACAGGCCCGTGGCGGGGTCGTAGACCTCGGCCGTGGCGGTGGGCTCGCCCTGGACGTCCTCCGCGCCGCCCACGACGAGCACGCGCCCGTCGTTCAGCAGCGTGGCCGTGTGGCCGGTGCGCGGCTGCAGCATGCCGTGCGGCAGGACGGCCAGCGACTCGTCCGACAGCGTGTACATCTCGCCGCTGTCCTGCCCGTAGCTGGTGGTGATTCCGCCCGTTCCGCCGCCCAGGGTCAGCACCTTCTCGCCCGGCAGCAGGGTCATGCTGTGCGTGCTGCGCTGCGTGACGTAGTCCGTGCCGATCCTGGGCGACTTCCAGGTGCCGGACGCCTGCATGGTGAGCGTCTGCACCACGGACTTGTCCACCAGCTTGTTGCCGGTCGGCCCCGTCTGGAACAGCTGGAAGTAGAGCGGGAAGGTGTCCAGCTCGGGGATGAAGGGCACGAAGAGCGCGGCCATCGACTGGCCCGCGCCGTTGAACACGCCGGTGAAGCCCGGCAGGGCGAGGCTCAGGTCGAGGAACTCCAGCCCGACGTCCACGGTCTGGTTGGGGATGAAGGCGCCGCCCGGCGACTTGACTACCGACACCAGCAACAGGAACTTGCGCCCGGGCGTGCCGGTGAGCGGCAGGCCGGTGAGCTGGTCGTAGGCGCCGCCGGAGAGGTCGATGTCCAGCGCGCCCGACTGGGCCGCGGCCGGCAGGGCGAGCAGGCTGGCGAGCAGCGCCAGGCCGGAGATTCGCGTGCAGCGCCCGAGTGACATGCGGACCTCCCGGAAGACCCGGGAGGGATCCTCACACACGCGCCGGGAACGGTCAACTCGAGCGAGCGACAGCCCGTCGTCGACGGGCTCCCCTACAGCGTGCCGTTCCGCAGGAGCTGCAGCGCCAGCTGCACGCCGTCGGCGTTGCGCGGATCCACGAGCTCGTCGAGCAGGTCGCCCGCGAGCGGCACGCGGCCTGCGGTCCACGGCGACAGCGCCACCGCGGCCATGTCCCCGCGCGCCACGGGATGAGCGACGATCATGATGCGCCGGCTGCGCTGATCGAAGATCGCGTACAGGCGCCGCCCGTCGTCCAGCTGGATGCCCGCCGACAGCTCGAAGCCCATGACCTTGAGCGGATCGACCAAGCCGTGAACGATGCGAGTGTCTTGCACGTGACGCCTCTTCGGCCACGCGAAAGGATGACTGGTGGCCAGGGGTCGGGGATCGGGTGCGCCGAGGGACGGGCCTCCCGCACGGGCCATGACAGGCCTGCTGTATGCGGCTGGCAGATACACGCCCGTTCATGTACAATCCTCCGCTCGTGTGTGCCCCTCGGAACCGGGGCCCGCTGGAGTGCCCACCGCATGGCCAAGCCCCGCAACTTCCTGTTCATCTGCAAGGGGAACGACGCGCGCAGCCAGATGGCTGAGGGCTTCGCCCGCACGCTGGCCAACGGCTCTGTCAACGTGTGGAGCGCCGGCGTCAACCCGAAGGGCCTCAACCGCCACGCCGTCGAGGTCATGGCCGAGCTGGGTATCGACATCACCAAGCAGCGCCCCTGCGACTTCAAGGGCGTGCCGGTGGCCAAGATCGACACGATCATCACGCTGAGCTCGGACAGCGATCCGCCGCCCAAGCTCGACCGCAAGAAGATCACCACCATCCATTGGCCTCTGAACGACCCGACCACCACGGCCGGCAGCGACGCCGAGGTCAAGAAGGCCTTCCGCGCGGTGCGCGACGAGATCCGCAACCGCGTCCAGGTGCTGATGGTCGGCTGAGCGGCTGAGCGGCCGGGCGCCGCCTGGCTGCTAGTCGCCGCGGCCCGCGTCGAGCCACGCGCGCGCTTCGGCCAGGTCCGCCGGGGTGTCGAGGTCGCGCACCAGCCACGGATTGTGTCGCGGCACCTCCAGCACGCGCGCCGGCTCGCGGCGGGGCACGCGGTGCGCCGGCTCGTCGTCGCCCAGCGCCAGGAACTCGGCGGCCAGGCCGGCCTCGAAGACGGCCGGATGACCGCGCCGCCCGCCGACGACCGGCAGCACGATGCGCATGCCCGCCGGCCGCCGCGCCGCGGCGTCGAGCAGAGCGAGCACGTCGGCCGCCGCGACGAGCGGATGGTCGACGGTGTGCAGCACGAACAGCTCGCCGCGCCCGGTACCGCGCGCCAGCGCCCGCTTGAGCGAGCCGGTCTGGCCCGTCTCGGGGTGCGGGTTCACGACCACGTCCGGCGCCGGCTCGGGGCACGCGCGCCGCGCGGCCTCCGCGTCCGGACCGAGGACCACGCGCAGCTCGTCGCAGCCGCCCGCGCGCAGCGCCCGCAGGCAGCGCGCGAGGGCCGGCTCGCCGGCGAGCTCGAGCAGCGCCTTGCCGCCGCCCATGCGTCGACCCGCGCCGGCGGCGAGGAGGATGGCGAGGGTCATGGGGCGGGCGCATCGTAGCCTGCGCCGCGCGCCGCTAGACTCGCGGCCCCATGTCCCTCTCGCGCCGCGTCGGCCTCAACACGCTCTGGCAGATCTGCGGCCGGCTCGTCACCTCGACGCTGGCCTTCGTGATCGTGACCCAGATCCTGCCGCGCGTGCTGCAGCCCGCGGACCTGGGCGTCTTCGCCTTCTACCTCGCGCTGTACCAGATGCTGGTCAACGTGCTCGACTTCGGCGCGGGCACCATCGTGATCCGGGAGGCGGCGCGCCAGCGCGAGCGCGCCGGGCTGCTGCTCGGGCTGCTGGTGCGGCTCAAGGCGCGCTTCGCGGTGGGCGCGGCGCTGCTGCTCATCGCCGTGGCCGTCTGCTACGAGGGGCTCACGCCGCGCACGGCGCTCCTGTGCCTCGCGGCGCTGCACGTCTTCGCGCACCTGCCGGCGGCGGCGGGCGCGATCTTCAACGTGGACATGGTCTTCTCGCGCCAGGCCCAGGTGGCGGTGGCCGGGCAGGTGTCGTGGCTGGCGGCCACGGTGGCCCTCGCGATGGCCGGCGTGCACGAGCCCGCGGCCTACCTGCTCGCCTTCGGGCTGGGCTTCGCCGTGAACGGCGCGCTGGCGTGGAGCTGGTCGCGCGAGCGCGTGCGCCTCGACTTCTCGGCCTCGCGCGCCGAGCTGTCCGAGCTGTGGTCCCACGTCTGGCCCGCGGGCATCTCGATCACGGCCGCCTCGATCTACTTCTACATCGACCAGGCCATGCTGCGGCCGCTGGCGAGCGAGGAGGCCGTCGCGCTCTACAACCAGCCCTACCGGCTCATGACCTTCATGCTCATGGTGCCGGTGCTCTTCAGCCAGGTGATCCTGCCCGTATACGCGCGTCTGTGGTCGCAGGGGCGCGAGGCGCTGCGGCCCTTCTTCGTGCGCACCACGCGCTTCCTCCTCGGGCTGGGCGCGCCCGTCTCGGCCACGGTGTGGCTCGTGGCGCCGGACGTCATGCGCCTGCTCTTCCCGCCCGAGTACGCGGCCGGCGCGGGGGCGCTGGCCATACTCTCCGCGGCCATCGTCTTCGTCTTCTGCGCCTACCCGCACGTCATGCTGCTGCTCGCCGCGGGCGAGCAGCGGCTCATGATGCGCATCTCCGTGGCAGGCGCCCTGCTCAACGTGCTGGCCAACCTGTGGGCCATCCCGCGCTTCGGCATCGAAGGCGCGGCGGGCGTCACCGTGGCCACGGAGGTCTTCGTGCTGGCGGCCACGGCGCTCACCGCCGCGCGGCGCACGGGCTTGCACCTGCCGGTCGCGGCGCTGCTGCGGCCGCTGCTCTGCGCGGGCGTCGCGGCGGGCGGGCTGGCCCTCGCGCTGCCGCACCTGCCCGACGCGCCGGCCGCGCGCGTGGGGGCCGGCCTGCTGGCGGGCCTGCTGGCCGTGCTGGCCTCGGGCGTGCTGCCGCCCGACTTCGGCACCGAGCAGGGCGCGCCGCTGGAGCTCCCGGCGGAGCCGCTGGCGTGAGCGCGCCGCTCAGCGTCGGCCTCGACGTGCGGCCGGCGCTGCTCGCGCGCACGGGCATCGGCCGCGTCGCGCGCGAGCTCGCGGCGGCCCTCGCGCGGCAGCGGGGGCTGCGCGTCGTGCCCTTCGCCGCCATGGCCCACCGTCCGCGCGCCGAGCTGCGGCTGCCCGGCGTGAGCGCGCCGCCCGTCCCCGCGCGCCTGCAGCGCGCGCTCGCGCCGCTGGGTTTCTCGGTCGAGACGCTGCTCGGGCCGTTGGACGTGTTCCAGCACACGGACCTGGTCTTCGCGCCGGTCGCACGCGCCGTGCCGGTGGTCATCGTGCACGACCTGTGCTTCCTGCGCGGCGCCGGCTGGCACGACGCGGGCTTCGCGCGGCGCGTCGAGCCGCGGCTGCGCGCAGCGGCAGCGACGGCGCGCGCCCTGGTCGTGCCCGGCGCGCGCGTCGCCGCCGACGTCGCCGCCGCCGGGCTGGCGCCCGCGGCCCGCGTGCACGTCGTGCCGTGGGGCGCGGACCACGTGGATCGCCCGCCCGCCGCCGGCGACGCCGAGCGCCTCGCCGCCCTGCGCCGCCGCACCGGCCTGCCGGCCGACGGCCCCCTCGTGCTGCTCCCCGGCACGCGCGAGCCCCGCAAGAACCAGCTGGCCGCGCTCGGCGCCTTCCTGCGCGCGCGCTCCGCGGCGCGCGGCGCGCCGGCCGTGCTGCTGCTGGCCGGCCCGCGCGGCTGGGGCTGCGCCGAGCTCGAGGCGCGCCTTGCCGACCCGGCGCTGGCCGGAGCCGTGGGCGTCGCCGGTGAGGTGGACGAGCCCGACTTGGCCGCGCTGCTCCGCGGCGCGGACGTCGTCCTCTACCCCAGCTTCGAGGAGGGCTTCGGCCTGCCCGTGGCCGAGGCCCTGCGCTGCGGCCGGGCGGTGCTCACGTCGGCGGGCACGCCCATGGCCGATCTCGGCGGCGAGGCCGTGGTCGCCGTGGACCCGCGCGATGCCGCCGCGCTCGAGCAGGCGCTGGCGGGGCTGCTGGCCGACCCCGCCGCGAGGCAGGCGCTGGGCGAGGCCGGCCGCCGCGTGGCCGCGCCCCTCACCTGGGACGCCGCGGCCGCGCGCCTCGCGCATCTGTATCGCACGCTCGTCACGGACGTAGACTCCGCCACCGCATGAGCCCGCGCCGCGCCGCCGCTCCCGGACGCTGACGGCGTGCGCCTCGCCGTCGACGCCAGCCTGCAGGACCGACCCGACCCGACCGGCGTCGAGCGCGTGCAGCGCGTGCTGCTCGAGGCTCTCG
>DASUFI010000299.1:0-5240 GCA_036274635.1 Planctomycetota bacterium
CGGTCTTCCAGCTCCTCTGCACGACGCGCTCGCGCTGCGGCGAGGTGGCGCTCGCGCGCTGGCTGCTCGGCGCACCGGACCCCGCACCCGAGACAGCGGCCTTCGACGCCGCCGCGATCCGCGCGCGGCAGCAGGCCGTCGCGGCCCTGTCACCCGAGTCCGAGCTGCGTGAGCGGCTCGCCCTGACGGGCGACGAGCTCGCGAGCGGCAAGCCGAGCGATCTGGACCCGCGGGCGCTGCGCGCGTGGTCGGCGGCCGAACCGATGCGCTTTTCCGCCGTCGAGCGCGGGACAGCGGTCGCGCTCGGCGGGCTTGCTGCGGCCGCTGCGGCGACGTGGGCCGCGGGCATCACGAGCTTCCTCCCACTGCTCGTCGTGGCCACTGCGGAGGCCGTCTTCGCCCAGGCCTTGAAGCGGCGGATGCGGTGCGTTGATCGGCTGGCGGAGAGCGGCGAGCACCCGCTGTCCCTGCTGTCCCAGCTTCTCTCCCTGCTCGAGGAGCGCGCGCGGCGCCCGTCGCCGCCCGCCGCGCTGGCCGAGCTGGGCGCCGCGGTCGGCGTCTCCGCTGCGCTGGCGAGCGATCATGCCGCGCGGCCCGCCAGCGCCGACATCGCCCGCTTCGGTTCGCTGGCGCGCTCGGTCGCGTCCGCCCGGCGCAACGGCGTGTACGCCCTGTTCGCCTTCCTGCTGCAGATCCGCGTGCACCGGGCGCACGCGCTCGAGCGCTGGCGCGTGGAGGTCGGGCCCGCGCTCTCCCGGTGGCTCGACGCCGTGGGTGAGTTCGAGGCGCTCCTCGCGCTCGCCGGTTATGCGCACGAACACCCGGACGACGTCTTCCCCGACATCGTTTCGATGCCGAGCCTGCAGGCTTCCGGCCTGGGACATCCGCTGCTGCCGGAGGCCAACTGCGTCCGCAACGACGTCGCGCTCGACAGCCGGCACGCCCTGCTGCTCATCTCCGGCTCGAACATGTCCGGCAAGAGCACGCTCCTGCGCGCGGTGGGTCTGGCGGTCGTGATCGGCCAGGCCGGCGCGCCGGTGCGGGCGCGCACCCTGCGCTTCTCGCCGGTGCAGGTCGGCGCATGCATCTCCATCCACGACTCGCTGCGCGACGGCTCGTCGCGCTTCTGGGCCGAGATCACCCGGCTGCGCGCCATCGACGACGTTGCGCGGGGCGGCCGGCCACTGATCTTCCTGCTGGATGAGCTGCTCTCCGGCACCAACAGCCACGACCGCCTGCTCGGCGCACGCGCCGTGCTGCGGCAACTCCTCGCGCACGGCGCGATCGGCATCGTGACCACGCACGATCTCGCGCTGGCCCAGCTCGCGGACGAACTCTCTCCGCTCGCCTCCAATGCCCACTTCGAGGACGGACTGCAGGACGGACGGATGGTCTTCGACTACCGGATGCGCCCCGGCGTCGTGGAGCGCGGCAACGCGCTGGCGCTCATGCGATCGCTCGGCCTGCTTGGAGATGCCGGAGAGTCCGGGACGGCACCGTGATCCGCCCGTAGCTCAAGCCCGCAGGGAGCGCAGCCCACGCATCGCGCGCACCTCGTTGACCGCCGCCAGCGCCCGCGGCTCCTTCGCCAGCAGCTTCACCAGCTGCGTCGGCGTCACGCCCAGCCACGGCGCGGCCGCGATCACCTCGTGCTCGTGCGCCGCAAGCACGTCCAGCGCCTCCGCCAGCAGCGCCGGGAAGTCCTCGTGCGCCGCGCTGAGCGCGAAGCGCCCGCCGCGCACGCGCGCCACCCACTTCGCCGACGGCCCCGGCGCCGCCGGCTCGCGCACGGCCAGCGCCAGGTTGAGGCGCAGGCGCTCCGTGGCCACGCGCAGGTTGTCCGTGCGCGTGCGCCGCTCGTTCGCCTCCGCGCGCACGCCCGTCGGCCGGTGCCGCAGCACGACGCCCGTGCTCGCCTTGTTGCGGTGCTGCCCTCCGGGCCCGCTGCGGCGCACGGGCGTCTGCTCGCACTGGCGCAGCAGCGCGGCGGCACCCAGCGCGGCTGGATGCATCAGGCCGGCAGCACGTCGGCGAAGACGAAGCCGTCGCGCGTCACGATCTCGCCGGTGCGCACCGCGAGCGGCCGGCTGAACATCGGCCCGGCGGAGACGAAGGTGTGGAACTCGCCGTTCTCGCCGCAGGGGTCCGCGCCGGGCGGCAGCTCGTCCAGCAGCGCGCGGTCGAAGCGCCGGCCGGCGAAGCGCCCGGCGATCTGTCGCGGGTCCACGGCCGTGAGGTGCGCGACGAGCCCGCCGGCCAGCATCTCCTCGGCCAGCGCGCGCGTCGGGCGGCCCCACAGCGGGAAGAGCGGCGTGATGCCGGTGCCGACCAGCTTCTCCTCCCGGTAGCGGCGGATGTCCCGCAGGAAGAGGTCGCCGAAGGCCACGTGGGCGATGCCGTCGCCGCGCGCGCGAGCCATGGCCGTGGCCATCGCGCGCTCGTACTCGGCGTTGCTGCAGGGCGAGGGGATGGCCACCTCGAGGAGCGGCAGGCCGGCGGCTGCGGCCTGCGAGGCCAGCAGCTCGCGGCGCACGGCGTGCATGGCCACGCGGCCGTGCGTCTCGTTCACCGTGGTCAGCAGGCCGACCACGCGCGGCGCTCGCGGGTCGCGCACGGCCGCCTCGCGCAGGACGTGCAGCGACCACGCGGAGTCCTTGCCGCTGCTCCAGGCCAGCAGGGCGCGCGGGGCGTCGTCGGACGCGGTCATGCGGGGCGAGCGTAACAATCCGCGCGGTGGACTCGCGCCGCTCCGCCACGGATCATGGCGCGCATGAGCATAGCCGGGCGGTGGAGCGTCGTGCCGCGGCGAGCCGCGGCGCTGGTGGCGGCCGGGCTGCTGGTCGCGGGTTGCGGAAAGTCGAGCGAGCCGCAGGCCGCGGCGGCGGACGCGGACCTCGTCCGCGCGCGGGTCGAGGCCGAGTTCGTCGACGGCAAGACCCTCACGGCTCAGCAGACGCTGGCTCCGCTCGTGAACCAGCCCGACGCGGCCGTCGAGGACCTGGTGCGCGCGGCCGTCCTCGCGGTGGCGGCCACGGACTACCGCGGCGCCGACGCCTGGCTGACGCGCGCCCGCGCCGCAGCACCCGACGACCTGTCGGTCAACTTCCTGAGCGGCGTCGTGGCCGTCCGGCTGGCGGACTTCCCGGCCGCGGTGCCGTACTTCCGCGCCGTCGTGAAGGGCGATCCCTCCGACCTCGCGGCGCGCTTCTGGCTGGCCGAGGCGCTCGATTCCGTGGACCAGCCGGACGAGGCCCTCTCGCTGCTGCGCCAGGTGCGCGCCGCAGGCCGCGACGCCGATCGGCAGCTCTACGTGAGCTCCACCTTCAGGCTGGCCATGGCCCTGCGCGGCCAGCCCGAGCAGGCGCCGCTGCTGGCCGAGTACGACGAGCTGACCAAGGTGCGCAAGATCTCGGCGCCGACGCAGCCCGAGCTGGAGCAGCGCGGCTGGGGCCGCCTGCGCCCGCCGACGGCGCGTGGCGTGCCCGACGGCCCGCCCGCCGAGCCGAAGCTGCCAGCCTTCACGTCCGGCGCCGTCGTCGACCTCGACGGCGCGACGGACGTCCTCGCCGCCGACGTGGACGCGGACGGCCGCACGGACCTCGTCGGCTGGGGCCCGCACGGCGTCGTGGTCGCGCACCAGACCGCGCCGGGCCAGTTCACGCTGCAGCGCGTGAGCGATCGCGCCACGCTGGCCGCCGCGGCAGGCGACATCGACGAGGGCGACCCCAACGTTCGCGACGACGGCAGCAGCGTCCGTGGCTCCAACCCGCACTACCACCCCGCGCTCGAGCTCGCCTGCCTGCAGGCCGGCGCGGGCGACGCGCAGCCGGCGCTGGCGCTCTTCTCGCTGGACGCCGCCGGCAACTGGTCGCGCGTGGGCCCGGGCTTCGCGCCGCTGCCCGGCGCGCGCGCCGTGCTCTTCAGCGACTTCGACCACGACAGCCTGCTGGACGTGCTCGTGGCCGGCGCGCACGGCGTCACGCTGCTGCGCAACGCCGGCGCGCTGCGCGAAGACGGCCAGGCGCTCCAGGACGCCACGCCCGAGGCGGCCTCGGCGCTGGGGCCGAGCCGCGCACTCATCGCCGAGGACATCGACGGCGACAACGACGTCGACTACGTCGTCGCCACCGACCGCGGTCTCGCGCTGCTGGACAACCATCGCGGCGGCGGCTTCGTCGACGCGACGGCTGCGTGGCACGCGCCGCCGGGCGTGTTCGAGGCGGCGGCCGTGCAGGTCGTCGACCTGGACGAGGACGGGCATCCCGACCTGCTGCTCGCGGCCGCGGACGGCGTGCACTGGGCGCGCGGGAGCGCAACGGGCTTCGCGGCGCCGAAGCCCATCCTCGCCGAGGGCGGCGCGCGCCTTGCGCTGGCCGATCTCGACCTCGACGGCCACGTCGACCTGCTGCTCGCGCGAGGGCCGGAGATCGAGAGTCGGCGCGGACCACTCACAGGCCGCAGCTCGACGCCGGCGCCGGCGGGCGGCATCCACGGCGGCGGCGGGCCCGGCGGCACGCCGTTCGTGCTCGCGGACCTCGACGGCGACCTCGACGACGACGTGGCCGTGCTCCTGGACGGCAAGGCCACGGTCTTCGACACGCAGCTCACCGGCGCGCACGCGCTGTCCGTCGCGCTCGCGGGCCGCAAGGACAACACGCACGGCGTGGGCGCCCTCGTCGAGCTGCGCGCCGACGGGCGCTACCAGCGCCAGTACGCGCGCGGCGAGCCGCTGCTCTTCGGGCTGGGCGAGCTCGCGCGGGGCGACGTGCTGCGCATCACCTGGCCCAACGGCGTCGTCCAGCACCTGCGCGACGACGCGCTGGCCGCCGGCCAGCACCTCACGGTCGAGCAGGTCATGCGCGTGGGCGGCAGCTGTCCCTTCCTCTACGCCTGGAACGGCCACGAGTGGGTGTTCGTGACCGACGCCATCGGCGCCGCGCCGCTGGGCCTGCCCGCGGCGCCGGGCGTCATGGTGCCCTTCCGCAGCACCGAGGACCTCAAGGTGCGCGGCGACCAGCTCGTGGCCGACGGCGGGCAGCTGCGCCTGTGCCTCACGGAGGAGCTGCGCGAGGTCACGTACATGGACCGCCTCGCGCTGCACGCCATCGACCACCCGGCGGGCGTGGAGATCCAGCCCAACGAGCGCTTCACCTTCCCGCCCTTCCCCGAGCGCCACGTGCACACGCTGCGCGACGTGCGGCCGGTGGCGCGGGCGCTGGCGAGCAACGGGCAGGACGTCA
>DASUFI010000300.1:0-11805 GCA_036274635.1 Planctomycetota bacterium
CCGCGCGGTCGAGCCACAGTCTCCAGCCGGGGCCGGAGAGGTCGAGCGTGCGGCGCGGACCGTCGAGGGCGGGAGCGGCGGGCTGGGCCAGCGCTGCCGCGGGTGCCATCGGCGCGGCCGGCGACTCGCCGCAGGCCGCGAGGAGCAGCACCACCGCCCACGTCCAGGAGGACCTCACTGCGCTCGTCCTGTACGCACCGGCGAGAGAGCACCTCGGACCCGGATCATGCGCCCATTGTGCCGATGGACCAGCGCCCCGGAAGGCCCCGCCGGCCCTCAGTTGCGCAGCGAGATGATCGGCGCCGGCACCTGCCCGCCGCGCCGCGCGAGGATGGCCGACGACCAGCGGTGGATAGGCATCACCGGCGCCGTGCCGAGCAGCCCGCCGTATTCCACCGAGTCGCCCGCCTTCTTGCCCGGCACCGGGATGATGCGCACGGCCGTGGTCTTGTTGTTGACCATGCCGATGGCCAGCTCGTCGCCCAGCAGGCAGGCGAGCGTCTCGGTCGGGATGTCGCCGGGCACGGCCACCATGTCCATGCCCACGGAGCACACGGCCGTCATGGCCTCGAGCTTGTCGAGGCCGAGGCTGCCGCAGCGCACCGCCTCGACCATGCCCGCGTCCTCGGACACGGGGATGAAGGCGCCCGAGAGGCCGCCCACGGCCTGGGCGGCCATCGCGCCGCCCTTCTTGACCGCGTCGGTGAGCAGGGCGAGGGCCAGCGTGGTGCCGTGCGTGCCGGTGCGCTCGAGGCCGATCAGCTCCAGGACGTCGGCCACGGAATCGCCCTCGGCCGGCGTGGGCGCGAGCGAGAGGTCCACGATGCCGAAGGGCACGCCGAGGCGCGCGGCCACCTCGCGGCCGACGAGCTCGCCCATGCGGGTGATCTTGAAGGCCGTGCGCTTGACGGTCTCGGCCACCGCGCCGAGGTCCGCGGCGGGGCCGAGCTGCGCGAGGGCGTGGCGCACGACGCCGGGGCCGGAGACGCCGCAGTGCAGCACGAGGTCGGGCTCGCCGACGCCCAGGTTCGCGCCGGCGACGAAGGGGTTGTCCTCGACCATGTTGCAGAAGACCACCAGCTTGGCGCAGCCGATGCCGCCGCGGTCGGCGGTGAGCGCGGCGGTCTCCTTGATGACGCGCGCCATGAGCAGCACCGCGTCCATGTTGATGCCGGCACGCGTGGTGCCGAGGTTCACGCTGGCGCACACGTGCGAGGTGTTGGCCAGCGCGCGCGGGATGGACGTCATCAGGTTGCGCGCGGCGCGGCTGATGCCCTTGTGCACCAAGGCCGAGAAGCCGCCGATGAAGTCGATGCCGCAGGCCTCGGCGGCGCGGTCCATGGCCACGGCGATGGGCGCGAGGTCATCCTCCGGGCAGGCCCCGGCGATGAGCGCCACCGGCGTGACCGCGATGCGCTTGTTGACGATGGGGATGCCGAACTCGGCCTCCACGGCACGCGCCGCCGGCACCAGCGGCCCCGCGACCCGCACGAGCTTGTCGTGCACGCGCGCGGCCACCTGCTCCACCGAGCCGCCCGCGCAGTCCAGCAGGCTCACGCCGAGCGTGGTCGTGCGGATGTCCAGGTTGTCCACCTGGAGCATGCGCAGGGTCTGGAGGATCTCGTTGTGGGCAAGGGTCATGGGCGGCGCATCCTGCCGTCGGAGGCCCGGACGACGCAAGCGCAGCCCCGCGCAGGGCAAGCCCCACGTGAACACGGACGGTTTGAAGGCCCCCTCGATGCGCTCGCCGAGCAGGTGGAAGCCGACGATGCTGCGCCGTGAGCCGGCGGCAGGTGCTCGTCTCGAAGTCTCGCGGATCGTCGTGGTCGCTGGAGCGCGAGGGGCCGGGCAAGACCCCGTCCGGTCTCCCGGTCATGCGCGCCGGCGTAGAGGAGTAACTCCGTGATGAACTCCTGTACGGCGACACAAGGCCATGGCCCCCCAGGTCGCGCAGGGCGGGCGACAGCCGGAATCGCCCCCGCGGCCTGACGTTCCGCTCAAGGTCTGACGCGGGCGTCAACGACAGGGAGGCAGCCCCCGTGGCCTTTCGCGTGTCGGCACGACAGCGGAGCGCCAGGAGTGTCGATTAGGATCCTGGCGAGGAGTTCACGACATGGACCAGCACCACATCAACTATCTGGCCGGCGTCGCGCTGGTCGTGCTCTCGTTCTTCGCGCTCGGCGTCGTCCTCGCGGACTTCCGCCAACCGACGCGCGCCCCGGTGAAGGGCAAGCAGCCGGCCTCGCCGCTGTTCGAGATGTCCGTGCTCGTGCTGTGCGTGGTCGTCGTCGTGTTCCTCAGCACCGCGGACTGGGACGCGCCGCAGCGGGCCGCGCGGCCGCTGGCCTACTGCGGGCTCGCCATCGCCGCCGCGCTCGGGGCGCAGATCTGGCAGCGCGAGCTGCGCTGAGCGTCCCGAGCGCAGGCCACCTCAGAACGGGAAGCCGACGCTGAAGGCCAGCTGGTCCCAGTTGGCATCGAAGTCGTCGCCGAAGAACTCCAGGTCCGCGAACATGTGCCTGTAGTCGATGCCGAGGCGCACCTTCTCGCTCACGTCGAAGCCGACGCCGGCGCGGAGGTAGGCGCCCAGCGTGTCATCGTCGTCGTCCGGGCCCACGTCCAGGTCGCCGCGCACCAGCGCCAGGCCGCCGGCGAGGTACGGGTGCACGTCCTGGTCCTGCACGCGGAAGTTGTAGCGGTAGCCGCCGTAGAGGTCGAAGAGCTTCAGGTCGACGTCGTGGCCGTTGGCCCGGCCGTCCTCGCCCGAGCCCTCGAGGCCGGCCTCGAAGCCGTGGCCGGTCCCGGAGTCGTACATGTCGATCCCCGCGCCGAGCATCAGCTGCTCGTCGAGGTCGAGATCGTCCGCGGTGTTGTCGTGGATCTTGCGCCCGCCGACGAGGACCGTGACGTGGCGAACGTCCAGGTCGTCGGTCGTGTCGGTCGTGTGGGTCACCTGCGCCGCGCTGGCCGCGGTGTCGGGCGCGCCCTCGAGCGCGAGCGGCTGCGAGTCGGCCGCGGTGGCGGACTCGTCCGTCACCTGGGGGGCGTGGAAGGCCGGCGCCGCCGGCTGGCTCGCGCAAGCGGCAAGGAGCAAGACACAGCACAGGGCGCAGTGGGTGCGCATCGGGAGTCTCCGGTAGCGGTGGGAACGGGATGGTCGATGCGCCGCAACCGCGCCTGGCTCCGCGTGTCTCACCCAGATGCGCGGGAATGCACATTGCACAAACGGCCGGCACGAATGCCGTACATCACGTCCGCGTCAGCCGTGCGAGTTCGCTGCACACACGCCCACCGGCGGCCGGCCACGAGGTCGCCGTGCCGACGCGCGGGTCGGGGCTCAGCCCAGGCGGTGCATGGCCGTGAACACGCGCTCGTCGATCACCGTCACGACGTAGTCGCGCGGCTGGGAGAGGCCCTTCAGCGCCTCGCGGAACGCCGCGAAGCTCTGCCCGCTGCGCTTGATGTCCACGACCAGGATGGCGTTGAACCAGCCGCCGGTGATGCGCTGGCTGACGTCCTGGATGTCGCCGTGCAGCTGGCCGATGGCCGAGGTCAGCTCGGAGAGCACGCCGGGACGGTTGACGCCCACGGCGGTGACGATGATGGTGCCCGGCGCGCCGGTGGGCGCGGCCTGCGCGGCCTGCTCCGCGTCGGCCGGCGCGGCGGCGGCCTCGGCGCCCTCCACCACCGTGATGTTGCGGCGGCGCGCCAGCTCGCGCGCGGCGGAGGTGACGGTCATGTCGTCGGTCGCCAGCAGCCGCCCGCCCTCGGGCAGGGCCAGCACGTCCTCGGCGGTGACGATGCGGCGCGCCATCAGCCGGCTCCGGCGGCGCGCACCATGAGCCCCGGGCCGGTGGCCGGCAGCAGCTGCGCGCGGCCGCCGACGACGCGCACGAGGTACAGGCCGTCGGGCAGGCCGCCCAGCGTGGCCGCATGGCCGCCGCCGGTGACGAGCTGCGGGCCGGCGCCGGCACAGGTGCACGCCGCGCTGCCGCAGCGTGCGCAGGCCGCCGCGACGGCCGGCGCCACCGCGTGCCAGGTCTCGCCGCTCTGCTCCACGACCTCGATGCCCAACCGCGCGGCGCGGTCGCGCGCCGACGGCGTGATGAGCGTGTTGGCGTCCAGCACGATGCGGCGGCCGACGGCGCCGGAGAGCAGGTCGCGGTCGGTGATGAGGTGCTTCACGCGCCCAGCACTCCGGCCATGTCGCCGTGCGGGCGCGGGATGACGACGCGGCGGACGAGCAGGCCGGCGCGCTCGGCGTCGGCGGCGCCGGCCTCCACCGCGGCGGTCACGTCGCCCACCTCGCCGGTGAGCGTCACGTAGGACTTTCCGCCGAGGCCCACGGCCAGCTGCACGTCGAGCAGCTGCAGCGAGGCGGTCTTGGCCGCGATGTCCGCGGCGCGCACGGTGCTGGCGACGGAGAGCGTCTCGATGATGCCCACCGCGTCCAGCTCGGGCACGCCGTTGGCGCGGCCGCCGCGCATGAGGGCCAGCAGCGTGGGCTCGACGTTGGGGATGAGCAGGCTGTCGATGAGGCTGTCGCGCCCCACCTCGAGGCCGCGGCGCAGGGCCGAGGTGGTGTCTTCCACCGAGCCGGTGAAGAGGATCACGAATTTGCCGGGCGAGACGGCGCGGGCGCGCAGGATCTGCACGGCCGCCTCCTTGCGCAGCGCGTCCACGGTCTCGAAGCCGCCGGCGATGGAAGCCAGCTCGAGCAGCGCGATGCACGGGCCGGTGCCGCCCACCTGCCCGCCGCCCGAGGGGCCCTCGGTGCGCGCGCGGGCCGCGTAGCCGAACTCGCCCTCGCTGCGCCAGGGGTCGGAGTTGCCCGGCGGCGGCGCGGCCGCGGGGCGGTTGCGGCGGTCGTTACGGCGTCGGGATGCGCTCACCGTTCGGTCCCAGCTCGAAGGTGCTGCCGTCCGCCAGCGAGATGGCGTCCACGATGCCCACCACCGCCGCCTGCCAGCCCACGTCCTGGCTGCCCAGCGTCGTGCGCGCCGCGCGGCCGAAGGCCACCAGCACGGTCTCTCCCACGCCCGCGCCGATCACGTCGCCCGCGACGACCACGTCCTGCGCCTCCTCGCGGCCCGTGGTGAAGGGCCGCACCATGAGGAAGCGGATACCCTCCAGCGAAGGCTCCTTGCGCGTGCTCCACACGGTGCCGACGACCCGTCCCATGAGCATGTCAGGCCAGCTCCGGTCCGCTGTGGTCGTCGACGACGCCCACGACCGCGGCCTCGACCGCGATGTCATGGTTGCCGCCCAGCGCCGTGCGGCCCGCGCGGCCGTAGGCCACGATGACCGCGTCGCCCACGCCCGCGTCCACCGCGTCCGCCGCCACGACCAGGCCCAGCTTCTTGCCACCGGGCGTGCGCGAGGCCACCTCGTAGGGCTCCACCAGCAGGAGCTTGAAGCCCTCGAGCGTCGGGTGACGCCGCGTGCTCCAGATCTCGCCGATGACGCGCCCGGTGAACATCAGCCGCGGCCCTCGTTGGGCTTGCCCTGGATGTCGGCCAGCGTCTTCTGGATCGCGGCCTCGGCCTCGCGGATGTCGGCTTCCGTGCCGCCCAGCTGCAGGCGGCCGAAGGCGCCGTAGGGCTGCAGATGAATCAGCTTGATGGCCGCGGCCTTCTCGGCCTCGTTGGCGGCGATGGTCGCGTACGCGGCCGGATGCACCTCGAGGATGTACAGCGTCTCGCCGCCCAGCAGCATCATCCCCTGGCGGTTCCGGTTCACGAGCATGGTCTGGTAGTCGTCCACGCCGGTGATGATCTCGGAGGTGAGCACCTTGGGCTTCAGGCGGTCCAGCTCCGCGTGCTGGAGGAACTCCAGGATGTGCCGGCCCGCCTCGAGCACCTCGGCCTGGCTCTCGTCGTGCACCTCGAGCAGGCCGAAGGCGCGCTCCACCACCTGCACCGCCGGCCGCACGGACGTGCGCTTCAGGGCGATGTCCGTGACGCGGTTGATGGCGATGCCCGGGGCGATCTCGACGTACAGCGCGGCCTGGCCCTTGACGGGCAGGTAGCCGCGCGCGGTGCTGGCCACGAAGCTCGCGAACTGCGGCTGCATCGCGTCGAGGAAGGTGAAGGCGCGGAGCTGGACCATGGAACCTCGCAACGAGGAGGTGGGAGCTTGGCCGCCGCGACGCTGCGCCGCGGTGGCTGAGAGACCGGTCGCCGTCAGGCGACCGCGCTCACTCCTCGGCCGCGGGCGTGACCTGCGGCAGGATCTGCTCGATCTCGCTGTGCGGCCGCGGGATCACGTGCACGGAGACCAGCTCGCCCACGCGGCGCGCGGCGGCGGCGCCGGCGTCCGTGGCAGCCTTGACCGCGCCCACCTCGCCGCGCACGAAGACGGTGACGTAGCCGCCCCCGATGCGCTCCTTGCCGATCAGCGTCACCTTGGCGGCCTTCACCATGGCGTCGGCCGCCTCGATGCTGCCGACGAGGCCCTTGGTCTCGATCATGCCCAGTGCGATCTGGCTCATCTGTCGTCAGTCTCCGTCGGCGCGCGGCCGGTGTGTGGAAGAGAGAGGGGGTGGATCAGTTCCGGAATTTGATGGGCTTGGGCGTGGGGATCGCGCCGCCCTCGTAGGGCGGGCGCGTGCCCGTGGCCGGCGCGGCGCTGGCCGGCGCGGCCGCCGGCGCGGCCGGGCCGCGCGGGTCGACCGAGGGCCGCTCCGCGAAGGGCGAGGCCGGATGCGTGGGATTCCCCTGCCACACGACGCGCGCCTCGGCCATCACGCGCTCGGGCGTCGGCGCGCGCGGCGCGGGGATGGGAGAGCCCGTGCCCACCGCGCCGCTGCTGGTGGCCGCGCGCACGCCCGGCGCCGGCGCCACCGGCAGCTCGGTGAACTTGTACTCGCGCGGCGGCCCCTTGCTGAAGTCGGGGAAGCCCTCGACGAAGCCGTCGTAGCAGTAGCCCACGTGCTTGGTGAGCACCAGGTTGTGTGCCGAGATGTTGTCGCTGGTGATGTTGCCGCCGAAGGCGCCGCAGCCCAGCGTCATGCTGGGCACCAGTCCGGTGCCGTAGCCCACCGCGCCCTGCGCCGCCGGGGCGTTCACGAGGATGCGGTGCGTGGGCTTCTCCATCACGAAGCTCCAGATCACCTCCTCGTCGCGGCTGTGGATGGCCAGCGTGTGCCCGCGGCCGCCGAAGTTGAGGATCTGGATGCAGCGCTCGCAGCCCGCCTCCCAGCCGTCCTCGCAGTAGACGGTGAGGATGGGCGAGAGCTTCTCGACCGAGAGCGGGAAGTCCCAGCCGACGCCGGTCTCCTCCACCATGAGCACGGTGGTCGCCTCGGGCACGCTGAAGCCGGCCATCTTGGCGATCTGGTGCGGGAAGAGGCCGACGATGTCGGCGTTCACGCGCCGGCCGCGCACCACGATCTGCGCCAGCTTGTCGTGGTCCTCCGGCGTGAGCCAGTACGCGCCGTTGCGCACGAACTCCGCCTTGACCGCCTCGTAGACCGGCTTGTCGATGACCACGCTCTGCTCGCTGGCGCAGATCGTGCTGTTGTCGAAGGTCTGGCTGCCGACGATGGCGCGCACCGCGTGCCGGATGTCGGCGGTGCGCTCGATGTAGGCCGGCGCGTTGCCCGGCCCCACGCCGTAGGCCGGCTTGCCCATGCTGTAGGCGGCGCGCACGAGGTCCGGCCCGCCGGTGGCGAGGATGAGCGCCGTCTCGCGCGCCTTCATGGCCTCGTGCGTGCCCTCGAGCGTGGGGCTGCTCATGCACAGGATGGCGTCGTCCGGGCAGCCGGCGGCGCGCGCGGCCTCGGCCATGACGCGCGTGCTCTCCCCGATGCAGCGGATGCCGCGCGGATGCGGCGACACCACCACCGTGTTGCGGGCCTTGATCGAGATGAGGATCTTGAACAGGGCCGTGCTGGTGGGGTTCGTGATGGGCACGATGGCCAGCACCACGCCGTAGGGCTCGGCCACCTGGTAGTACCGCCGCGCGTCGTCGCGGTGCACGACGCCTACGGTCTTCAGGTCCTTGAGCGACTCCCAGAGCAGGTCCGTGCAGAACTTGTTCTTCTGGTACTTGCCCACCGGGTTGCCGAAGCCCGACTCCTCCACCGCCAGCCGGGCCAGCTTCTCGCTCGCGTCGCTGCCGGCACGGGCCATGGCCTCGCAGATGCGGTCGATCTTCGCCTGATCGAACTTGCGCAGCGTGTCCCAGGCCTTGCGGGCGCGCCGGACGAGGTCCCGGGCCTCCTGGATGCTCTTCAGATCGGCGTCGGCAAGAATCATCGCGGGCGGATCGTATGGAAAGCCGGCCACGCGGTCCACACCGGCGCGACAGCGGGAAGATGCGGGCGGGATCAGGCCCCAGCGAGCGGAGGGCGCGGGGCGGATGAAGTCATCGCCCTGTGCGCATGGAGCGCGCTGGCCGGCTATCCCTGTGCGAAACTATCGGCTGCCCACCCGACTCCAAGCTGCCATGACCAAGCTCATCCCGATCGCCGCGCTCCTCCTCCTGCTCCTCCTGGTGACCGCCATGTTCCGGCAGAACGCCGACAAGCCCGCCGCGCCCGCCAAGACGGCCGCCGGCGAGGCGCCGCTCGTGACCGTCCAGCTCCTCGACGACCAGGGCCAGCTCACCGGCCCGCTGCAGCTGCCCGCCGTGGTGCGCAGCGAGGCCGAGTGGAAGGCACGCCTCACGCCCGAGCAGTTCCGCATCATGCGCGAGGAGGGTACCGAGCGCGCCTTCTGCGGCCTGCTCTGGGACCACCACGAGGAGGGCCTGTACGCCTGCGCCGGCTGCGGCCTGCCGCTCTTCGCCAGCGCGCAGAAGTTCGAGTCGGGCACCGGCTGGCCCAGCTACTGGGCGCCGGTGGCGAAGGAGAACGTCGCCACGCGCACCGACAGCAGCATGTTCATGCAACGCACCGAGATCATGTGCGCGCGCTGCGGCAGCCACCTCGGGCACGTCTTCGACGACGGCCCGCCGCCCACCGGCCAGCGCTACTGCCTGAACAGCGAGTCGCTGGTGTTCACGGCCAAGCCGCTGCTGGGCGTGCAGCCGGAGGGCGCGCACAAGACCGAGACGGCCTACTTCGCCGGCGGCTGCTTCTGGGGCGTGGAGGAGAGCTTCCGCACGCTGCCGGGCGTGGTGGCCACGGCCACCGGCTACATGGGCGGCAGCACCAAGAGCCCCACCTACGAGTCGGTCTGCAGCCACACCACCGGCCACGCCGAGACGGTGCAGGTGCAGTACGACCCGCAGCAGGTCCGCTACGTCGACCTGCTGGACGTCTTCTTCAAGTCGCACGACCCGACGCAGAAGAACCGCCAGGGCCCGGACTTCGGCGACCAGTACCGCTCCGCCGTCTTCGCGCGCGGGCCGGAGCAGCGCGCGGAGGCGGAGGCGAAGATCAAGTCGCTGCAGGGCAGCGGCCGCTTCGTGAACCCCATCGTCACCGAGGTGACCGACGCGCCCACCTTCTGGAAGGCCGAGGACTACCACCAGCAGTACCTGCTGAAGACCGGCCAGGCGTCGTGCCACGTGCCGGGAGGCAGCTGATCGCGCACGCCGTCGCCCGCCTGCGCGCCGAGCGCCTCGCGCGCTGCACGAAGCTGCAGCCCGTCCGCGGCTCGCGCCGCGCGCGCTGCGAGCGCTGCCGCATGCCGCTCTCGCACTGCCCCTGCGCGCTGCGGCCCGGGGTGCCGACGCGCGCCGGCTTCGCCCTGCTCATGCACGACGTCGAGGCGCTCAAGCCCAGCAACACGGGCTGGCTGGTGGCCGACGTGGTGCCCGACACCTGGGCCTTCGAGTGGTCGCGCACGGAGGTGGACCCGCGGCTCCCGACGCTGCTGGCCGATCCGCAGTGGCAGCCGTACGTGGTCTTCCCCGAGGGAGCCGCGGATCCGGCGCGCGTGATGCGGACGCCCGCGCCCGGCGGCCGCCCGCTCTTCGTGCTGCTGGACGGAAGCTGGCGCAACGCGCACAAGATGTTCCATCGCAGCCCGTACCTCGACCACCTGCCGGTGCTGGCCTTCCGTCCCGAGGAGCTCTCGCGCTACAGGCTGCGGCACCCCGTGCGCGACGTGCGCCTGTGCACGGCCGAAGCGGCGGCGCTGTGCCTCGGCGCGGCGGGCGAGGAGCGCGCGGCGCGCGCGCTGGACGCGTGGCTGGACGTCTTCGTGGCGCGCTCGATGGCCGCGCGGGTCAACGCCGCGCCGGACCTGCAGGACGAGGCGCACCGGCGCCTGTCCGCACTCACGTAGGCGACTAGCGCTCCGCGACGACCACCGCGCTCAGCGCTCCCTGGGCCTTGGCGCGCAGCCGATCCAGGATGACGCGGTCACCCGCGATGAGCGCGGCCCAGGGTGCATCGCTCTCGCGCGCCAGCACGACGCCGTCCCAGCGCGGCGCGCCGAGCGGCAGCAGCAGCTCCTCGACGTCCAGCTGCACGCCGGCGGGGCTGGCCAGCGGCAGCGGCGGCACGAAGTGCACGGCGACGCACACCGGCGCGCCCTGGGCCGTCGCCCACGCCTGCGGATCCTGGCCCGCCTTGTGCTCGCGCTCGCGGCAGGTCGTCATGTAGGCGATGGCGTCCTCCCCGAGGGCCACGAGGGCCTCGCTGGGCACGTGCATCGCAGGCTCGCCGCCCACGAGCAACGCGACCTGGTGCGCCGGACCGAGCACCTGTGGAGGCGCGGACTCCGCCGGTGCGGGCGGCGGCGTCTGGGGCGGCTCGAGCAGCGTCTCTTCGTAGGGTGTGGTGCAGGCCAGCGGCAGCAGGGTGATGCCTGCGAGGACGAGCAGAACGGTGCGTCTCATGGCGTGCCTCCGCGGTGGTGCGACCTGTCGCACAACCAGCCGCGCGCGGTCGCGGTGCGCCCCATTCAGCGCCGACTTTTCGTGGTGGCCGCGCGGACGACGGCAGGGCGGCCGCGCGTGGCAGCGGATCGTCCCCCACGTCGGCGCGCCTTGCCATTCCCGCGCCACGCGCCCATTCCCACGGCCCGGCGCGCGCCCCTACAATCCCCGCTTTCCGCGCCGGCCACCGGCCGCTGCACCGAACTCTTCACACGCAGGAGCACGCGCATGGGCAACACGACCATGTATCCGATGTCGGTCATCCTCACCGTCCGCGACGCCGCGAAGAGCGTCGCGTGGTACCGCGACGTGCTGGGCTTCAAGCTGGAGCAGTCGTGGCCGGACGAGACGAAGCCCATGTGGGCCAACCTCGTCCTCGACGGCCAGTCCGTGATGCTGGGCCAGATGATGGACCCGGCCGCTTCCGGCGACATGTGCGCGCACGACCCGGCCGCCAAGGCGGAGTGGGAAGTGCTCTACAAGGAGATGCAGTCCAACAAGTCCGGCGTGGGCATCCAGACCTATCTGGCGGTCAAGGACATCGACGCCTACCACGCCACGATCATGAAGAAGGGCGTCAAGGCCACGCCGCCCAAGAACCAGTTCTACGGCCTGCGCGAGAGCCACGTGCAGGATCCCGACGGCTTCCGCTTCGTGTTCTACACGCTCATCAAGATGTCCAGCTGCCAGTCCTGCGGCATGCCGCTCACCGACGCCAAGCCGGGCGAGATGTACTGCCAGTACTGCACGGACGAGCACGGCAAGCTGAAGCCCTACGAGACGGTGCTCGAGGGCACCACCACCGGCTACTTCATGGGCATGCAGAAGATGCCGCGCGACAAGGCCGAGGCGGCCGCGCGCGAGCACCTGTCCAGGATGCCGGCCTGGGCGGGCCGCAAGACCGGCCCCGAAAAGGTCGGCAGCCGCTGACCTGAAGCCCTGGCGACGTCTCCGCGGCCCGGTGCGCGCAGCCCG
>DASUFI010000301.1:0-14255 GCA_036274635.1 Planctomycetota bacterium
CCACGCGCACCGGTCCGCGGCGCGGCGCCGGGCGCGCCGCGGGCCGCGTCGCCGTGCGCGTCGCCGCCCGCTTGCCCGGGCTCACGCCGGCGCTCCGGCGAGGCGGCCGCGCACGAGGTCGCGCGCGCGCCGGATGTCGCCCACGCGGTCCTCGCCCGCCTCGCGCTCGATCATGAGGTCCACGCGCAGGCCGGCGCGCGCGGCCACGGCGAAGAACTCGTCCCAGCGCACCTCGCCCGTGCCCACGGGCACTTCCTCGCCCCACTGCCCGGCGACGCGCGGGCCGCGCGCGTCCTTGACGTGGATCTGGCGCACGTGCGGCGCGAGCTGCGCCAGCGCGTCCAGCGGGTCGCCCATGCCGTAGAGCAGCAGGTTGGCGGGATCGAAGTTGACGCCGGCGCTCGGGCGCTGCAGGTCGGCCAGCAGCTCGAGCAGCGTGCCGGGGCGCTCCTGCCCCGTCTCCAGGCCGACGGCCACGCCGTGCTCGCCGAAGGCGTCGATCACGGCGCGCAGGCGCTCGAGCAGCACGGCGCGGCGCGGGTCGTCGCGGCGCTCGGGCACGAAGCCGGCGTGGAAGGTGACCAGCGGCAGGCGCAGCCGCCAGGCCAGCAGCGCGTTGGCGCGCGCGGCGGCGAGGTTGTCGGGCCAGCGCGCGTCGGGGGCGAGGCCGCCCGTCTCCTGGATGGACTGCAGGGTGGAGTAGTCCTCGCCGGCCATGGCCATCATGCCGGAGCGCAGGCACAGACCCGCGTCGCGCATGGCGTGCACGCAGTCCTCGAGGCCCCACGCGCCGGTGCGCAGCGGGTCCAGCGCGAGCTGCAGCGCGTCGACGCCGCACCAGCGCGCCTTCTGCGCCAGGTCCTGCGGGCCGCGGGGCTTGAGGGACCAGCTGCACACGCCGAGGCGCGGCGGGTCGTCGTGGCGGACGGAGGCTGCCATGGCGGGCCGCGAGTGTACCGTCCGCGGATGAAGGCCGCGGACGAGCTCAGCCCGCGGCGTCCTCGCGCGCCGGCGGCTGATCTGTCAGGCCCAGCGCCGAGCGCAGCGCGGCCAGCGCCAGCGCGGCGACCAGGCACAGGGCCGCGATGAGCAGCGCCTCGCTCTCGTCGGGCAGCCGCAGGGGGAAGCCGCCCAGGACGCCGCCCAGCAGCGTCCCGGCGCGCGGGAGCTGCTCGGGCGGCACCGTGCCCACCTGCAGCGCGAGCGTCATCCACTGCACCGCGCCCAGCAGCAGGCCGCGACTCAGCACCACGTGCAGCCGCGAGGTGCGCCACGCGATGAGCCAGGTGGACAGCGCCCAGCCGCCGATGAGCGAGCCCAGCACGAGGCCGCGCGCCGGGGCGCGCTGCGCAGGCTCGCCGAAGGCGAAGGCCGCGATGGCGAAAACCAGCAGCGCGCCCAGCAGTCCCAGCACCGCCGCCAGCCCCGCCGCCGCCACGGGCGAGCCGCGGCGCGCGAGCACCGGCACCACTCGCGCCGAATCCGGAGGCTCCGCCCACGTCCCGTCGGAACGCTGCATGCTCACCCCCCGCCATGGCGCGAGCCGCTCCCGTGGTCCGCGCGCGTGCCGCGCCGCGAGGCCCACCCCCGGGCGCGAGGGCCATGCTACCACCCGAGAGTCGGCGGGTGACGCCAGGGCGCCGCCGGCGGGGCCGCGGCGCCAGGAGCCCGACGAAGACGTGCTTCGAGTGCGGAAGGTGCGGAATTCGTGTCGGATCGAGGCGGGACCCTGCGCAGGGAGTTGCGGCGGGCGCAGCCCGCCGCAAACCCGTCGAGGGCGCTCCCCGAATGGAGCGCCCGTCGCGGGGCGGCGATTCGCCGCAGGGCCGGCACCGAAGAGCCGGCGCGAAGGACGCGCCTTCCGCGCCGAACGACTTCTGCGACGGGCTCCTAAGTCCCGGGCGCGGATTCGGCCTGCTGGCCCGATCCCGTGAACTCCTTGCGGGCCAGCACCCGGGCCGAAAGGAAGAGGAAGAGCGCCACGAAGACGCCTAGGGTGACCAGCGAGACGGTCGCGCTGGGCGGCTCGAGGCCCAGCTGCTGGAGCAGCTCCGGGCGGAAGGCCGCCTCGTCCGTGGCCCGCCAGAGCAGGTTGCGCGCGTGGAAGGAGATGGAGACCGACGCGAAGCCGGAGGGCAGGTTGCCGATCAGTCCCTCGAACACCAGCACGTAGATGAACGAGCTGATGATCGAGCGGCGCAGCCACAGCCCGAGGAAGAGGAAGACCGCCGAGTAGGCAAGGATGGTCAGCGCGACGACCGCCAGCACGACCACGCCGTCCGCGAGATAGAAGGCCATCGCACCCTCGTGCGGCAGCAGGCACAGGACGTACAGCAGCAGCAGCGCCGGCAGGACGAGCAGCAGGGCGCGCCGCACGGCGGCGAGGAAGCGCCCGATCACGATCAGCCCGCGCCCGATCGGTGCGCCGACCATGTAGTTGACCGTGCCACCGTCCCACTCGTCCCCGAAGGCGGCCGTGCCGAGGAAGATGAGCACCAGCGGGATGATCGAGCGCAGGTAATGGTGATCGACGTGCGCCGCGAAGGCCGCGAAGGCCGATCCGCGCCCCTCGCCCCACACCAGCAGCACGAGCTGCACCACGATGGGCAAGCCGACCAGGGCCAGCAGCCCGAGCAGGCGCTTGCCGCGCAGGGCGCCCGCGCTGCACGAGCCGGCCGCGGCGCGCACGGCCGCCCAGCCCGCGGGCGGCGTCGGACGGCGGCTGGCGTTGGCGCTCATCGTTCAGTCCACGAGGTAGGTGAAGACCGAGGCCAGGTCCTCGTCCAACGGGTCCACGGCGAAGATGCGGCTCTGGCCCCGCGCCGCCAGCTGCTGCAGCTGCGTGCACGTGCGATCGGGGCGCAGCGTCTCCAGGATCACGCCGCCTTCGGTCATCTCCAGGCCCGAGAGCAGGTCGTCGTGCGCCAGCAGCTCGCGCGCGAGGTCGCGCGGCCGGTCGGTGAGCACCCGGATGCGCCGCGCGTGCTTGTCCAGCAGGTCGCGGATGTCGCCCACGGTGCCCTCCGCCAGCACCTGGCCGTGGTGCAGCAGGACGATGCCGTTGGTCATGGCCTCGACCTCGTGCAGCACGTGGCTGCTGACCAGGACCGTGACGCCCTCGTCGCCCAGCTCGCGCACGATGCGGATGAAGTCGCGGCGCATGACCGGGTCGAGGCCCGTGAGCGGCTCGTCGAGGACCAGCACGTCGGGGTCGTGCAGCAGCGCCTGCGCCAGCTTGAGGCGCTGGCGCATGCCCTTGGAGAAGCCGCCGGTGCGGCGGTCGATGGCGTCCTCGAGCCCGACGCGCACGAGGCACTCCTCGGCGCGCGCGCCGGCGGCGGCGCCGGCGAAGCCGCGCAGCCGCGCCTGGTCGGTGAGGAAGCGCCGCGCCGTCAGCTCCTCGTACAGGCCGTCGCCGTCCGCGACGTAGCCGATGCGCGCCAGCGCGTCGAGGTTGTTGCGGACGGTTGCGCCGTCCAGCAGCACGTGCCCGTCGCCGGGCGAGGCCAGGCCCACGATGAGCCGGATGAGCGTGCTCTTGCCCGCGCCGTTGGGTCCGAGAAGGCCCGTGACGCCCGCGCCGAGGACGAGGTCCACGGCGTCCAGCGCCAGCACGTCGCCGTACCAGCGCGAGACCCGGTCCAGGCGCAGCTCCGCCGGCGCGCGGCGGCCGGCCCGCGCGGCAGGCGGAGCGATGGCGGCGGCCGGGGCCGGGCTCACGCGACCACCTCCACCGGCTTGACGCGGACGTGCAGCACGCGGATGCAGATCACGACCCACGCCAGCAGCACGAGCGCGGACTGCCACACGGGAACCGTGGCCACGATGTCCGTCGCGTTGCCGAGCACGGCATTGAGCACCTGCCGGATGTTGAAGCCCAGCTGGAGCAGATAGAAGCTGTCCGCGTTGAAGACCTCGCGCAGGATGTTGCTGACCACGAACTCCAGCATGACGACCACGCCCATCCACAGGATGGCGGCGTTGCGCGCGCGATCCGCCAGGCTGCTGGCGGTGAGGATCGTGAGCGACGGGATGAGCACCCACACGGCTCCGCCCAGCAGCGTCCCCGCCAGCAGCTTGAGCAGGCGCAGCACCTCGCCCGCCTGCGACCAGCTCACCGACAGCTGCGCCAGGATCATGATGACCGTGGGAATCACCGTGACGAGCGCCACGAAGAACCCGATCGTGGCCAGCTTCCCCAGCAGGTACTGACGGACGGAGACCGGGCGCGACAGGTACATCTCGAGCGCGTTGGCGCGCCGGTCCTCGGCGATCAACCCGGCGCCGATGAGCAGGCAGGCCACGACCACGAAGGCGCACTGCCACAGGAACATGTACGTGTACACCCACTCCGGGCTGGGGGTGATGACTTGCAGCAGGTGCGAATCGCGCAGCCCCTCGACCATGCCCTCGGGGAACTGGTCGGCGTGGGACACCGCGAAGGCTGCGAAGTACAGCAGCAGAAGGAAGAACACGAACGGACCGAAGGCCACCAGGATCAGCAGCACGGCCGGGATCTTGCGTCGGAACACGATGGCCGTGCCGCGCTTGATGCCCGCGGCGACGATCGCTGCCGCGGCCTTCACCGGCGCCGCGCGGTCACCCTGCCAGCGGCTGTAGCTGCGGTCGTGGATGACCATCAGTGCGCCGCCCCGAGGACGTCCATGAGCGCCTCCTCGAGCGTGACGCGCACCGGGCGCACCGAGCGCAGCACGACGCCCGCGTCCACCGCCGCCTGGAACAGCGGCTGCGTGTCGCCGTCGCCCTTCAGCTTGACCTGCAGGTCGCGGTCCTTCTCCTCCAGCACGGTGAGGCCGTGCTTCTCGCAGGCCGCGCGGAACAGCGCCGGGTCGCCGGCGATGCGGACGGAGGCCGCATCGGCCTGGCTGTGCGCCAGCGTGCGGATCTCCTCGTTGCGCACGATGCGGCCGCCCTGAACCACGAGGACGCGCTGGCAGACCTCCTCCACGTCGCGCAGCAGGTGGCTGGAGAGCAGCACGTGGATGCCGCGCTCGCGGGCGATGAAGCGGATGAGGTCCAGCATCTCGACGCGGCCCTTGGGGTCGAGGCCGTTGGTGGGCTCGTCGAGGAAGACGAGGTCGGGGTCGTGCACCAGCGCCTGCGCCAGCTTGACGCGCTGCTTCATGCCGGTGCTGTAGGTGGCCACGTCGCGGTAGCGCGCCTCCTCGAGGCCGGCGAAGATGAGCATCTCGTGCGCGCGGCGGCGCGCGTCCGCGTCGGGCATGCCCGCGAGGCGACCCGCGTACCAGGTGGCCTGGAAGCCGGACAGCCCGGGGAAGAAGGCCTCGCGCTCGGGCATGTAGCCGATGCGCCGGCGCACGGTGGTCATGTCACCGTCCAGCGGCACGCCCAGCACCTTGCCGCGCCCCGAGGCCGCGGGCAGCAGGCCGAGCAGCGTCTTGATCAGCGTGCTCTTGCCCGCGCCGTTGGGCCCCAGCAGTCCCACCGCTCCGCCGGGCACCGTGAGCGTGACGTCCTCGAGCGCCGTCCGCGCGCCGTAGCGCACCGTGAGGCCCGCCAGCTCGAGGATGGGAGAGGTGTCTGTCACCATGCCGCGTCCGGAGTGGGCCCAGGCTTTCGAGCGCGCGAGTCTAGCGACCGGCCGCGCGCGGAACGAGGTGTCGCAAACGTGTCGACCCCGCGCCCGCGTCGTTGGGAAACGCGGCGCGCGCCTTTCACTCCTGCGCCCCGCGCGGCCGCTGCAGCTCGCGCACCAGGGCCCACAGGCTGGCCACGCACCAGAAGCTCTCGAGCGCCACGAAGACCCACTCGCGGATCACGCCCGAGTACGCGGCCAGCAGCCCGCTGCCGACCACGTTGGCGAAGAGGTAGCGACGCGAGGTGGCCTTGCAGGCCCCGCGCTGATTGACGACGTAGGCGCCCACCAGGAACAGGAAGCCCGCGACCGACAGCGCGCGCCAGACGAGGCCGGGTTCGGTGCCCATCGCGGGGCGAGTCTGACGTTCTGCTGCGGCCGCGGCAAGTCGGCCCGGGCGGCGTTGGACGGGCGCGACCGATCCTCGGCGGCCCTCGGCGCTCCAAGTCGGACGACCCATTCGGAGTCGTCCTGGGTCGGGGCCCCGGCCTCCGGTCCGTCGCACCCGTGCGCCTTGCGCGGGTTCGACTTGACGCAGCCTCGCGACGAACGTCGTGAGTAACAACGTCCGACGCGAGACGTGGCATCATCGGCGTGTATGGAAACACCCACGCCCGATGCCTCCGCCGGCGCCTCGCGCCGCGACTTCCTCGCCCGGCTCGCGGCCGGCGGCGCCGCGGCCGCGGCCCTCGCCGCCAGCCCCGGCTGCGCGCTCTTCATGTCGTCGGTGGACCCCGACATCGTGCTGCCCGTCACGAACGACACGCTCGTGGTGCCCGGCTCCGTGCTGCCTTGGGAGCACGGCGAGGGCGCGGCGCTGGTCATCGGCGTCGAGGGCCGCCCCGACGACAAGGTGCTGCTCATCCACTCGTCCGATGGCGAGCTCATCGCCCTCTCCACCACCTGCACGCACAAGGGCTGCGACGTGCGCTGGAACGACCAGCGCGGCCTCATCGTCTGCCCCTGCCACGGCAGCGAATACGACCGGCACGGCGGGAACCTGAAGGGCCCGGCGACCCGGCCGTTGCACCGCTACGACGTGCAGTCGGGGCCCGACGGGCTGGTGATCAAGCTGGGCTGAGGCCCGGCGGCGCGCATGCGACGCCGCGCGGCATCCGCGGTAGCATGCCGCATGAAGGGCCAGCGAGCGGGACGGTGACGCCAAGGGGGCCCCGCAACGCGTGGCGCAGGCCGCGCACACTCTGGAGTCCGCCATGCAGCGCCATTCCACGCCCGTGTCGCGCGTCGTCTCGCGCCTCTTCTTCCTCGCCGTCGTCACGGCGCCGCTCTTCGGTGGCAGCTGTCCGTGCGCCGCGCTCGGAGGCAACGGCGCGACGAAGTTCACGCTCACCTTCAAGAGCCTGAGCACCAAGACCATGCCGGCGGCCCTCGAGGACGACGGCGATGCCAAGGACGTGCTCGTCAAGGACCGCGTGAAGTTCAAGCCCTCCAAGGGCTCCGGCGACGGCCTGGAGAAGCGCCTCAAGTTGAAGTCCAAGAAGGACGGCGGCAGCGCGAGCCTGGCGCAGGCCGTGCAGATGACCGGCGACGTGTCGGCGCAGATGGTCGTCGCCGCCGACTCGCTCGTGGGCCTCGTGGACGGCGTCTCGCTCGGCTTCCTCGAGCGGCGCGCGGCGAACGACGGCCAGGTGGCGCGCCTCGTGGCCACGTGGAAGGCCGGCATCGACGGCTTCACCGTGAGTGGCAGCGTGGACGGCAAGCCCGTCGAGTCGACGCTGGACCTGCCCGGCGAGCACCAGGTGCTGCTGAACCTGCTCGACGTCGGATCCGAGATCCAGCTGAAGGCCTCCGGCGTGGGCGCCCCCAGCACGCTCGGCGTCGCGACGCAGGACGGCTCGACGGACACGGCCGTCTTCGCGCTCGGCGCCGAGGGCCTCGGGGTCAAGGGCACGCTGTGGTTCGGCGGCTTCCAGCTCGCGTTCCCGCCCACCACCGCCACGGGTGAGGTGGAGACCGACGTGGCCGGTCAGCTCGCCGCCGTCTGGTACTACCTCGACCTCGCCGAGCAGATCGTGCTGCAGGACCCGCCCCACGACATGAATGCGGTCTACAACGACCTCGGCAACGCGGCCATCCTCATCGGAACCGACCCGGGCGGCGCGGCGGGCAAGCTGGCGGCCGCCGTGGAGGCCGGCACGCTCCTGCCCACCACCGACGGACCGCTCGCCGCCAAGAAGGCCAAGACCGCCGCCGGCTGGGTCGTGCCCGCCTGGCTCGACGTCAACGAGCTCATCCAGAAGGGCAAGACCAGCGCCAAGCCGGTGAAGAGCCACATCAAGATCGGCAAGACGAACGTGGAGATGGCGCTGGCCCTGATCCACGGCTTCCAGTCGAAGAGCCACAGCAAGCTGCTGTCGTCGGTGGAGTTCGCGGTCGAGTAGCGTCGCCCCGGAGCGGGCTGGCGGGACGGGGTGCGCATCGGGGATCATCGGGCCCCATGCCGCTGGTCCTGCACAACACGCTGACGCGCAAGAAGGAGCCGTTCGTCCCGGTCACGCCGGGCAAGGTCCGCATGTACAACTGCGGGCCCACGGTCTACAGCGCGGCGCACATCGGGAACTTCCGCTCCTTCCTGTTCGCGGACGTGCTGCGCCGCTGGCTGGAGGTGTCCGGCCTGCAGGTGCAGCAGGTCATGAACATCACCGACGTCGGGCACGCGCGCGACGACGACCTGGAGAGCGGCGAGGACAAGATGGACGCGGCGGCGCGCAAGGAGCGCCTCGACCCGCTGGCCATCGCGGACAAGTACGCCGCGCTCTTCCTGGCCGACCTCGACAAGCTCGGCATCCAGCGCGCGCAGCACTACCCGCGCGCCACGCAGTACATCCCGCAGATGATCGCCATCATCCAGCGGCTCATCGAGACCGGCCACGCCTACGTCTCGGGGCACGACGTCTACTACTCGGTGCCCAGCTTCCCCGCCTACGGGCGCCTCTCGGGCAACACCGGCGAGGACCTCGTGGCCGGCGCGCGCGTCGAGGTGCGCGAGGAGAAGCGCGACCCGCGCGACTTCGCGCTGTGGAAGTCCGACCCGCACCACCTCATGCAGTGGGACAGCCCGTGGGGCCGGGGCTTCCCCGGCTGGCACATCGAGTGCTCGGCCATGAGCCGCGCGCTGCTGGGCGAAGGGACGCTCGACATCCACACCGGCGGCGAGGACAACATCTTCCCGCACCACGAGTGCGAGATCGCGCAGTCCGAGGGCGCCTTCGCCGGCGCCTTCGTGAAGACCTGGCTGCACGCGCGCTTCCTGCAGGTGGACGGCGGCAAGATGTCCAAGTCCATCGGCAACCTGTACACGGTGGAGCAGCTCGAGGGCCTCGGGCACGCGCCGGTGGCCGTGCGCTTCGCGCTCATCCGCGGCCACTACCGGCAGGTGCTCAACTTCACGCTCGACGGCCTGCGCCAGGCGGCCTCCGACGTGCGGCGCCTGCGGCTCTTCGCGGCCGAGCTGCAGGACGCCTCGGTGCGCGGCTCGCCCGACGCCGCGCCGCCCAGCTGGGTGCGCGAGGCCACCGCGCGCTTCGACGCCGGAATGGACGACGACCTCAACCTCTCGGCCGCGCTCGACGGCGTCTTCTCGCTGCTCAACGACGCCAACCGCGTCAAGGCGCGCGGCGACGACGCGGCCGCCGCGCTGGTCGCGCTGCGGCGCATGGACCGCGTGCTCGGGCTGCTCGAGCAGGCCCCGCAGTCGGTGGACGCCGAGATCGAGGCCCTCATCCAGCAGCGCAACGCCGCGCGCGCGGCGCGCGACTTCAGCACGGCCGACTCGCTGCGCGCGAAGCTGGCCAACATGGGCATCGAGCTCCTGGACGGCAAGGACGGCGTGAAGTGGCGGCGCACGGGAGTCAAGACGTGAGCGCGCCCGACGACGGGCCGGTGACGCAGTCGCGGGACACGTCGCCGGAGATCGAGGCGCTGCAGGTGGCGCGCTGGCGGGCGATGGAGCCGTGGGAGAAGATCGCGCTCGTTTCGGACCTGCAGCGGGCCGGCGACAATGCCGCGATCGTCGGCATCCTGCTGCGTCATCCGGCGGCCACGACAGCGGAGGTGCGCCTGCGGCTCGCCGCGCTCAAGTACGGCCGCAATTTCATGACTCGCTACTTCGACTGGGATCCCGATGTCCACGGCTGGTAACGAGCCCGCCGAGATCATCCAGGCCCTGCTCGACTTCCTCTCGCGGATTGCGCCACTCGAGCTTGGGCATGCTGTCAGCGGATCCGTCGCCAGCAGCCTGTTCGGGGAACCCCGACCCTCGGCCGACTGCGATGTTGTGGTCGACCTGCCAGCGGCGCGACTGGACGAATTCGTGGCGGCGCTGGGAGCGGACTACTACGTCCCGCGCGACAGCGCGATGCGAGCCATCGAGGCTGGCTCGTCCTTCAATGTGATCCACCTGCCGACAAGCTCCAAGATCGACATCTTCGTCGCCGGAAAGGCAGAGCCGCACCGAGAACAGCTCCAGCGACGGGTGCGGCAGCCTCTGGTGCGTGGTGGCGAGCCCGTCTGGCTCTTCTCGCCCGAAGTCATGGTCGTCGCGAAACTCAGTTGGTTTCGGCGTGGCGGAGGAGTCTCCGACCGCCAGTGGCGCGATGTCCTCGGCATCCTCAAGGTGCAGGCCGGCCGCCTCGATGAGGCCTGGATGCGGAGACACGCCGCAGCCCTCGGTGTCAGCGACCTGCTCGAGCGCGCACTGAGGCTGCAGGGTCAGCCACCGCAATGAGAAAGGCCATGACGGCGCTGGTCTTCGTCGTCGGCGCACTCGCCGCCGCGCAGGACAAGCCCGCCCCCAAGCCGCGGCCCGGCGTCACCGTCAAGGTGAAGCCCGCCGCCGGCACGACGACCATCGACCCCTCGCCCGCCGTCACCGCGCTGCTCTTCACCGAGCAGCAGCTGCCTCCGGGCGTGAAGCTCGTCGACGGCGTGAAGTGCATCTCGCCGCAGGCCAGGAGCTACTTCGACGACCCCGGCCTCGCGCTGCCCGCCGCGCCCGTGCCGATCGGCAAGGTCGGCCAGTCCTTCCGCCGCGCCAAGGAGGTCGTCGGCAGCGTCGCCGCCTACGAGTTCGAGAACCCGATCACCGACGAGACGCTCGGCCTCGTGAAGGCCTCCGTCTGGGGCTCGGACACCCGCAGCGCCGAGCATCCCGAGGAAATCCTCGCGTCCGGCGCCTTCCTGGTGATCCTCTCCTTCCCCGACGGCGACGAGACGGCGGCCCTCTTCAAGCCCCAGCTGCAGGCGCGCCTGGCCTACGTCGCGCCCAAGGACTGGTCGAAGCTGAAGGACCTGGTGCTCGACGCCGCCGCGGCGCACAAGCACGGCGACCCGCAAGGCGGAGTGATGATGCTGCAGAAGAAGGCCGGCGTCATCGACGACTACGCCTACGCGCAGCTCCTGCTCGGCCAGCTCGCGAGCGACGCGGGCGACTGGCCCACGGCCGAAACCGCCTACGACCGCGCCCTCGAGCTGCACGACCACGGCCGCGACCGCCTGCCCGACGGCCGCGCCACGGTGTGGGCCGCGGTGAACGGCCTGGCGCTGGCGCGGGTGCACCGCAACGACGTGGAGCACGCCCTGCCCGCGCTGCAGCGCGCCGCCGCGCTGGCCCGCGCGCTGGGCGACGACGCGCGCACCGCCGGCTCGCTCTACGAGCTCGCCCGCGGCCTCGCACGCCTGCAGAAGTACGACGACTGCTTCAGGGCGCTGAACGAGTCCATCGTGCTCGAGACTGCGCGCCGCGAGCAGGCGGCCAAGGACGCGGACTTCGCGGCCGCGACGCAACGACCGGAGTTCAGGAAGCTGCTCGGGGGCTGAGCACCGCTGGGTGGACGGGCGTCGAGGCAGGCCCTACCATCGAGCATCGCCGCCGCCTTCCGGGGCCACCGGTTCGGGCGCGGTCGGGGGATGAGCATGTCACTCGCGCCGCTCGAGCTCGCACTCGCTCTTGCCATTGTTGCCTCGCCGGCGACGGCCCAGTCGAAGTCCGCCTCCAAGCCGAAGGCCGATTCCTCCGCCGCAGCCGCGGCGGCGGAACCCTCGAAGGAGCTGACCTCGCTGCAGTTCGCCGCGACGGAGCTGCCCGAGGGAGTCACGCCGGGCGACGGCGTGAAGTGCATCTCGATCCAGGCTTTCAACTATTTCAGGGATCCGGGCTTCCTCGGAGCGCGGCTGCCGGCTCCGGTGGGAAAGGTCGGGCAGTCCTTCGTGCGGGGCAAGAACACGCTCGGCAGCGTGATGGCCTTCGAGTTCGCCGAGCCACCCTCGGACGACCTGCGCAAGTTCCTCACCCATTTCATCTGGGGCGAGGACCACGCGACGCGCATGCACCCGGAGCAGATCCTTGTCTCCGGACGCTTCGTCGTCATCCTGTCCTTCCCTCTCGGCGATGAATCGGAGGCGTGGTTCGAGACGCGCGTGAGGGAGAGGCTCGCGAAGCTCGGCCCCCACGACTGGTCGGCCCTGCGGCCGCTCATCGAGCAGTCCTTCGCCGCGCTGACCGCGGGCGATTCGGCCAAGGGCCTGAAGCTGCTGCAGGACCGCGCCGCCGAGATCCACGACTACGCCTTCGCGCAGTACATGCTGGGCGAGCTGGCGACCGCCGCCAAGCAGTGGCCGCTGGCCGAAGTCGCCTATGGCCGGGCCATCGAGCTGAACGACTCCGGCCTCGATCCGTTGCCGAACCCGCCCTCGATCCTGTGGGCCTCGGTGGACGGCCTCGCCTCCGCCCTGCTCTTCAGTGACAAGCTGGAGCAGGCGGTGCCGGCCTTCCAGCGCGGCGTCGAGCTCTCGCGGCAGATGGGCGACAAAGGACACACCGCGCGCTCGCTCTACAACTACGCCTGCAGCCTCTCGCGCGCGGGCCGCTTCGAGGACTCCCTCGTGGCGCTGCGCGAATGCATCCAGCTCGCGCCCGAGCACCGGGTCATGGCGGCGCAGGACACCGACTTCGCCGCGGCGCGCGCGCGGCCGGACTTCCGCGAGCTGCTGGGCTCCTAGAGCGGCCTCAGGACCCCGGCGGCTCTTGCGCGGGCGGCGTCGGGCCGTCATTCGGAGGCGTCGAGCTCTCCGGCGCCTGGTCCTTGGCCAGCTCGTCCAGCAGGTCGTGCATGCGTGCCTCCTTCGCGACGGACTCGTCGTACACGAAGCGCAGCTCGGGGATGGTGCGCAGGCGCAGCGTGGGCGCGAGCACCTCCTGGATGTGCGGCGCCGCGTCACCCAGGGCCTGCTCGGAGAGGCGTCGCTGCGTGGGGGTGCCCAGCACGGTGTAGAAGATCTTGCAGTGGCGCTTGTCGCCCGAGAGCCGCGCGCCGGTGATCGTCACGAAGCCGAGGCGCGGGTCGTTGAGGCGCTCGAGCACGATGATCGCGACCTTCTCGCGCAGGATCGCTTCGGTGCGGTTGGTGCGGTCCCAGGCCATGGGCGGGTCTCCGACTGCGGGTGCGCGGGGCGGCCGGGCTCAGCCCGTGCCGCGCCCCGCCACGGTGGCCGAGCCGGCGGCGGTGGTCATGTCGCTGCCGAGCAGCTTGCGCTTGACCTCGGTGACCTCGAAGGCCTCCAGCACGTCGTCCACCGCCACGTCCTCGTAGCCGGCGAGGTGCAGGCCGCACTCGTAGTCCTGGCGCACTTCCTTGACGTCGTCCTTGAAGCGCTTGAGCGAGTCCAGCTTGCCGGTCCACAGCACCTTGCCGCCGCGCTGCAGCCGAATGCGGCTGTCGCGCGTGATGAGGCCGTCGGTGACGAAGGAGCCGGCGATGTTGCCGAACTTGCTGGACTTGAAGACGGCGCGCACGACGGCGTGGCCGGTGATGCGCTCCTGCTTCTCGGTGCCCAGCTCGCCCTCCATGGCCTTCACCAGGTCGTCGGTCATCTCGTAGATGATCTCGTAGGTCTTGAACTCGACGCCGGTGCGCGCGAGCTGCGCCTTGGCGTTGGCGTCGGCGGCCACGGCGAAGCCGATGATCATGGCCTTGCTGGCCGAGGCCAGCAGCACGTCGTCCTCGGTGACCGGGCCGACCGCCGCGCGGATGACCTTGAAGCGCACCTCGGGGTGCTGCAGCTCCTCGATCGTGCGCTTGAGCACGTCGAGCGTGCCCTGCGCGTCGGCCTTCACCATGACGTTGATCTCGGGCACCTTGGCCTCGGCGATCTTGTCGAAGAGGTTCTCGAGCGTGACCGTGTCCACCACGGCCGGCTGCTCCTGCGCCTTCTTGCCCTTGTCGAGGCGCTCGCGCACCACGGTGCGCGCGCGGTTGATGTCCTCGACCACGATCAGCTGCGCGCCGGCCTCGGGCGGGTCCTCGAAGCCCAGCACCTGGGCGGGCGTGCCCGGCAACGCCTGCTCGATGCGGTTGCCGCGGTCGTCGAGCAGGAAGCGCACGCGCCCCACGGCGGTGCCGGCGAGCACGGCGTCCTTGGCGCGCAGCGTGCCGTCCTTGACCACGACGGTGGCCACGATGCCGCGCTCGGGATCCTTGCGGCTGTCGATGACCACGCCCTTGGCGGGCCGTTCGGGGTGCGCGTTCAGCTCGAGGATCTCGGTCTCGAGCGCCAGGCGCTCGACCAGCTCGGGCAGGCCCTTGCCGGTGGTGGCCGAGACCTCGGACACGCCGACCTC
>DASUFI010000302.1:0-13005 GCA_036274635.1 Planctomycetota bacterium
CCGGCGCCTCGCGCGCACGCGGCGCTCGTTCACGGCGCTGGGCGTCGGACTGCTGCTGCTCGTCGGCGGCGGCGCCGCGCTGGCCGGGTGGACCTCGCGCGAGGCCCGCCGCGCCGACGACGCGAGCCGCGTCGGGCTGCAAGCCTCCATCGCCGATCTCTCCGCACGCCTCGACCGCAGCGAAGCCGAGCTGCAGGACCGCCTCGACGGCGCCACGACCGAGCGCGACGACGCGCTGCGACAACTCGCCGACGCCCGACGCGGGATGGAAGCGCTCAGCACGCACGCCGGCGAGCTGCAGCGGCAGCACGACGACCTGACCGCCAAGGCTGCGGCCGAGCACGACCAGCGGCTCACCGAGCTGGGCGAGGCGGCCCACGTGCGCTCGCAGCTGCTCGAGAGCGAGCAGCGCGTCGCGGGGCTGCAGGCCGCGATCGCGGGCGTCACGACCGCACGCGACGAGGCGAAGCAAGCCGAATCTCCCCGTGCGGAGGCCGAGCCAGCGCCCGCGATGGTCACGACGTCCACCGCGATGCTCAACCTGGCGCGGCGCGCGACCACCGTCCTGCACGCCAGCGGCGCGCCCGATGTCGCGCTGGTGGAGGTGCAGTCGGTGAGCCAGGGCGCGCTCGCGGGGCTGCTGGTGAAGTTCGAGGACCCCGACGGTGGCCCTGCGCGCGTGCTGCGCGCGGCCACGGGGGACATCGTCGTGGACCGCGGCCGCACGGGCCTGCGCCTGCTGGACGTGGCCACGGCCGACGGCCAGCCGGCGCCGATCGAGCTGGTGCTGCTGCCCACGATCGACCGCGCGGCCTGGGAAGCGCTGGGCGTGGTGGTGCCTGCCGATGCGGCGTCGTCCAGCCGGCTGGCCAAGGCGCTGGGCGCGCTGTTGGAGCCGCAGGGGTGGCACGTCGCGGAGCTGCGCGGCTGCGACGCCGGCACGCTGGTGGGGCTGCGCCTGCAGCAGCAGGACGCCAACGGCCTCGTCACGCGCGAGCTGCGCGCGGAGCGCGGCGTCCTGGGCCCGGGCGAGCTGCTCGAGCTGAGCGACGGCACGCTCAAGGTGGGGGCCGACGAGCGGCCCTTCTACCAGAACGTCTACAGGCTGCCGCTGCCCGGTGCGGACTTCGCGGCGTGGCGCGCGACGCTCGCGGCCGAGGCGCGGTGAACGCCTTCGAGTCCTTCCTGGACTCGACGCGCCGCGAGGTCGACGCGGCCCTGGAGCGCTGGGTGCCGTCGCCCGAGGAGGGCGGCGAGCTGGCTTCCGCGATGCGCCACATCGTCTTCGCGGGCGGCAAGCGCTTCCGGCCGGCTCTGGTGCTGCTGACCTGCGAGCACGTGGGCGGCGCGCGGCGCGAGGCGCTGGCGGCGGCCGGCGCCGTCGAGCTGGTGCACGCCTACTCCCTGGTGCACGACGACCTGCCCTGCATGGACGACGCGCTGCTGCGCCGCGGCCGGCCCTGCGCCCACGTCGTGTGGGGCGAGGCGTTGGGCGTGCTGGCCGGGGACGCGCTGCAGGCGCTGGCCTTCGAGGTGCTGGCGCGCGACACGCCGCCGCAGCGTCCCGTGGCGGCCATGGTCTCCGCGCTGGCGCGCGCGGCCGGCTGGCCCGGCATGGTGGGCGGACAGGCCGACGACCTCGCCGGCGAGGGCCAGGCGCCCGACGTGGAGCGCGTCCGCAACATCCATCTGGGGAAGACCGCGGCCATGATCTCGGTCTCGCTGCGCCTCGGGGCGCTGGCCGGCGGCGCCGACGCGGCCCGCGCCGAGACGCTCGCCGAGGCCGGGCGCGACCTCGGCCTGGCCTTCCAGATCGTGGACGACCTGCTCGACCTGCAGGGCACCACGGCCGAGCTGGGCAAGGCCGCCGGCGCCGACGCGGCGCGCGGCAAGATGACCTGGCCCTCCGCGGTGGGCGAGGAGGAGGCGCAGCGCGATGCCCGCGAGCTGGTGGAAGCCGCCCTTGGCCGCGTGGGCGACGGGCCCGCGGCCGAGCGCTTTGCCGCGCTGGGCGCCTTCTTGCTGCCACGGCGCGCGTAGGCGCCCTCCCGGGCGATTTGTGTAATGTGTCGGCGGTGCCTTCGCCCCTCACGGGAACCCAGGTGTCGGTCTTCGAGCAGGTCAACAGCCCCGAGGATCTGCGGCGGCTGCCGGTGGACGAGCTGCCGCGGCTGGCCGAGGAGATGCGCCGTGAGCTGATCGAGGCCATCAGCCAGACCGGCGGGCACCTCGGCTCGGGCCTCGGGGTGGTGGAGCTGACGGTCGCGCTGCACTACGTGCACGACTTCCGCCGCGACCGGCTGGTCTTCGACGTCGGGCACCAGTGCTACCCGCACAAGCTGCTGACGGGCAGGAAGCACCTCATCCGCACGATGCGCCAGACCGACGGGCTGTGCGGCTTCCCGCACCCTGACGAGTCGGAGTACGACCTGTTCCACACGGGGCACGCGGGCACGAGCATCTCGCTCGGGCTGGGGCTGGCGGTGGCCGACCGCGCGGCGGGCGAGGACCGGCGCACGGTGGTGGTCATCGGCGACGCCGGCTACGGCGCGGGCGTGGCCTTCGAGGCCATGAACGCCGCGCACGAGGCGGGCGTGAACCTGCTCGTGATCCTGAACGACAACGAGATGTCCATCAGCCCGACGGTGGGCGCCATGGCGCGCTACTTCACGCGCGTGCGCACCGGGCCGCTGGTGACCGGCGCCAAGAAGGAGCTGGCCGAGCTGCTGCGCAGCCTGCCGGTCATCGGCGGCAAGGTCGACACCGCGCTGCGCGAGTCGGTGGGCGCGGTCAAGTCGGTGCTGGTGCCGGGCCACATGTTCGAGGAGTTCGGCTTCAGCTACTTCGGGCCCATGGACGGCCACGACCTGCCGCGCCTCGTGCACACGCTGCAGGACCTGCGCACGCGCAAGGGCCTCACGCTGCTGCACCTCGTCACGCGCAAGGGCGCGGGCTGCGAGCTGGCGGCGGCGGATCCGCAGCGGCTGCACGGCATCAAGGCGCGCGCGTCGGCGCCGCCGCCGGCCGACGGCGAGGCGCAGGCGCCCGCCGGCGCCCCGGCTCCGAAGCGCCCGGCGTACACTGACGTCTTTGCGAGCCACCTGGTGCGCCGCGCCCGGGCGGATGCGCGCATCGTGGGCATCACGGCCGCGATGCCGGACGGCACGGGCCTGAAGAAGCTGTCCGAGGCCCTGCCCGGCCAGTGCTTCGACGTGGGCATCTGCGAGCAGCACGCCGTGGCCTTCGCGGGGGGCCTCGCGCGCGGCGGCCGCCACCCGGTGGTGGCCATCTACTCCACCTTCCTGCAGCGCGGCTACGACGAGGTCTTCCAGGAGCTGCTCATCCAGGACGCAGCGGTGGTCCTGGCCATGGACCGCGCCGGGCTGGTGGAGGACGGGGCGACGCACCACGGCCTGTTCGACATCGCCTACCTGCGCGCGATGCCCAACACCACGCTGCTGGCGCCGGCGAACGCCGAGGAGCTCGAGGCCATGCTGGACTTCGCGCTGGCGCAGGCCGGGCCGGTGGCCATCCGCTACCCGCGCGACGAGGCGCCGGCCGCGGGGGGCCCGCTCGAGCCCATCGAGCTCGGGCGCGGCGTGCTGCTGCGCGACGGGTGGGACGTGGCGCTGGTGGCCTACGGCACTCAGGTGCCGGTGGCGCTGGCGGCGGCGCGGCTGCTGGCCGAGCAGGGGGTCGAGGCGGCCGTGGTCAACGCGCGCTTCGCCAAGCCACTGGACACCACGCTCATCGCGCGCAGCGTCGCCCGGCGCAGGCTGCTGGTGACGCTGGAGGAGCACGCCGTGGGGGGCGGCTTCGGCGCGGCCGTCCTCGAGGGGCTGTGCGGGGCGGGCGTCCCGCTGCCGCCCACCCTGCTGCTGGGCGTCCCGGACCGCTTCGTGGAGCACGGCAGCCGCGGAAAGCTGCTCGAACGGGTGGGCCTCACGCCCCAGGCCGTGACCGAGCGTATCCTGAGGGCGGTGAGCAGCCCCCGGCTCGAGCCAGCCACCGGACGCTGACTCGGAGAGCCCCGGCGCCCGGATGTCAGCACTCCGGCATCCAGGCCGTCCGGCAAGGCCCGCGTCCCGGGGGGAGCCCATCCACCGCGTCCCGCGGCTCAATCCCGGGACCTGCACGCGCCGAAGTCCAAGGCAGTCCCCATCGGATAGACTCCGCCTCATGTCGAAGCACGTCACCCTGATGGTGGTGCTGGCCATGCTGCTGGCGCCCTCCTTGGGCGCCCAGGTGCCGGGTGCCTACCCGCACCTGCAGCTCACCAACGGCCTCGGGCCGCTGGTGCCGCCGGCCACCGGTCCCTTCGACAACAGCAATGTCTTCCCGGCCTTCTCCGGGCAGTCCTTCCAGGCGCGCATCTCCTACGCCTCGGCCGGGCAGCCGAACCCGAACGTGCTGTGGGCGGTCCTCGTCTCGGCCACGCCGACGCCCTACTCCACGACGCTCATCCCGCCCAAGCTGCTGACCATGCCCCCGGTCATCCTGCTGATGCCCACGCCGATGAGCCTGAGCGTCAGCGGCCAGGGCACGATGAACCTGTTCGTGCCGGCCGGCATCCTCGACGCGCAGACCTACCTGCAGGCGCTGATCTACGACTCGACGCACTCGCCGCCGATGGTGCTCTCGAACGGCCTGCTGGTGGATGTGGACGTGCCCAGCTTCAGCGTCGACTTCGCCTGGGCCCGCGCCACGCAGGCCACCACGGACGAGACGCTGCTGCACGACACCGGCGCGATCGTGATCGGGCCCGACGAGATGCCGCAGCTCAAGCCGATCGGCACGCAGGCGCCGCCCGTGGCGGTTCCGGGCCCACCCTTCTTCGCCGACAGCGTGCGCTTCCTCGGGATCGCCCCCAACGAGGCCGACGAGCCCGTCAACCCGCGCGCGCGGCCCTTCACCAAGCTGACGGCCGCGGCCACGGCCACCGACACCGAGATCATCGTGCAGGACACCTCGTTCTTCCCCAGCCGGGGGCACATCCTGGTCTCGGCCAGCAGCGAGAACCCGTGGGCCTCCAAGACCGGGGGCGCGGGCCAATACTCTCCGCGCGTCGAGTCGATCACCTACGAGGGCAAGCAGGCCGATCGCTTCCTCAACTGCAAGCGCACGCAGATCGGCTCCAGCATCGGCAAGGCCGCCGCCGCCGCCACGACCTTCCCGCATGCCATCGGCGACATGGTGCTGGGCGACTACACGCTGGCCACGACCTCGGGTGCCAAGGCCCGCACGCGCGTCGGGCTGGACGCCGACAACGACGACATGCCGCACGTCGTGATTCCCGCCTTCCAGGCCCCGACCGGGGAGGAAGGCCAGCTGGTCACGCAGGACCTCGACCTGTACCTGTTCGAGACCAACGCCAACGCGGCGCAGGGCTTCGTGGTCTTCGACCGCGTCACGCACGCGTGGCGCATGATCCAGGGCTCGCTGATGAATCCGCTGCAGGGTCGCTGGAACCCGATGGTGTGCGTGGCGCCGGACGGGCGCAGCTTCATCGCGGAGCTGGTGGTCTCGGGCGGCGTCCTGAGCTGGAACAACGCCCCCAACCTCATCTTCGCCTTCCGCACCGATGGCCTCGACTGGCCGGCGAGCGGCACCGAGACCTGGCAGATCCCCTACCAGATCGAGCCCGATCCGGGCTTCAACGACACGACCGTGCGCTCGCGCCGCGTGTCGATGCTGGCCACGGCCATCATCGGACCGGACACGAACAACTACGTGGCCTACGTCGGCCTGGCGCACAAGTGGAAGTTCACCACCGCCAGCCCCGGCTCCAACTTCGTGGACAACAAGGGCTACGAGGGCGACTGGGTGCGCGAAGAGGTCTACGTGCGCGACTACATCGACATCCCGCTCGTGGCCCCCGGCTCGGGCGACGCGCCGCCGACCCTGCCGCGGACCTACATCGCGGGCCAGTTCGGCACGACCGGCCTGCTCAACCCGATCATCCGCTTCGATCCCGAGTGCCTGCCGACGACGGACCACAAGGGCCTGCTCGTCACGGGCGGCGGCGGCCAGAACGCCGACCAGCAGGAGGACGTGTTCTACATCCGCAACATCGGGATCACGTCGGCGGGCGCGGTGACCAAGACGCTCACCAACCTCACCGGCTTCTCGGACAGCGGGCAGAACGCGGGCGCGACGCACGTGCGCCAGTTCGTGACGGGCGGCCACGGCCAGGGGCGCAAGGCGGCCTTCTCGCCGGGCGGCACGCGCGTGGCGTGGACCGCGAACAAGAAGGGCGGCAGCCTCGCCGCCGACTGGCTGCAGTGGGCCAACACCAACGGCTCGAGCTTCGGCAAGGTCAAGAACGTCTACGCCGACGCCAGCGGCAACTTCAAGGTGGCGGGCCCGTACGTGTCGGACCGCGCGCTCACCGGCCTGCGGTGGGTGGACGAGAACCGGCTGCTCTTCATGATGGGCAAGAACCCGTGGGACGACATCGCCGCCGTCACGGCCTCGAACGCCCCGCAGTTCGACCTGTTCGTCTACGACGTGAGCACGGACACGATGACCAACCTCACGCTGACCGGCGCCTCGGGCAACGGCTTCGCGACCCTCGGCAAGATCCAGCCGGACGCCTTCTTCGCGTCGCCCAGCGGAGACTTCTGCTACTGCCTCCGCGGCACCGCGGCGGTCTCGGCGGGCGCGCCGGCCGTGCTCAACGTGATCGGGGTCAACACGGACACGCTGGATGTCTTCTCGGTGAGCGGCCCTGACTTCGGCGGCTCGTCCCTGATTCCCAGCCTCGAGCTCCCGACGATCGAGCTGCTGTCGCAGGTGGAGTCGCCCGGCACCATGCACTTCGTCGAAGGCAGCGGCGTGCAGCAGGGCCTGATGTACTACACGGAGCACGAGCAGGGCGGCAACGCCAGCGACGAGGTCATCGCGCTGAACACCGACATGCCCTTCGTGGCCTTCCAGGTCACCAACACGACCAAGGCCTCGCTGGCGATCGCCGAGCTCACGCCCAACCCCTACGGGGGCACGGTGGCCTTCGCGCGCACGGACGGCGCCAATCCCCTGGGCGCGACGCAGCACCCCTTCGTCGTGGACCTCGACAACTTCCTGTTCGAGCGCGACCTGCTGCCCATGTGGGTGTCGGGCGGCGCCAACATGGGGCGCGTCATGGGCGGCAGCTGCCACTTCGTGGCGCCCGGCGGCACGGCCGGCGACGCGCTGGTCTTCTCCTTCGGCTTCGGCGCTCTGCCCAACGGCATCGCGCTCATGGCCACGCCGGCCTACTATCCGCTGGCGGCGGTGTCCGACCTGCTGGCGCAGCCGGTGCCCATCGTCATCCCGCTGGTGGACACGCAGCTGCTGGGCACGGACTACCGCTTCTACGTGCCGGACGCGCACCTGGCCGGCAACTGATGGGGGAGGCCGCGGGGGAGGCGGGCTGGCCGCGCACCCTCGACCCGGCCGCGTGGGCCGGCCGGCGCGTGCTGGTCGTGGCGCCGCACCCCGACGACGAGGCCTTCGGCGCGGGCGGCACGGCCCACCTCGCGGCGCGCGCGGGCGCGCAGGTGGAGGTGCTGGTCGTGGCGCGCGGCGACGGCGGCGTCTCGGGGGGCGCCGAGCCGGCCCAGCGCGAGCTCGAGTCGCAGCGCTGCTGCGAGCTGCTGGGCACGCGGCCACCCGTCTTCCTGCGCGTGCCCTCGTCCGAGCTGCGCGAGGATCCGGCGGCCGCCGGCCGCGCCGCGGCCGAGGCCCTGGGCGCCGCGCGCTTCGACGTGCTGCTGGTGCCCTCGCCCCTGGAGCGCCACGACACGCACCGCGCCGCGCTGCTGGCCGCGCTGTGCGGCGACCTCGGCACGCCGGCCGCCGCGTGGTGGGGCTGGAGCGTGTGGACCGAGCTGCCGCTGGGGCCGGGCGTGGTGGAGGTGGACAACACCTCCGCACGCTCGGCCAAGACGCTGGCCATGACGGCCCACGCCAGCCAGAACCGCGGCCGCGGGCTGGCGGCCGCGATGGCCGCGCGCGATCTGGCGCAGGCCACCTTCTCGCGCATCACCGGCGACGAGACGCGCAAGGCGGTCGAGCGGCTGCTGGACCTCTCGGCACTGGGGCAGCAGCGCCCGGTGCCCGACGCGACCACGGCCCGCGCGCGCTGCGCGGCCTTCGCGGCGGATCACGCGCGCGCCTGGCTCACGGGCCTGTGGGGCTGAGCGGCCTCAGGCCGCGGGCGGCTCCGGCTCGCCCCGGCGCGACAGCGCGGCCAGCGCCAGCACCAGCACGATGAGCCCGCCCACCAGCCACGGCGGCGTGAGCAGCGTCGCGACCCAGCCGCGGCCGCCCATGGAGTAGTCCGGCTGGCCGTAGGAGCTCAGCTCGGAGATGCGCTGGATGAGCAGCGCGATGCGCCCGAGCACGGCGAAGCCGAAGCGCGCGCCGAAGGCCAGCATGAGCACGATGACGCCCACGCGCGAGAAGCCCGCCAGCGTCCGACCGCGCTTGAAGGTGAACAGGAAGTGCACCAGCACGCACACCAGCCCCAGCACCAGCACCAGGTTTCCGGCGATGGTCACGGCCGAGGCGTCGGCGGACCACAGCGAGACCATGGTCTCGCGGATCTGCTGCACCAGCCGCGCCTGCGTCTCGCCGGTCATCTTGAGCGCCGCGTAGATGCCCACGATGAGCGCCAGCGGCCAGCGCGAGATCCACGCGTCGCGCCGCACGAGGCGCGCCAGCAGCATGAGCGAGAGCGCCACCGCGCCCATGCGCCAGGCCAGGGCCCAGCCGGGCGTGACGGGGTAGCCGCCCATCTCCGTCGCGGCCGCCAGCGCCGGGTCGTGCAGCGCATGCACCTTCTCCGGCACGTACTCGAGCAGCGCCTTCTTCACGCCGCTGTCGTAGAACTCGAGCGTGTACCAGGCCGTGCTCACGCCGATGAACAGGTGCTCGGCCAGCTTGTAGAAGGGGTTGTCGCGGTACAGGAAGCTGAAGATCGAGAGCGTCAGCAGGCAGATGAGGAAGGCGCCCAGGAGGTCGGGCGGCGCGGTGGGATCCAGGTCGATCCAGGCCGGCGACTGCTGCAGCAGGATCATGCCGCCCTCCGGCGCGAGCGGAAGTAGATGATGTTGCCGAGCACGATGAGCGCCACGATGTAGAGGTGGCCCCAGCCCTGCGCCACCATGCGGCGCTGGTTCTCCTCGCGCACGGGCACCAGCGCCGGCGTGCCCGGGGCCACCAGCTGCAGGTACTGCGTGGCGCCGGTGGCCGAGCCGAGGTACCCGAGCAGCGGCCGCGGGTGGTAGGGGTACAGGCTGGGCGTCTGCACCGCCGTCGTGCCGGCCAGCACCGGCACGTCGTAGCGCGTGCAGAGCTGCGGGATCCACTCGAGGATGCCCGGGAAGCCGGCCGAGATGGTGATGAGCATGGCGATGCCGCGGCTGGAGTCGCCCACGTCGCGCAGCAGCGGGAAGCTGTCGTAGGGCGCCTTGGAGAGCGCGTCGTTGGGATAGGCCGAGCGCAGCGACTGGCCGATGATGCCCATGGCCACGTCGTCGCCCACGAGGAAGCCCAGCTCCACCCAGTCCTTGCCGTACTCCTTGTGGTATTGCGGCGCGATGCTGCGGAAGGCCTCGCGCGAGAACGGCGGCGCGGCGGGCCAGGTGCACACGCCGACGACGCGGATGTTGCGGCGGAAGAGGTGGTGCAGCGTGCCGTAGAACATCGGATACAGCTCGGCCGCGCTGGCCGGGTCGAAGTCGGCCGAGAGCATCACGATGGAGCCCTCGGGCAGCTTCTCGATGGCGTCGTAGTACTCCTGCACCGGCGCAGCCGGCGGCAGCTCCTCCGGGCTCCCGAAGGCGTACAGGCCCGTGATGAGCAGGCCCAGCCCCAGGTAGATCCAGCGGCGGTCGAAGGCGAGTGCTGCGGCCACGTCCTACTCCGAGAGGTAGCTGCGCTCGAGGCCGAGCACGATGCGCAGTCCGGTGGCCAGCACGCCGAGGCTGCCGCCGATGGCGATGGCGCGCTCGGCCGCCTTGACGAAGTTGTCCATGAGGAAGGCCTCCACCGGCGCGGCCATGCCGCCGGTGAGGTCGTTGCCGATCTTGACCTGGCCGAGCATGACCACCGCGCCCGCCACGAGCAGCAGCGTGGACTCGAACGAGCGCGCGCGGAACGCCCGGAAGGTGGCCGACGCCACGTAGAAGGCCAGCAGGCTGAACATCGTGGCCTGCAGCGGCGCGAAGATCTTGAAGTACACCCACATCTTGGCCGAGGGCTCGGACACCAGCGCCACCTGGTCGTGGGGGATCTCGGGCAGGTCGTGCCCGTCGCTGTCGCGCATGCGGATGCCGGTCTCCGTCGCGCCCTGCACCCAGCCGGCCACGACGTGGCCGTCCTTCATCGTCACGTGGTCGGCCGGCACGAGCACGCGCACGATCCCGTTGGGCAGGTCGCGCTCGTGCATCTCCGCCAGGCCCACGACCAGGAAGGCGAACATCGAGAGCAGCAGCACGACCTTGTAAGGGCGATCCACGTGTCGGGCCTGGATCTGGCGCAGGTTGATGCGCACGACGTTGGCGATGCCCAGCAGGAAGGCCACGGCCACCAGGATCTTGGCCCACTCCAGCAGCTCGGAGTTGATGGCCTGCCAGACGCTGGGCTGCAGGCCGCGCGCCGCGTCGGGCGCCGGCGCGAAGAAGGCCGCCACGACGAGCAGCCCGCAGATCACCGTGAGGAGGATGGGGATCTCGCGCTTCACCGCATCAGCCGAAGAGACGCTCGTAGACGCTGGACCACGTCGGCCCGGCGGCGCCCGCGGGCGCGGCCGTGGCCAGCCACGTGCCCACGAGGAACAGCGCGATGGCCGCGATCTTGACCACGTCGCCCGCGCGGATGGTGCCCACCAGGCTGGGCTCGCGAGTGAGATAGGCCGTCACGGCGAAGTATTCCTCGCCCATGATCGTGTAGTCGCAGGCCGCGACGAAGGCCGGCAGCTGCTCCATGCGCGAGGTGCCCGCCACCTGGATGGCGCCGCCGAGGAAGCCCGTCTCCGCCAGGATGAGCGCCTCGGCGTAGAACATGCCCATGTAGATGTTCGCGGCCGGCTTCTCGCGGTACATGATGCCGGCGATGCCGGCGCAGTAGGCGAACTGCTCGTCCGAGAGGTAGCGGATGTTGTCGGCCACGAAGGCGTCGGGCCGCCCCGCGTCCGCGCAGCCCTGGCGCACCGCCTCCTCGGCGAAGGCCATGACCACCGCGTTCTTGGTGGGCACGATGATGGGCGTGCCGTACTCGGCCGTCTTCCGCGCCACGTGGCGCAGGATCATCATCGAGTAGATGGTCTGGATCTCCTTGATCTCGTCCGTGCCCGGCACGTAGAGCACCGGCCGGCCCATCTCGGTGGCGCGGCCGATGGCCTCGTCCAGGGCGTCCAGGCCCGCGAGGCGCCGGATGGGGATCTCCACGCCGCGCCTGGCCTTGCGCTGGCTGGCGAACATGATCCAGGCGAAGACCGCGATGGCCACCGCGGTGGCGATCTTGTCGGGCGCGAGGTACGGCGCGAGGCGCCAGCTCACCGCGTCCAGCCACTGCGACCAGCCGGCGGCCGAGGACAGCGCCTCGGGGAACGGCGGTGCGGCCAGCACGTCGATCACGCGCGTTCGTCCACGAGTTCCACGTTGGCGCGCGGCAGCGTCACGCGCCGTCCGTCCGCAAGGGTGACCGTGAGGATACGGACCGAGGCCTCGGTGTCCAGCCGGCGCGGCTCGGGCGGCAGCTCCACGACGCGCCCCAGCGCGCCGAAGTGCGGGTCGCGGATGATGCGCACGGCGCTGCCGACGCCGAGCATGCCGGTGTCGACCGCCGTGCGCTCGATGCCGTCCACCTCGCCCGGCACGATGACCTCCGGCCGCATGACGCCCGCGCGGATCTGCGTCGCGCCGCTCACCGAGGCCGTGCGCCCGGCCGCGGCCGCGAGCAGCCGCAGCGTGCGGGCGGACATGGCCAGCTCGCCGAAGCCCTCGGTGACGACCAGCGTGAGGCCCACCGTCTCGCCGCCGGTGATGGCCACGCCGAGGTCGTAGCCCAGCAGGCGCTTGAGGTCGGCCGCGTCGAGCCCGCCGGTGACCAGCGCCGCGGCGCCCACCTCGATGGCGCGCTTCAGCACGTCGAGCGAGGCGAGCGCACCGCCCACCAGCACGGCGCCCTTGTGCTCGACCCGCACGTCCGCGGGCTGCAGCGGCCGCGCGGGGTCCTCGGAGAGCACCACGATCGGCCCGTGCGTCTCCGGCCCGATGCCGAAGATGCCCTGCACCAGCGTGCCGCGCGCCGTGACCTCGCAGCCGAAGGGCGCCTGCACGGCCGAGACCGTGCCGGCCACGTAGGCGCGCACCTCCACGGGCAGCGGCGCCTCGCGCAGCATGGCCTGCCCCGAGACCTTGCTCACGGACTCGAGCACGCCGGCCACCGGCGCCGTGACCGTCTGCTTCATCAGGCCGAAGAGGCCCTTGCTGCGCGCGATCGGCTGCTGGGCGGACACCCTGCTGCCCGGCTGCACCAGCAGCAGCTCGGCCACGTCGCCGGGTGCGACGCTCAGCTTCTGCGCCAGCGCCAGCGTGACCACGTTGCCCGGCAGGAGCGCGCGCGCGACCACGGTGTCGGGCGCGACGCGGTCGCCCACCGCCACCAGCACCTCGCCGGCGATGGGCAGCAGGCGCGTGCGCCGCGCCTCCGCGGCGGCCGAGACCTTCAGGCCGGGCGTGTAGGCGTGGCCCATCGCGTCACTCCCGCGGATAGAGGTCGAGGGCCGCGGACCAGCGCTCGAGGGCGGCCACACGCGCGGCGGGGTCGGCGGGCAGCGCGATGGGGCGACCGCGGCCGTCGAGCAGCAGGCCGGCCTCGCCGCCCTCCAGCTCGCAGTCCAGCGGCACGCCCGGGCCCGCGCCCACGTCCACGCCGCGCGCCGGCTCGATGCGCGCGCGCACGGGCTTGCCCGCCGGCAGCGGCACGCGCTGCAGCTCGCCCGCGCGCACCTCGAGC
>DASUFI010000303.1:0-17972 GCA_036274635.1 Planctomycetota bacterium
TGACCAGCGAGCGCAGCGTGACCAGCAGGCTGCTGCTCGGCAGCCACGCGATCAGCATCCAGCCCACGAGCAGTGCCACCACCGGCTGGCGACGTCGCAGCGCGAAGGCCAAGCCGATCAAGCCCAGCGCCAGCAGCGCCAGCGGCCGCACCCAGGGCGTGGGGCCGTCGACCCACGCGTCCTGCACGTAGTCCACGGACAGCGTCGCCGGCCATGCCGCGTGCGCCAGCGTGAGGCCCGTGCCGTACAGCGCCCAGCCGGCCTGCGCCACGGCGTCGCCCCCGTGCGGCACGGTCTGCAAAGGCGACAGCCCGGCCAGCGCGACCTGCCGCAGCGCGAGGCCCCCGGCGACACCCGCGCCCACGGCCAGCACGGGCAGCAGCCGCGGCCGCGCGAGCAGCCTCCACGCCAGCAGGCCGAGCAGCGGCACCCACACGGCGGACTCCTTGCCCAGCAGCGCGAGGAAGGCGCAGCCCGCGGCCGCGGCCAGCCAGCCCGCGCGCGCGCCGGGCGAGGTCGCGCGGTCGGCGCGCAGCGCCGCCAGCAGCGCCGCGCAGCCTGCCGCCAGCGCGTACTCGTCCCCGCGGCTGCTCAGGAAGCCGACGACCTCCACGCCCAGCGGATGCACCGCCAGCAACGTGGCGCCCAGCAGCGCCGGCGCCTGGCTGTCCCCGGGCAGCAGCCGGCGCAGCAGCAGCCAGCCCAGCGCGACGGCCCCGAGATGCGCCAGCAGCGAGTGCAGGTGGAAGGCGAAGGGCCCGAGGCCCGTGGCCAGGTCGATCTGGTGGCCGAGCACGCGCAGCGGCCGCCAGACGTCGCGGTCGCTGTCGGCCGTGTGCGTGGAGACGTCCAGCAGCACCTCCCGCAGCGAGGCGTCCGGCAGGCGCTGGTTGTTGTTGATGAAGCGGTGGTCGTCGTACACGAAGCCGTTGCGCAGCCCCGCGCCGTGTGCCAGCAGCGCCAGCAGCAGCACCGCCAGCAGGGAGCGGCTCAAGCCGGACGCCCGACGTGCAGCAGCAGGGTGGGGAAGGCCTCGCACGGCGACCAGCAGCGCGGGCAGGCGCCGGTCTCCACGTCGCCCAGCGCGGCGCGCGCGCCGGGCAGCTGGCCGATGCGGCGCAGCGACCAGCCCGCGTCCGGCAGGCGCCCCAGCGGCCGGTCGAAGATCGTGCACGGATAGACCGTGAGGTCGGCGGCCAGGAAGACCGACGCGCGCAGCGCACCGCAGCGCTGGCCGGCGTCGCCCTCGCGCAGGAAGCGCTCGGCGCGCGCCCAGTAGCGGCGCTCGAGTGCGTCCACGGGCGAGAGCGTGCGGCGGCGCGCGCGCGCCACCTCGGCCACCAGCGCCAGGGCTGCCTCGGTGGGCGGCGCGACCTGCGCGGCGTTGCGGTAGTAGTGCGTGGAGTGGTGCGCCAGGTTCAGGTGCACGTCGCGCGGCGCGACGCCCTCGGGCAGCGCCGTGCGCGGCGCGCGGCGCGCCTCGTCCGTCAGGTTGAGGCGCGAGAGCGTCTGGCCCGCGTACACCGCGAAGCCGCCGCGCCGCACCGCCTGCAGCGCGCGCAGCGTGGCCCGCGCGCGCGCCGCGGCGCCGCTCCGCCCGCGCACCCGGTCGTGCACCGCGTCGGGACCGTCGAGGCTGACCGTGACCAGGATGCGCGGCACGTCGCTGTCCAGCGCCGGCTGCAGCGCCGCGAGCGTGGCGCGCGTGTCCTGGCCCGCGGTGGGGAAGTCCAGCAGCGCGAGGTCGGGCAGCCGGCTGACCAGGCGCTCCACGACCGCCGGCGCGTCGGGTCGCTCGACGAGGTCGCCGCCACTGGGGTTCAGCCAGGTGAGGTGCCGGTTGGCCGCCAGCACCGCGTCGATCTCCGCCAGCGACGGCCCGGCGTGCGGGTGCCCGGCCCACAGCCGGCACGTGCCGCAGGTCAGCGAGCACTGCTCCGTGAGGATCCACGTGAGCTTGAAGGGATCGAAGGCCGCGCGGCGGGCGCGCAGCACGGCCGCCGCCAGCGCGGCGTAGCGACGAGCGGCTTCAAGGCGCGACCGCATGCGCCTCCCGTCGGCGCGCGGCGGCGGCCGCGAGCGCGAGGCGGCAGGCCGCCAGCGCGTCGGGCACGCCCAGCGCCGTCATGCACACGTGGTGCCGGCAGCGGCTGCGCTTCATGGTGCGGTCGTCGAGGCACGGGCTGCAGGGCAGGTCGGCGAAGAGAGCGCGCGCGCCGGCCAGCCGCGGGCCGTAGCGGTGGGGCGTGTTGGGGCCGTAGAGCGCCACGCAGGGCGTCCCCACGGCGTCGGCCAGGTGCACGGGGCCGGTATCGTTGGCCACCAGCAGGTCGGCATGGGCCAGCAGCGCCAGCAGGCCCGCAGCGTCGAGGCGGCCGCACAGGTCGAGCGCGTCGGCCGGCGCCCCCCGCAGCACGTGGCGCACGAGCTCGCGCTCGGCGTCCACGCCCGTCACGACCAGCCGCGCGCCGTGCATGGCGGACAGCGCCCGGCCCAGTGCCGCGAAGCGTTCGGGCGGCCAGCGGCGGCCCGGGAAGTGGTCCCCGCTGCCGGGGTGCAGCACGACCAGCGGGCCGGCGTCCGGGAGAGCGGCGCGCAGGCGCGTGGCGACCTCGGCGGCCGCGGTCGCATCCACGCGCAGCGCAGGCCCCGCCGCGGGCGGCGGCAGGCCGGCCGCGTGCGCCAGCGCGAGGAAGGTGTCGGCCACGTGCCGCGTGGGATCGTGGCGCACGGCGCGGTCGAGCAGCGGGCCGCGCGCCTGGCCCGGCGTGTCGAGGCCGACCGCCGGCGCGCCGCTGGCCGCGCGCGCGAGCAGCAGCGGCAGCCGCAGGAACTGTTCGGCATCGAGGATGACGGCCGGCGGCTCGCGCCGCAGCCCGTGCATTCGGCGCACCAGCGAGGGCAGGCAGGCCGGGTGCTGCGGCTCGCGCACCGCCAGCGGCTCCACGCACGGCAGGTGGCGGCGCACGAACTCCGCGTTGCGCTCGAGCGTGAGCAGGCGCACGCGACCGCGCGCCGCCGCCGCGCGCAGCGAGGGCGCCATGAGCGCGAGGTTCCCCAGGCCCCACAGGCGGATCACCAGCACGTCGCGCGGCGCGGCGGGGAGCGGCCGGCGCGCGCCGGCCAGCAGCCGGGCGGCGGGCACGCCCAGCGCGGCGTCCACGCTCTTGCACGCGTCGAGCAGACGGCTGTGCAGGCTCACGAGAAGCGCCTCGAGACGCCCGGCACGTCGCACTCGTCGCATGTCGCGCACGGGCCGGAGAAGCGCCGCGCGCGCTGGGCCCGTCGCAGCGCCACGAAGGCCTGGCTGGCGTAGATGTCCGGCGCGGAGGGCCCGCCGCTCCGGCCCGGCTCCACGCGTCCGAGGTCCAGCTCGCCCTGCGCGTCCGCGCAGCAGGCGGTCACGCGGCCGTCCGAGAGGACCACCAGCGCGCCGCGCCAGGGCTCGCGACAGGCGCGGGTGCGGGCGCCGCGCCGCAGCCGCGGGATGAACTGCACCCGGTCGCACAGCGGGGCGAGGCGCGCGCGGAAGTCCGGGAGCCGGTCGGCCACGCTCTCGTCCACGACCATCGAGACATCGAGCCGCACCGGCAGGCGCTCGCGCTGCTGCGCGGCGCGCGCGTCGGCGAGGCGGCGCAGGATGGGCTCCTGCGCGTAGCCGCGGCGCTCGGCGTGGTCCTGCGGCGTGCCGTCGAGCGAGACGGTGAGGCGCGTCAGCCCCGAGTCCGAGAGGCGTCGCAGGCGCGCGGCGTCGAGCAGGGTGCCGTTGGTGGTGACGTAGGTGCGCACGCCGCGGCGGGCGGCCAGCGCGACGGCCTCGTCCAGTGCCGGGTGCAGCAGCGGCTCGCCCCACTGGAAGGGCAGCAGCGTGCGCACGTGCGGGCTGTCGCGCAGCAGGCGCTCGAGCACGGCCAGGTCGAGGTCGCGCGCCTCGCGCCGCAGGCTGCGGTTCACGTCGCAGTAGCTGCAGGCGACGTTGCAGCGGCTGGTCAGCTCCACGTTGAGCTGGGTGAGCCGCGGCAGGCGCGCGGCGCCCAGGCGGAAGGCCAGCTCGTTGCGCGCGGCGGCCAGCACCGAGCCGCCGTCGGGCAGGCGCGTGGCCAGGAACTCGGCCAGGTCCGGCTTGCGCAGGTAGTGGCGGGCGACGGCGGCGACCAGTTGCCTCAGCACGCGCGACCTCCGGCCCGGCGCCGCTCCCGGCAGCGGGCGGCCATCGTGGAGGGACGGCCGACTGCGATCAACACCGGCTTGCCGGCTGCGGGCAGCCCGTCGAAGAAGTGCTTCGAGCGCGGAAGGTACGGAATTCGCGGCGGATCGAGGCGGGACCCAGCGCAGGGAGTTGCGGCGGGCGTAGCCCGCCGCAAACCCGTCGAGGGCGCTCCCGAATGGAGCGCCCGTTGCCGGGGGACCGAGGCGAGCTGGAGATTCGCCGCAGGACCGGCAACGAAGAGCCGGTGCGAAGGACGCGCCTTCAGCGCCGAATGACTTCTTCGGGCGGCTGCTACGATCGCGCCATGTCGCGCCGGCTCCTCATGCTCGACGTGGTGGGCCTGGTGCAGGACCTGCTCGGCCCGCGCCTCGCCGCGCTGGGCCGCTCGGGCTGGCAGCGGCCGCTGCGCCCGGTCTTCCCCGCCGTCACCTGCACCGCGCAGGCCAGCCTGCTGACTGGCCGGCTGCCGGAGGGGCACGGCATCGTGGGCAACGGCTGGTACTTCCACGACCTCTCCGAGGTGCTGTTCTGGCGCCAGAGCGCCCGGCTGCTGCAGGGCCCGAGGGTCTGGGAGACGGCGCGGATGGCCCGTCCCGGACTCCGGGTGGCCCAGCTCTTCTGGTGGTTCAACATGTACTCCAGCGCGGACCTCTCCGTCACACCGCGCCCGGAGTATCCCGCCGACGGCCGCAAGGTCCCGGGGATCTACACCCAGCCGGCCGAGCTGCGGGCCCGCCTGGAGGCGGCCCTGGGGCCCTTTCCCCTGTTCCGCTTCTGGGGACCCGCTGCCGACCTGACCAGCACCCGCTGGATCGTGGACTGCGCCCTGGACGTCCTGCAGCGCGACCAGCCCGACCTCGGCCTGGTCTACCTGCCGCACCTCGACTACGCCCTGCAGCGACACGGCCCCGGCCACCCGCTGGCGCGGCGGGCGGCCGCCGACGTGGACGAGCAGGCTGGCCGGCTGCTGGACGCCGCGGCCGCCGCCGGGATGGACGTGCTGGTCGTGTCGGAGTACGGCATCGGGCCAGTGTCGCGCGTCGTCTACCCGAACCGCGTGCTGCGCGAGGCGGGCTGGCTGACGGCGCTGTGGCAGGCCTCCGTGGGCGAGACGCTCGACGCGGGCGCCAGCCGCGCCTTCGCGGTCTGCGATCACCAGGCGGCGCACGTCTACGTGGCCGACCCCGCGGACGTGCCGGCCGTCGCGCGCCTGCTGGCCAGCCAGCCCGGGGTGGGGCGCGTGCTCAGCGGCGAGGCGCGCCGCGCCGCGGGCCTCGAGCACGAGCGCGCGGGCCAGATCGTGCTGGAGGCCGCGCCCGACGCCTGGTTCGCCTACAACTACTGGCTGGACGACGCGCGCGCGCCCGACTTTGCGCGCACGGTGGACATCCATCGCAAGCCCGGGTATGACCCCGCCGAGCTCCTGCTGGATCCGGCGCTGCGCTTCCCCCGGCTGCGCATCGCGCGCCGGCTGCTGGGCCGCAAGCTGGGCTTCCGCAACCTGCTCGACGTGATCCCGCTCGACCCCACGCCCATCGCCGGCAGCCACGGCCACGTCCCGGCCGCGCCCACGCTGTGGCCGCTGGCGCTCGGCGGGCCGGGCGTGCCCGAGCCGCGCGGCGAGGACCTGCGCGCCGTGCACGACGTGATCCTGAGCGCCCTGACGGCGGACGGGCGATGAGCGGGGTGCAGCGCATCGCCCTGTGCGGCGACGACCTGCCGCGCGCCGAGGCGGCGGTGAAGCTCGCTGGCCTGCAGGTGGTGCGCCGCGGGCCCGACGCCGTGCTGTGCCACGGCGGCGACGGGACGCTGCTGCGCGGCGAGCGCGAGTGGCCCGGCGTGCCCAAGGTGCCCGTGCGCATCGAGGGCCGCGCGCGCCCCTGCCCCGACCACGGCCTCGACGTCGTGCTGGCGCGTCTCGCGCGAGGCGAGCTGCAGCGCTCGACGCTCCCGCTGCTGGAGTGCGTGGTGGGCCACCTGCACCTCACGGCCGTGAACGACGTGGTGCTGCGCAACGAGAGCCCCGCGACGGCCATACGGCTGCGCGTGCGCATCGAGGGCGAGGACAGCGGCGAGATCACCGGCGACGGCGTCGTCTGCGCCACGCCCTTCGGCAGCAGCGGCTACTACCGCAGCATCACGCGCGACACCTTCGACGAGGGGCTCGGCCTGGCCTTCAACAACAGCACCGAGCTCCGCGCGCCGGTGCGGCTGCCCGCGGGCCAGTCGGTGGAGCTGGAGCTGCTGCGCGGACCCGCCGTGCTGGTGCACGACAACGATCCGCGCACGGTGTTCCTGCGCGAGGGCCAGCGCTTCCGCGTGAGCCTGTCGCAGCAGGTGGCTGTCGTCCTGGGGCTCGACGCGCTCGGCTGTCAGCGCTGCCGCAAGGCGGACGGCTCGGTGTTCAACCCCCACTAGCGGGCGCGCTCACCAGTCGAAGAAGTCCTCGACGTCCTCCGGATTGCGGGCACCCGGGCCCTGCTGCGCGCCCGGCGGGTCGCGCGTGGCCTTCTGCTCGCGCGGCGCGCCGCCGTGCACGGGGCGGTCCTCGCGCCGGCCACTCCGGCGGCGACCCCGCGCCCGGCGACCGCCTTCACGTGGCTGGCCGCCCTGCTGGCTGCCGTGACGTGCCTCGTCGCGACCGCTTTCGCGGGCGGGGCTCGGCTCGGCGCGTGCTGCGCCCTGCGCCGCGACGGGCTCGGCGCCGGGCGCCGGGGCCGCGGGCGCCTGGCCACCTCCACGCCGTGCTCCGCCGCGCCGGCCGCGGCGACGTCGCCGCCCGCCCCGCCCGCCGCCCTCGCGTTCAGCGTGGCCGTTCTGCTGGCGGAACTCGCCCGCGCTGCCCGCGGCCTCCGCCCGGTCCGCCGACGCGGCGGCTTCCAGGCCCGGCTGGGCCTCGGCCGGCTGCGCCGCCGCGGGGCCCTCGGGCTGCGGGCCGAAGGGCCGTCCCTCGGCCGGCGCGCCCTGGCGATCGCGCCCGCGGCGCCGGCCGCGACCGCCCCGCCGCCGCCGCCGGGAGCGATGGCCGGGCTCGCCGCGGTCGCGGCGCTCGCCGCGCTCGCCGACGTCCTCGCGCTCGTGCGCCTCGGCGTCGTGCGGCGCGTCCGCGTCCTGCAGCTCCTCCTCGTCGTGCACGCGCGGCCCGCCTGCGCCGCCGGGGCCCTGCTCGGCCAGCCGCTGCGCCCAGTGCGCGTGGTGCTCGGGATCCGCGAGACCCGCCAGCGCGGCGATGTACAGGAGCTCGATGGCCTGCATCGTGGCCGGGCGCCGCAGGAAGTCCGAGAGCCGGAAGCGGCGGCTGCGGCGCGGGCGCTCGAGGCGCACCAGCGTCGTGAGCGCGTGCCGCATGGAGGCCATGTCCTTGCGCGGGATGGACATGCGCAGCGCCGCGTGGTCGAAGAGGTCGTGCGCCAGCAGCAGCGGGTCCGGCGGCGGCTCGCGCGTGCGCTCGATCCACGGGCCGAGGCACAGGATGGCGAGCAGCTGGTCATTGCCCACGCGGCGGCGGCCGCGATCGATGCGGTCCAGCGCCGCGCCGGCGGCGGCCAGCTGCTCGGGGTGCGCGGTCCAGTAGGGCGCGACCTCCGGCAGCAGGCGCTGCAGCAGGCCGTGCTCCACCAGCAGCGGCAGCGCGCGCTGCGCGCGGCCGCAGGCCATGAGCTTGTAGATCTCCTCCAGGACGCGCGCGGGGCTGCTGCGCCCGATGAGCTCGGCCGAGGCGCTCATGGCCGCGGCCACCTCGGGCGTGGGCTGCAGCTGCAGGCGCGCGAGGAACTTCATGGCGCGCAGCATGCGCACCGGGTCCTCCGCGAAGCGCGTGGCCGGGTCGCCGATGGTGCGCAGCAGCCGGTCCTTCAGGTCCTGCACGCCGCCGACGTAGTCGATGACCTCGTTGGTGCGCACGTCGAAGAGCAGCGCGTTGATGGTGAAGTCGCGCCGCAGCACGTCCTCCTCGGCCGAGCCGAACTCGTTGTCGCGCGTGATGAGCAGGTCCTGCGTCGCGACGCCGGGCTCGCCGCTGCCCTCGGGCGTGGCGCGGAACGTGGCCACCTCGATGATCTTGCCGCCCGGCCAGTGCACGTGGGCCAGCTTGAAGCGCCGCCCGATGATGCGGCTGTTGCGGAACAGGCGCCGGATCTGGCGCGGCCGCGCCTCGGTGGAGACGTCGAAGTCCTTGGGGATCAGGCCCAGCAGCAGGTCGCGCACGCAGCCGCCCACGAGGTAGGCCTGCAGCCCCGCCTCGTTGAGGCGGCGGACGGTGGCGACGGCATCCGGATCGAGCGAAGCGGGGAAGATCAGCGTGTCCGCGTAGCGGACGGGCTCGTGGCTCATGAAGATCGGTGTTCCACGTACGCGAGGGCGCGCGACCTCTCGATGCGGCCCGTCTGCGGGTTCTTGAGCGCCGTGCCGACGACCGCGCCGGAGCACCGGCGCAGCGTGGCGGCGAGGTTCTGCGGCGTGGTGCCGCTGCCGGCCAGCACGGGGGCCGGCGCGACGGCATCGGCCACCGCGGAGAGTTCGTCGGGGTCGGGCGGCTGGCCGGTGGCCGGGCCCGTGACCAGCACGGCGTCGGCGCCGGAGCGCGTCACGAGGTCGCGCGCGCGCAGCGGCGCGGGGCGGCGGTCGAGCGACGTGGCGTGCTTCACGTCCACGTCGGCGAGGATGGCGACGGGCGTGGCGCGCAGGGCGGCGCGGCGGCGCAGCAGCTCGTCCGCGCGCCCCTCGATGAGGCCCTGGTCCGTGGCGGCGGCGCCGGCCAGCACGTTGACGCGCACGAAGCTGCCGCCGGCGGCATGGGCCAGGCCCAGCGCGGCCAGCGCGTCGTTGCGCAGCACGTTGAAGCCCAGGGGCAGGCGCACCACGGCACGCACGGCCGTGCCGACGACGGCCAGCGCGGCCACGGTCTCGGGGTCGGCGTGGTCGCGGCGGAAGGGCGTGTCGTGGAAGTTCTCGAGCAGCACGGCCGTGAAGCCGGCGTCCTCCAGCACGCGTGCATCCTCGGCCGCCTGCGCGGCGATCTGCGCCACCGGCTGGCTCGCGGACGGCGCGCCCGGGAGCGAGGGCAGGTGCAGGACACCCACCAGCCACGGCCGCGGCGACGCCAGCAGCGACGGCGGGCCGGGCGCGGCGGTGTCGGCGCGGGACATCGCCCGATTATCCGGCCTGGCGGCCTCCGAACCAACCGGCCCCTCGTGCTCGCGGGCCCCGATCGGCTAAGTTTCGCGGCCCGATGCCGATCGCCGCCCTCGCCGACCCCTTCCTCGAGCTGTCCACGCCGGCCGGCGTTCCCGTCCACCTGGGCCGCACGACGGCTTTCAAGACGGTCCTGCTGCAGTGGGTGGCCGAATGCCCGCTGGACGAGGGCGTCTCGGCCCGCGCGCTGCTGCCCGACCTGCTCACGCGCGCCACGCGGCGCCTCCCCAGCCTGTCGGCGGTGGCCGCGCGCTGCGAGGAGCTGTACGCCACCGAGCTGCTCTCGGGGGCGTCGGGCTTCGGCGACCGGCAGCTCGTGCGCTTCGGCTTCGAGACGGTGGCCGACCGCTACGCGGGCCGGCCGCTGTTCCGCGAGGCCGTCGAGCTGCTGGCCGACGTGCTGCACGACCCGCCGCTCGCCGGCGGCGCCTTCCGCCCGGACCACCTGGAGCAGGAGCGCGGCAACCTGGTGCACGCCATCGAGGCCATCGAGGACGACAAGCACCTGCTGGCCTACCGCCGCATGCTCGAGGCCATGCACGCGGGCACGCCCTTCGCGCGGCATCCGTGGGGCACGGTGGCCGAGGCGCAGGCGCTGAGCGAGCCCACCGTGCGCGCCGCGTGGGAGCAGCTGCGTCGCGCGCCCGCGCGCCTGTTCGTGGTGGGCGACGTGAGCGAGGAGCTGGCGCTGTGGGCGGTCGAGCGCCTGGCCGGCGGCCGCCATCCGAGCGCCGGCGGGCCGGTGGTGCCGCCCGGCCCCGTCGCGCGCCCGCCGCAGGACTTGCGCGAGGTGCAGCCGCTGGCGCAGAGCAAGCTGGCCATCGGCTACCGGCTGCCGCGCGCGCGGCTGCCCGGCTCGGCCGCGCCGCTGCTCGGCCTCGTGCTGGGCAGCGACAGCTTCAGCCGCCTCTTCAAGCGCGTGCGCGAGGCCGAGAGCCTGGCCTATGGCTGCAGCGCGGCGGTGAGCGTGGAGAACGCCACGCTGGTGGTGCAGGCGGGCATCGACGCCGACAAGGCGCCGCGCGTGCGCGAGCTGGTGCAGGAGGAGCTGGCCTCGCTGGCGCGCGACGGCGTGCGCCCCGACGAGCTGGCGCTCGCCCGCCGCGCGCTGCTGCGGCGCCTGTCCGACCTGCGCGACAGCCCGCGCGCGATGTGCGGCTTCCGCCATGCCGCGCTCCTGGCCGGCCGCCCGCACGAGCTGGCCGCCGCCGAGGCCGCCGTGCGCGCCGCCACCGGCGAGGACATCGCGGCGCTGGCCGCCGAGGCGCGCCTGGACACGACCTTCCTGCTCGAGGGCAAGGCGGCCTGATGGACCTCTCGCCCCTCGGCAACCCGCTGGACGAGCCCATCCTGGCCGGCAGCGCCGCCAGCGGCCTGCGCGTGCTGGTCAACCACCGCCCGGCCTTCCGGCGCACCTTCGCCGCGCTGGGCGTCAACTTCGGCTCGGTCGACCGCGTGGCCGGCGTCGACGGCCAGCCCGTGCCCGAGGGCCTGGCGCACTTCCTCGAGCACAAGCTCTTCGAGGACCAGGAGGGCGACGTCTCGGACCGCTTCGCGGAGCTGGGCGCGAGCGCCAACGCCATGACCGGCTTCGTGGGCACGACCTACGTGGTGTCCACGGTGGAGGAGCCGCGCCGCGCGCTCGAGCTGCTGCTGCAGTTCGTGCAGGACCCCTGGTTCACCGACGCGCTCGTCGCGAAGGAGCAGGGGATCATCGCGCAGGAGATCCGGATGTACGACGACGATCCGGACTGGCGCGTCTTCTTCGGCCTGCTCGGCTGCCTGTACCAGCAGCACCCGGCCAAGGACAACATCGCGGGCACGGTGGCATCGATCGCCGACATCGACGCAGCCACGCTGCGGCGCTGCTACGAGCTCTTCTACCATCCGCGCAACATGGTGCTGACCGTGTCGGGCGCGCTGCCGCCGGCGGTGGTGGCCGAGGTGGCGGAAACCGACCAGGCGCGCCGGCCGCACGACGAGCGCCCGGCGCACGGGCGCGGCCGCGTCGACGAGCCGGAGGGCTGCCGCGCGCCGCGCTGGGAGGAGAAGCTGGCCGTCTCGCGCCCGCGGCTGCTGCTGGGCATCAAGGAGCGGGCTCTGGGCGGCGGCCCGCGCGCGCTGCTGCGGCGCGAGCTGTGCACGCGCATGCTGCTCGACCTGCTGCTGGGCCGCAGCTCGCGCACCTGGGAGGAGCTGTACGCCGACGGCCTGGTGGACGAGAGCTTCTCGGCCAGCTACTCGACCGAGGAGAGCTTCGGCTTCACCACCATCGGCGGCGACAGCGACGAGCCCGAGCGTCTCGAGGCCCGTTTGCGCGAGGCGCTCGAGCGCGCGCGGCGCGAGGGCTTCGACATGCAGGCCTTCGGCCGCATGCGCAACAAGCTGCACGGCGCGCTGCTGCGCGCGCTGGACTCGCCCGAGCACGTGGGCCACGCCCTGGTCACCGACACCTTCCGCGGCGTGCGGCCCTTCGAGGAGCTGGAGCTCATCCGCGCCATCACGCCGGAGGACCTGAGCGCGCGCCTCGACGAGCACGTGGCGGGGAGCCAGATCGCGGTCGCGATCGTGCGGCCCCTGTGAGCTTGGCGCTGCGCGTGCTGGTGGGCGGCACGGCCAGCGGCAAGAAGGCCGTGGCCGCGGCGCTCGCCCGCCGTCATGGACTGGCGCTCTTGTCCATGGACAGCATGAAGGTCTACCGCGGCATGGACATCGGCACCGACAAGCCCGGGGCCGAGCTGCAGCGCGAGACGCCCTTCGCGCTGCTGGACCTCGTGGGCCACGACGAGCCCTTCTCCGCCGGACAGTGGCTGCGCGCCGCGCAGGCCGAGGTCGAGGCGCAGGAGCGTCCGCCGCTCTTCGCCGGCGGCACGCCCTTCTACCTGCGGCTGCTGCTGCGCGGCCTGTGCCCGTCGCCGCCGGTGGACCTCGCGCTGCGCGCCGAGCTGGCCGCGCTGTGGCACGGCGCGGGCGAGCCCGAAGTGCGCCGGCGGCTGGCGGCGCTCGATGCGCCAGCCGAGGCGCGCCTGCTGCCGGGCGATGGCAAGCGGCTGCTGCGCGCGCTCGAGGTGGCTCTGGTCACCGGCCGCCCTTTGTCCGACTGGCAGCGCGAGCACACGCGCCGCGCGCTGCCGGGACGCGTGCTGGTTGCGGCGCTGCGCCACGCGCAGGAGCCGCAGCAGCGGCGCATCGAGGCGCGCGTGGACCGCATGCTGGCGGCCGGCCTGCTGGACGAGGTGGCTGGCCTGCTGGCCCGCAGGCCCTTCGCCGTCGAGCCCGCGCGCAGCATCGGCTACGCCGAGGCCCTCTCTCACCTGCGCGGCGAGCTGCCCGCCGCCGCCCTGCGCGAGCGCATCGTCACCCGCACGCGCCAGCTCGTGCGCAAGCAGCGCCTGCACCTGCAGCAGTTCGCCGAGGTGCGCTGGGTGGACGTGGCCGAGGGCGAGGACGCGCCGTCGGTCGCCGAGCGCGTCGCGCGCGAGCTGGAGCTGGCTTAGCGCCTGCTGCTAGGGCGGCGGTGAAGGCGCGGGCGCTTCCTGCGACTTGGCGATGGCGTCCAGCGTGGCTTCCATCTCCTGCGCGAGGGCCGGGTCCATCACGTGGCGGCGCGCCGACTTCAGCCAGTAGACCATCTCGGCCGGCTCGGGCACGTGGCGCACGTGGTAGGACTCGAGCAGCACGCCCAGCGCGAAGGCGTCGCCGGGCTCGTCCTCGAGGCGTGCGCGCAGCACGGCCAGGCCCTCCTCGTTGTGGCCCTGCAGCATGAGGATGCGCGCACGGATCGCCTCGCGCTGCGAGACCAGGCGGTCGGGCAGCGGGCCGGGCAGCGCATCCAGGGAGGCCATCGCGCCGTCGAGGTCACCGGCCGTCATCTGGTCGACCAGCAGGTAGAGCTTGAGGTCGGGCTGATCGGGCTGGCGCAGGGAGGCGCGCTGCACGATGCGGCTGGCGGCGACCTGGCGGTCCGGCGAGGTGAGGCTCGCGCGGCGCAGGCCCGAGAGGCCCGTGGCGCCGAGATCGAGGCTCGCGTCCAGGGTGCGGTCGGCGTCGTCCGGGCTGTCGGCCAGCTCCCACGCCAGCGCGATGCGCGCCCAGGCGGTGGAGGCGATGTCGGGCTGCGTGAAGGCCAGGCCGCGCATGCGGATGACCTCCGGCTCGGCTTCGGCGACGCGCTGACCGGCCAGCAGGCCGTCCACCAGGAACCACAGCGCCTCGGCGCGCAGCTGCGTGGGCACGTCGGTGGCCAGGGTGGCGCGCGCGGCGGCCAGCTCGTCATCGTAGCGGGCCATCTGCGCCAGCAGCGACATGCGCGCCACGAGCAGATCGGGATCCTGCGGCAGGAACTGCAGGCCGCGGTTGACGTAGGCCAGCGACTCCTCGGGCGTCGGGGCCACGCTGGCCGAGGCCAGCCACACGGCGCCGATCATCGGCTCGGCGCCACGCAGCGTGGCCAGGGCCTCCTGGCGCGCCTCGCTGTCCTGCAGCTGCATGGCGCGCTGCAGGCTGATGTAGGCGTCGCGCTGGCGGCCGAGGATGCCGCAGCCCGCGAGCAGCAGGGCGGGCAGGAGCAGGATCAGGCGGGCCGCGGCCTCACGCCGTGGGGCGGGCACGCGGCGAGCCGATCAGTGGTGGCCGGGACCGCTGGCGTAGGACTCGTCGTGCCAGACGTGGTTGGGGTCGTCCCAGTCCAGGTTCCAGAAGTAGCGGTCGTACTTGCGGTGCGCCTCGCGGGCCTGGTCCGAGACGGCCTCCCCGATGTCCTTGGCGTGCTCGCTGAAGGGCGTCACACAGGCGCCCAGCGGGGCACAGACGAGTGCGACGAGGGCGAGGGATGCAAGCCTGCGGGACGTGCTGCGGTTCATGCTGGCCATCCGGGACGTTCGGGGAGCGAGGGACCGTATCAGGGCCGGCTCGGAGTGTCAAAGCCGGTCGCCCGGATAGGTCTGTCGCAGGTTCCGGTCACGTCGGGGGCCGGGAGGATGTTCCGGAGCGGCCCGGCAAGCTAGGTTGCCGGAGGTCCGATGACTACCTCGCCGATCCCCGCGACGCCCACTCGAGCCGCCGCCGGCAGCGGCGAGCGCCGGTCCGCGCGCGTGCTGCTCCCGCTGCTGGGCGTCGCTGCGCTGCTGGGGCTGGTCTTCCTGCTGCCCACGCGCGACGAGTCGGCCCAGCGCCCGGCGACGGCGCGGCTGGGCAGCCTGCGCATCGAGCTCGATGAGCCGCCCGACTGGGCGCGCGACCGCGGGCGGGACGAGATCACGCGCTGCCTCGACCGGCTCGACTGGGGCAGCCACGCGTCCGAGGCCGCCGCGCGCGAGGTGCTGGGCCGGCACGCGGGCCAGCTCGCGCCCGAGCTGCTCTCGCGCCTCGCGACCGTGGGCGACCGCGACCCGGTGCTGGCCAGCAAGCTGGTCGAGCTGCTGGGTGCCGAGGATCCCGATGCTCCCGGCGTGCTGGACGAGCTCGTGGCGCGCGGCCTGTCCTTCAACGGCCTCGAGGCGCGCGCGGCGCTGCGCATCCTGGCGCGCACCGACCGGCCGCGCGCGGTGACCGCGGTGCGCACGCGGCTCTTCGACACCGACCCCGACCTCGCCGGCTACGCCCGCGGCGCCCTGGCCGACCTCGCGCGCCGCGGCAACCCCGAAGCGCGCGACGTCATCCTGAGCGAGCTGGAGAAGGACCCGGTGGACGTGGACCTGGCCTACCTCGCCGTGGCCTCCGGCTTCCCGCACGCCGAGCGCACCGACACGCTCCTGCGGCGGATCGCGGAGAGGGGCAACGGCACCGTGCGCCTCGTGGCGCTCACCGGCCTGCTGGCGCGCGACGACGCGTGGGCCGCGGACCAGCTGCTGGAGCTGCTGCGCAATGGCGGCCTCGACGTGCGCCAGCAGGTCTGGCGCGCCGCGGCCACGGCCAACAAGGTCTTCGGCCAGGACGAGTGGTCGCAGACGCTGAAGGACAACATCTTCTCCATCTCGTCCTGCGTCGTGGACGTCCTGCTCGTGGCCTACGACACCGGCCACCCCGAGGCGGCGCGGGCGCTGGAGCTGCTCGAGCGCGAGGCCACCAACCCGAGCTCGAGCGTGCAGTCGCTGGTGCTGGACGAGCTCTTCAAGCGCCGGCACCCGAACGTCATCGAGACCTTGCGCGGGGAGCTCCCCTCGCTCACCGGCACGAACCTCGGCCTGACCGTCGACCGCATCATCATGGGCCCCAAGGACCGGCCGGCGGACCTGGCGCTGCGCGCCGACCTCGCGCAGCTGGCGCTGACCCGACTGGAGAACGATCGCGAGCTGCGCGACGTGGACCGCGTCTCGCTCTGCCGACTGCTCGCGGACATCGCGCCGGAGCCGAGCGCCCCGGTGCTGGTCGACTACGCCCTCGGGCGGCGCGGCGCCTCACCGGTGGTCGCGGAGGCGGTGGCCGACATGCTCGGTCCGCTGGGCGACGCGGGGCTGGCCCGCCTGCAGCCCGAGCTGGGCACGCCCGCGGTCGACGAGCTGGCGGTCTACGCGGCATCCCAGGCGCGCTCGCCCGCGGCGCTGCCGCTGCTCGAGCAGATCATCCAGGCGCCCGGGACCGCGCCCGCCCTGCGCGTCGCGGCGCTGGATTGCATCGCGCTCATCCCGAGCGGGCCGCGCGAGGAGCTGCTGCGCCGGATCATCCCGACCCTGGGCGACCCGGAGCTCGCGCACCGCGCGCAGCTCATCTTCTGGAACTACTTGTGAGCCGGCAGCTCCACCGGCCACCAGGGCGTGCGCGGCTGGCCGATCTCGGGGTCGGGGAAGTCGGGCGGAAAGGCGTAGTCGGTGCCGCTGCGGCCGAGCCGGTTCTGGCCCTCCCAGGCCTGCCCGTCGTCCGCGACCTGGAACTCGCGGTTGCCGGTGACGCCGAAGCGCGCCGGCCAGGCGCGCAGGATCCAGCCCGGCGCCAGGTGGCCGCTGCGTTCGTCGCGCCGCGTCTGGCTGGCGAGGCCGTAGACGTAGGCGTCGTTCGTGGCATAGGCGATGGCGTCGGTGCTCGGGCCCTGCAGAGGGCGCAGCGCGGGCAGCGCCGCCAGCGCGGCGCGCGCGAGGTCGGAGCGCGGGTTGCCGTCGCTCACGAGCTCGCGGCAGGCCTGCTGCAGGTCGGCCAGCGTGGCCAGTGCGGCCGCCTCGCCCTGCTGCAGCCGCTCGGAGCGTGCGGACTCCTGCAGCCGCAGGCCCGCGCCCACCAGCACGAGGAGCAGCAGCAGCAGCGGGCCCGCGACGCGCGACATGCGGCCCATCGTAGCCGCGACACCGTCCGACCCCGCGCGGGAAGCGTGCATGTCGCGCGCTGAGGCCCGCGCGCTGGCGCGCACCCTCCGGCGCGCCGGCCACGAGGCCGTCTTCGCGGGCGGAGCCGTGCGCGACCGCCTGCTCGGCCTGCGGGGCGGGGACGTGGACATCGCCACCTCGGCCACGCCGGCGCAGGTGCAGGCGCTCTTCCCGCGCACCGTGCTGGTGGGCGAGGCCTTCGGCGTGGTCAAGGTGCCCGGCGCGCGCGGCCAGTACGACGTGGCCACCTTCCGCCGCGACGTCGGCATCGGCGACGGCCGGCACCCCGCGGCCATCGAGCCCTCCACGCTGGCCGACGACGTGCAGCGCCGCGACTTCACCATCAACGGCCTGGTCGAGGACCCCTTCACGGGCGAGGTGACCGACCTCGTCGGCGGCCGCGCCGACCTGCAGGCCGGCATCGTGCGCGCCATCGGCGACCCGGAGCTGCGCTTCCGCGAGGACGCGCTGCGGCTGCTGCGCGGCGTGCGCTTCGCCGCGCGCCTCGGCTTCCGCATCGAGCCGGCCACCTTCGCGGCCATGCGCGCCGCCGCCGAGCGCCTGCGCCTCGTGTCCGGCGAGCGCGTGCGCGACGAGCTGGGCAGGATGCTCGTGCACGCCTCGCGCCGCCGCGCGGTCGAGCTGCTGGACGAGAGCGGCCTGCTGCCCGTCATCCTGCCCGAGCTGCCGCCCATGCAGGGCTGCGAGCAGCCGCCCGAGTTCCATCCCGAGGGCGACGTCTGGGTGCACACGCTGCTGGCCCTGGAGCACCTGCCCGCGCGGCCCAGCTTCGAGCTGGCGCTGGGCATGCTGCTGCACGACGTCGGCAAGCCGCCCACCTTCGTGCGCGCGCCCGATCGCATCCGCTTCGACGGCCACGTCGAGCTCGGGGCGCAGATGGCCGAGGCCATCTGCGGGCGGCTGCGGATGTCGAACGCCTCGACCCAGCGCGTCGTGGCGCTGGTGGCCGACCACCTGGTCTTCATGAACGTGCCCGAGATGCGCCCGGCGCGGCTGCGGCGCCTGCTGGCCGAGCCGCACTTCCCCGAGCTGCTGCAGCTGTACAAGGCCGACGTGGCCGCCTGTCACGGGATCTACAGCGCGCTGCCGCGCATCACCGCCACGCGCCGCGAGCTGCGGCAGCAGGCGCTGATCCCGCCGCCGCTGCTGCGCGGCGAGGACGTGCTGGCGCTGGGCGTGCCGCCGGGCCCGCGCGTGGGGGAGCTGCTGCGCGAGGCGGCCGACCGGCAGATGGAGGGCGGCCTCGCGGA
>DASUFI010000304.1:0-20138 GCA_036274635.1 Planctomycetota bacterium
GCCCGACATCGTGGGCTTCGTGCTGCCGGGCCTCGTGCGCGCGCGTGAGCTCCTGGCCGCCGGCGGCACGGGCGCCTGGGACGACGCGCAGATGCTGGGCTTCCCCTTCGCGGCCAGCCAGCACTTCCCGCTGCCCTCCCACGTGGACTGGCTGGCCGCGCCCTTCGAGCCGGTGCAGGCGCTGGACGTCCTGCTGGCCGTGCACGTCGCGGCCGCGCTGTGGCTGGCGTATCGCGCGGCGCGGCTGCTGGGGGCGGCGCCACCCTTCGCGGCGCTGGCGGCGGTGGGCTTCACCTTCAGCGCCTGGATGACGACGCGCTGGCACTGCCCGCCGATGACCTGGGCGACCACCTGGTTCCCGCTGCAGCTCGCGGCGCTGGCCTGGCTGCGCCAGAGACGGCCGGCGCGCGCGCTCTTCGAGTCCGGCGTGGGCACGGCGCTGGGGCTCATGTCGGGCTTCCCGCAGGCGCCGTTCCTGCTGGGGATGGCCACGGTCGCGCTGGCCTTGGGCGCCCGCGAGACGCGCCGGCCGCGCGCGCTGCTCGTGCTGGCGGCGGCGGGCGTACTGGGCGCGTGCGTGGCACTCCCCTGCCTGCTCGGCGCGCTGCAGCAGGACGGCGCCTCCCTGCGCTCGCGGCCCGAGAGCCGCGCGGCGCTGGCGGGCAGCCACGTGCCAGCGGCTGCGCTGGCCGATCTCCTGCTGCCCGACTTTTTCGGGGATGCCGTCGCCTTCGGCGGCGACACCCCGCCCGCGCCCACGATGGAGCAATGGCTGCCTGACCGCTTGCTGCTGTCCGGCCAGCTGCAGGGCAACGCCGTCGAGGTCGCCGCCTACGTCGGGGTGCTCGGCCTGCTGCTGCTGCCCGCGGCGCTCTCGCGCGGGGCCGGCCGCGAGGCGCGCGTGCTGGCGCTGGTCGCGGTCGCGGCGCTGGTCGGCGCGGTGGTCGCCGCGCGCGTGGCCACGGCGGTGCCGGGCCTCGACCGCCTCGCCTTCTCGAACACCAAGCGCCTGCTGTGCGTGTGGTGCTGCGTGCTGCCCTTCGCCGCCGCGCTGGCGGCGCAGGCCGTGGCCGAGCGCCGCGCGCGCTGGCCCGGGATCACCGCCGGCGTGCTGCTGGCGGCGCTGCTCGCGACGCCCTGGCTCGCTGGGCACATCGACGACCCGCAGGCAGGCGCCTTCGCGGCCGATCTCGCGCGCGAGGTCCCGTGGCAAGCCGTGATGCTGATCGCGGGCGCACTCGCGCTGCGGCTGGCGCGTCGCGGGGCGCTGTGGGCCTGGGCGCCGGCCCTGCTGCTGACGCTGGACCTCACGGGCCGGGCGCGGCAGCTCAACCCGACCGTCCCCGACGAGCCGCTGCTGCCGGCCACGCGCACCATGGCCGCGCTCGAGCCGCTCGCCGCGAGCAGCACCCTCGCGGAGGGCCGCACGCCGCGCGGACGCGTGGCTGTGTTCGGCAGCAAGGCCGGATTGCTGCCGCCCACGCTGGTCTCGGCGGCGGGCGTACGCGACCTGCGCGGCATCACCGCCTTCGTGCCAGAGCGCACGGCGGACCTGCTCGCCTGTCTCGAGGGTCCGCTGTGGGACCCGGCCGACCCGCGCGTGGGCCGCGGCCTCACGCAGCCGGCCAGCCTGTCGCACCCGCTGCTGGATCTGCTGGGCGTGACGGCGGTGGCCCACGCCGACCCGGCGCTGGCGCAGGAGACCGGCCTGCCGGTGCTGCTCGAGGCGCCGGAAGAAGGCGTGGCGCTGCTGGCGCGCCCATCGGCCGGGCCGCCGGCCTTCGTGTGCAGCGGCGCGCGCCTGATGCCCGACGGCCCCGAGCGCCTGGCCTGGCTCGCGCGCCGCGATGCGCCGGTCTTCGAGACCGTGCTGCTCGAGCGCGCGCCGCCCTTCGCGCTGCCCGAGCGCGGCCCGCGCAGCGACGCGCAGGTCGAGCGCGCGGGGCCCGAGGCCATCACCGTCCGCTGCGACGCGCCGGCGCCGGGAGTCCTCGTGGTGAGCGAGGCCTGGGACCCGGGCTGGAGCCTCCGGCTCGACGGCCAGCAAGCGCCGGTGGAGTGCGTGGATCACGCGCTGCTGGGCGCCTTCGTCGGCGCGGGGCCGCACGTGCTCGAGCTGCGCTACGCGACGCCCGGCGCGGGCGGCGCGCGCGCGGCGGCCGTCGTGGCGCTCCTGCTGCTGGGCGCGGCCGGCGCGCTGGCCTGCCGCCGGCCAGTCGGGCCGTGAGGGTTCGGTCGCGGCGCCTGAACGGAAGCATTCCCGATGCAGTGCTTGAGTCAAGCTTCAGTGCGAGATGCGCCGTCGGCACCCTGCGCCCGCCACCATCCTCTCGCCCTGCTGCCCAAGCCCGCCCTCGTCGCGCGGTATCCGGCGCGCCCGGGCGCGGATAGCATCAGCGGCCCATGGCAGACGCGGGCATGCGCTCTCCGGTCGGCCTGCGGCACGGCGCGCTCGGGCAACTCGCCGGCCGCGGGGTGAGCGTCGTCATCCCGGCTTACGAGGACTGCGCGCGGCTGCGGCGCGCGATCTGGTCGGTGCAGCAGACGGCCGACATGCCCTACGAGCTGCTGGTCTCGTGCGCGCCGCGCTGCGTGGCCGCGAACCGCAACGCGGGCCTCGCGCGCGCGACGCAGGACCTCGTGGCCATGCTGGACGACGACGTGCTGCTGCCCGCCTGCTGGATGAGCCGCCTCGCCGGCGTGCTGGCGGCGCACGCCGACGTCGCCGCCGCCTCGGGCCATCTCGTGTTCCCCGACGGCTCGCCGCAGTCGCGCCGCGAGCACCTGGCCGACGGCGAGCTGTGGGACGTGACCATCCCCGGCACCTGCTTCGTCTACTCGCGCGAGCGCGTGGGCGACCAGCACTTTGACGAGGGCTATGTCGGCAGCCAGTGGGAGGACACCGACTGGATGTGGCAGGTGCGCAAGCAGGGGCTGCGCACGGTGGTCGTCGGCGGCGTGTGCGTGGTGCACGACTACGTGCTGCGCGAGCCCGCCGGGCTGGAGGCCAACATGCGCCGCTTCCACGAGCGCTGGGGCCGGCTGCCCGGTGCCGAGGACGCGCACGCCATCGAGCTCCAGGACTGGAAGGCATGGACGCGCCCGCCGCTGCCGTGAGCGACGGCTTCATGCTGTCGGTGGACGTCGAGCCCGACTGGGGCGCGCCCTGCGCGCCGGGCGCGCCGCAGGCCGGCCTCGACGAGGGACTGCCCTGGCTGCTCGACGCGCTGGAGCGGCACGGCGCGCGCGCGACCTTCTTCGTGGTGGGCGGGCTGGCCGAGGCCTTCGCGCGCCTGTGCCCGCCGGGCGCCGCGCACGAGGTGGGGGCGCATGGCCTGACGCACCGGCGACTCTCGCAGCTGGACGCCGCGGAGCTGGACGCCGAGCTGTGCGGCGCGCGCGCGCGACTGCAGGCCGCCGGCTTCCGCGTCGAGGGCTTCCGCGCGCCCTTCTTCGACGCGCCGCCGGACCTGGGCGCGCGCCTGGCTCGCGCGGGCTACCGCTACGACGCCAGCGAGGGCGGCCTGATGCCCTCCGCAGCCAATCGGCCGCACGCGCCGCGCGCGGCGTCGCGCGGCGAGGTCGTGCGCCTCTCGGGCGACGCGTTGCGCGTGCTGCGAGCGCCGGCCAACCTCACCTGGCTGCGGCTGCTCGACCCGTGCGGCGTGGCGCTGTTGCCCGCACGTCCACGGCACTTCCTGCTGCACCTGCACGAGCTGGTGCCTGCCGCGAGCGGGCTGTCCGCGCTGCCCTGGCCGCTGCGCCGCCTTCACGCGCGCGGCGCGGGGCCGCCGGCGCGCGCGCTGGTCGAGGACGTGCTGCGGCGCGCGCGCGACGCGGGCCAGGACTTCGTCACCGGCCGCGAGCTGGCCGCCTCGGCGCGGGCCGCATGAGCGCCGAGCGGCACGTCGTGGTGGGCGCCGGGCCCGCGGGCCTCACCGCGGCCTGGCACCTCGCGCACGCCGGCCGCAAGGTGCTCGTCCTGGAGGCCGACGACGAGCTGGTCGGCGGCCTCGCGCGCACGCACACCTGGGACGAGCTGCGCTACGACATCGGCCCGCACCGCTTCTACACCAAGAGCGAGGCGGTCAAGCGCATGTGGTCGGCGATGCTGCCGCAGGGCTACGTCACCGTGGAGCGCCTCACGCGCATCTACTACGGCCGGCGCTTCTATCCCTACCCGCTGAAGATCGGCGAGACGCTGCGCCACTTCGGCGCGTGGCGCGCGCTGCGCGCAGGAGCCAGCTTCGCGGGCGCGCGCCTGCGGCCGCGGCGGCCGGAGGTGTCCTTCGAGGACTGGGCGGTGAACCGCTTCGGCCTGCACCTGTACGAGGCCTTTTTCCGCACCTACACCGAGAAGGTGTGGGGCGTGCCCTGCGCGCAGATCCACAAGGACTGGGCGGAGCAGCGCATCCGCGGGCTGTCGCTGCTGGAGCTGGCGCGGAACGCGCTGCCGGGCAGTCGGCGCGAGGTGAAGTCGCTGGTGGAGCGCTTCGACTATCCGCCGCTGGGCGCGGGGCAGGTGTGGGAGGCCGTGCGCGACGCGGTCGTGGCGCGCGGCGGCGAAGTGCGGCTGGGCGCGCGGGTCACCGGCCTGCGCCACGCCGGAGGCGCAGTGCTCGAGGCGCGTACGGCCGATGGTGCGCGCCACGCCGGCACGCACTTCCACCTGACGATGACGCTCAAGGATCTGGTGGAGGCCCTCGACCCGCCGCCGCCGCCCGAGGTGCTGGCCGCCGGGCGCGGCCTGCTGCACCGCGACTTCATGACGGTGGCGCTCGTCGTGCCCAAGGCGCGCCTCTTCCCCGACCAGTGGATCTACGTGCACGAGCCGGCCGTGCAGGTCGCGCGCATCACGAACTTCGCCAACTGGACCCCGCGCCTCGCGCCGGGCGAGCGCACGGTGCTGGGCCTCGAGTACTTCTGCACGCGCGGCACGCCGCCGTGGAGCCTGCGCGACGCCGAGGTCGTGGCGTTGGCCAGCCGCGAGCTGCACGCCATCGGCCTCTCGCCCGACCCGGCGCCGCGCCCCGGCCGCGTGCACCGCAGCCTCGATGCCTACCCCGTCTACGACGAGACCTACCGCCAGCACAAGGAGACGCTCAAGGCCTGGCTGGCGAGCAGCCTGCGCAACGCCTACCCCGCCGGCCGCAAGGGCCTGCACAACTACAACAGCCAGGACCACGCGATGATGAGCGCCACGCTCAACGTGCGCAACGCGCTGGAGGGCACGCGCTTCGATCCGTGGTCGGTGAACGCCGAGCAGGAGTACGCGGAGGAAGGCGAGGCGAGCGCGGAGATCGAGGAGCGGCTCGTCCCGCGGCGGGTGGGCGAGGATTGACGCCAGCTCGCGCGGGCGTCGCGGCCGCGGGCCTCCTGCTGCTCCTGGCCTGCCAGGGCTGCGGCAGCCTCGGCCAGTACGGGCAGGACCGGCTGCGCGACCTGTCGGACATCCTCGATGTCCGCTACGGCACGGGCCTGGGCCTCGGCTCGCAGATCCGCGTGCTGTGGCTCGAGACCGGCTTCGGCCTGTCCACGGAGGCGTACTACCGCCAGTGGTTCGGCCGCAAGTCCGTCGAGGTGCGGCGGGGGCTGTTCGCGCAGGCGGTCGTCGCCGGCATCGACGGCGACTACTGGAGGCGCAAGTCTGACGAGCTCCTGGGCAACTCGTCCACCGGCTCGTTCTCCGTGCTGGTGGTCAACGTGCCCCTCTGCACGTCCTTCTTCTCGGGCACCGGCAGCGAGGACTGGTTCGAGGTGCCGGCCGGGGACCCGCCGCTCTGGGAGTCGTTCCGCATCGGCGGCGTGGTCTTCTTGCCGGGCGTGAGCGGCGGCCTCTTCCTGAACCTCGGCGAGGTCGTCGACTTCCTGGGCGGCGTCGTCGGTTGGGACCCGCTGCACGACGACGGTATCCCGAAGTTCCGGCTGATCCCCGAGGGCGACCCGGACGTCCCGCCGGCGGAACAGCCGTGAGCGGCGCGGGCTCGCCGCCCTTCAGCTCGGCAGCGTCGCCACCGTCTCGCGCGCCCACTCCGGGATCTCGGCCACGTACTCCTCGGCCCGCGGCACCTGTCGGCGGAAGTGTCGCGCCAGTCCGCCCTGATAGAGCAGCGTGACCACGAACATGACCGCGTAGGTGGCGCGCGCGAGTCCGGCCATGTCGAAGTTGTAGCCGACGGACTTGAGCGTGTCGTCGAGCTCGGCGCTCGTCGCGCGTACGACGGTGGCCATGAGCAGGCAGTAGATCGAGATGGCGGCGAGCAGCACCAGCTCGTTGCGCGCGAGGGCACGAGCCGCGGCGGCATCGCCGTCGGCGAGGCGCGGGCCGAGGCGGCGCGCGGCGGAGCCGACGTACAGCAGCGTCACGCCGACAGCGATGGCCACGAGGTCGGCGGCGTCCGTGGAGAGCGAGAGCAGCACCGTGAGCGCGCCGAAGACGAGGTAGCCCATGCCGTTGGAGGCGGCGAGCCGGCCGGCCCTGGCCAGCGGCGCGCGCAGCGTCGCGGCGCGCGTCAGCATCTCGCGGTCCTTGTCGCGCTCGGTGTCCACGGCCGCCGGTCATCGTGCCACGCCCCGCGCGCGGATTGCAGCCGCGCCCCCGCGGGCTGGGCAGCACCGCCCTCCGCGTGGTGAGATGGCCCGCCTGCCATGAGGGAACTCGACACCGCCTTCCTGCTCGCCGAGACGCGCACGCTGCACGAGGCCATCCGCGAGCGCGTGACGTGGCTGCTGCAGCGCGCGCGCCGCGCCGGCCAGCCGGACCTCGCCAGCGCGCCGGGCGCGTGGGGCGCGGGCGACCTGTCCTACGCGCTCGACGACGTGGCCGACGAGCCGCTCGCCGACTACGGCCGCCGCCTCGGCGCGCGCCAGCCCGTGACCATCATCGCCGAGGGCCCGGGCGAGCGGCACGACGGCGCGGGCGCCCCGGGCGAGCCGCTGCGCGTGCTCATCGATCCGGTGGACGGCACGCGCAGCCTCATGCACGACATGCGCTCGGCCTGGGCGCTCACCGGCCTCGCGCGCGACAAGGGCCCGGCCACGCGCCTGTCGGACGTGGAGATCGCGGTGCAGACCGAGCTGCCCACGACCTCGGCCGCCGTCTACCACGTGCTCACGGCCGTGCGCGGGCAGGGCGCCACGCTCGCGCGCCACGACGTGCGCACGGGCCACGAGCTGGAGTCCGCGCCGCTGCGGGCGCGCGAGGGCCTGCGCCTGGACAACGGCTACCTGTGCTTCACGCGCTTCCTCGCGGTGGAGCGGCCGCTGGTGGCGGACCTCGAGGCGCGCTTCCTGGCGCGCGTCATCGAGGCGCAAGGTCTCGACCAGCGCCTGCTCTACGACGACCAGTACCTGTGCACCGCCGGCCAGCTCTTCCTCACCGCCACCGGCCGCTACCGCATGCTGGCCGACCTGCGCGGCTGGCTGCACCGCACGCGCGGCCTGCGCAACTTCACCGCCAAGCCCTACGACCTCGCGACGCTGCTCGTCTGGCACGAAGCCGGCGTGCCCGTGCTGGACGAGCACTTCGAGCCGCTGGACGCGCCGATGGACACCGAGTCGAAGCTGTCGGTCATCGCCTTCGCCAACGACGAGCTGCGGGGCAAGCTGGAGCCGCACCTGCGCGCGGCGATGGCGGAGGTCGTGCGGCACGGCGGCTGAGCCGTGCGGCAAGCACAGCTGGTGGCCTGGCGCAAGAGGAGGCCGCGCCGCTGCCGGCCGTCGCCATCAAGTCCTGGGTGCGCGGCGGAACCGCCGGCGCCGCGGGCTGCGTCCGCCGCGCGCCACGCTTCGGAAAAGGAGCCATCCGCATGCGCAACATCGTCACCGGTCCGGTCTTCCTCCTGCTGGCGCTCGCGCCGGCCCTCCCGGCGCAGAGCGTGGCCAACGGCTTCGACGCGCAGCTCTTCGCGCCGGCGGACGTGGACGACATGGATGTCTTCGGCGGCATCACGCCGGCGACGGGCGACGTCGACGAGGATGGCCGCGCCGACCTGGTGGGGCCGGGCGTCGGGCCGTTCGAGGTGGTGCGCTTCCTCGGCCAGCCGGGCGGCGGCCTCGGCGACAAGCAGATCGTGGTGCTGCCGGCGGACGTCGGGGCCTTCGTGCAGCCCCTGCTGGGCGATCTGGATGGCGACGGCTATCTCGACCTGCTGGCCCGGGGCACCGTCACGAACCTCGCCTCCTTCCTGCACGGCGCCGGCAACGGCAGCTTCGGGGCCGGCAGCGCGGCAGCGAGCTTTCCGCCCTCGTCCTACCTCGCTCAGCTCGCGGACCTCGACGAGGACGGCGTGCTCGACGTGGTCTTCGCGGTGGGTGGCGCGCCGACGCACGTGCTGCACTGGATGCGGGGGCACGGCGACGGCACGTTCGGGGCCGCGACGCCCATCGGCCCCGCGGTGGCGCCCACGGGCCTGATCGTGGCCGATCTCGACGGCGATGCGCTGCCCGACGTCGCCTGCCTCGATGCGCAGCAGGTCGCCGTGCGGCACGGCCTCGGCGGCGGCGCCTTCGCGCCCCCGCAGCTCTGGTCCGGCTTCGCCTTCAGCGGGCCCGACGCGGCGGACATGGACCTCGACGGCGCGCTCGACCTGCTGCACGTGGCGGGCAACGACGTGGGCGCCATCCTGCACGGGCTCGGCGCGGGCGGCTTCGGGGAGGCCCTGTACGTCCAGCTCGCGCCCTTCACGCACAACCTGCGGGCCGTGGACCTCGAGCGCGACGGGCTGCCGGACCTGCTGGGCCTCGGCGGCCTGTCGGCAGTGGTGCTGGCGCAGCGCATGGATCGCGACGGCCCGATCGGCGCGCCGGCCAGCACGCCGCTGCCGGGCGGCGGCGCGGCCGGCATCCTGGTGCACGCGGACTTCGACGGCGACGGGCTGCAGGACGCGGCGTCCACGGATCTCACCAGCTTCAAGCTCGTCTCGCTCACCAATGCGCTCGGGCCCTTCGTGGACCTGGGCCTCGGCATCCCGTCGGTGCAGGGCGGCGCGCACCTGCAGGGCTTCGGCGTGCCGCAGCCGGGCTCGGCCGTGAGCGTGCAGGTGACGTGTCCGGCCTTCGCGCCGGGCCTGCTCGTGGGCGGGCTGACCGCGCTGGACGCGCCCTTCGGCGGCAGCACCTTCGTGCCGGACGCCGGCTTCGTGGTGCCGGTCGCGGGCGTCGTCAGCCTCGGGGGCACCTGGCCGGCGGGCTATCCGGCCGGGGTGCCCCTCTACCTGCAGTCGGTGCACCCGATCCTCGGCGGCGGCAAGGTGATCAGCAATGCGCTCATGATCGTGCCCGAATAGGCCCGCTGCAGGCCTTCGCGGGCCGGGCGCCGGGAGAGACGGCGCCTGGCCCGCGTCGTTTTCGGCCGCAGCCGCGGCCCAGCCCGGGGCGAAGATGGCGCGTAAGAGATCCGCGGGCCGGTCGTTGAAGGGGGCCGAGTCGCTTGCGGAATCGCCGGAGACCGACGTGCCCGAGGGATCTGCCGCCGAGTGGGTGAGGGAGGCCGTGGCGCGCTACGAGGCGCCGCTCCTCCGCTTCGCCCAACGCCTGCTCGGCGACGCGGACGAGGCGCGCGACGTGGTGCAGGACACCTTCCTGCGCCTGTGCGCGCAGCCACGGGACGTGGTCGACGGCCATCTCGCGGAGTGGCTCTTCACGGTCTGCCGCAACAGGTCCCTGGACCTCTTGCGCAAGGAGACGCGCATGAACGACGCCACCCCGCTGCTCCGCGACGCGCCGCCCGACGGCGCGCGCAGCCGCGAGCCCGACCCGCACGCCGCCATGGAGCGGCTCGAGGACACGGGCCGCATGCGTGCCGCGCTCGGCACGCTCCCCCCGCGCACGCAGGAAGTCCTGCGCCTGCGCTTCCACGAAGGCCTCTCCTACAAGGAGATCGCCGGCGTGATGCAGCTCACGGTCAGCCACGTGGGCGTGCTCATCCACAACGGGCTGAAGACCCTTCGCGCGCGCATCGATGCGCCGCGCGCGGCCTGAGGAGGCCCCCCATGACGAACCACGAGGACCACGAGACGATGGTGCCCGACGGCGACCCGCGGCTCACGGCGTACGCGCTGGGCGAGCTCGAGGGTGCCGACGTCGCCGAGATCGAAGCGCTGCTGGCGCGGGATGCGGCGGCGCGGGCGGAGGTGGAGGCGATCCGCGCTTCGGCGGCCGAGCTGGGAGAGATGTTCGCGATGGAGGCGGCGGCGGCGCCCACCCCGGAGCTCACCGCGGCGCAGCGCGCCGAGATCGAGAGCGCGGCCCGCGCGCCAGCGTCCCGTGCCACGCGGAGGGCCACGCGTCGCGCCGCGCTCACGTGGCTCGCGCCGCTCGCCGCCGCGGCGGCGCTCGTCGTGTGGGTGACGCTGAGCTGGAACGGCGAACGCGTCGGGAAGCCGGCGGCAGACAAGCCGGTGGCGAAGGAAGAGCGAGCCGGGTCGCAGCCGGAGCTGCTCGACGCGCACTTGCGGCAATTGGGCTACATCGGCTCCAACTCTTCCGCCGGGCGCGCGCCCCTCGGCGAAGCAAGCGTGCCGCCGGCAGCGGATTCGCCCTTCACGTACGACCTCGGCCTTGGCGACGCGACAGCGGGCGGATCCGGTGGTGATGCACAGGCGACGTTGGCCGCGAACGATCTCGGCCAGCTGGGCTACAGCGGAGGTGCTTCATCGACCAACCCCGGTGCCGCCGTTGCGCCCGGGGCGGAATTCTACGGCGCGAACGGCATGCAGACGGCAAAGGGTCGCAGCGCCGACGCAGCGGTTACCGGCACGCAGGTCGAAGCACCCTCCGCGCCACCGAAGACCGGGGCCGGGCGCTACTCCGCGCTCGCCCGCGATCTCGGCGGTGATTCCGCGCCCGTGCCCGCCCCCGCGCCGAACGCCGCTGCGGAATACGCCACGAACATCGCTCGCCCCCGGCCGGCCGCGGCCGCAGCCGCTCCACCTCCGGCCGACGCGCTCGCTGAGACCCTCGTCGCGCACGAAGAGTCTTCCGACGACCGCGAATCCCCGCGCTACCGCTACCTGCGCGTTGCGCCGACGCCCGGCACCGAGTCCTACCAGCCCATCGTCGAGTCGGGCTTCCAGTCCCCCTTCACCGCGCCCTACTCCACCTTCGGCGTGGACGTGGACACGGCCAGCTACAGCAACGTGCGCCGCTTCCTCAACAACGGCCAGCTGCCGCCGGCCGACGCGGTGCGCATCGAAGAGCTACTCAACTACTTCCGCTACGACGACCCGGCGCCCGCGGCCGGCGCCGAGTGCCCCTTCGGGGTGACGGTGGACGTGACCGAGTGCCCGTGGTCCCCGTCGCACCGCCTGGCGCGCGTCGCGCTCAAGGGCCGCGAGGTGCCGGCCGCGCAGCGCGGCCCCACGAATCTCGTCTTCCTGCTCGACGTCTCGGGCAGCATGGACCAGCCGGACAAGCTGCCGCTGCTGGTGCAGAGCATGAAGCTGCTGGCCCAGCAGCTGGACGAGCGCGACCGCGTGGCCATCGTCACCTACGCCGGCGCCGCGGGCCTGGTGCTGGACAGCACGGTGTGCGACGGGCCGGGCCGCCAGCGCGTGCTCGACGCCCTCGACAACCTGCGTGCCGGCGGCAGCACCGCGGGCGCGGCCGGCATCCAGCTGGCCTACCAGGTGGCGGCGCGCAACTTCCGGCAGGGCGGCACGAACCGCGTGCTGCTGGCCACCGACGGCGACTTCAACGTCGGCCCCACCAGCCGCGACGAGCTGACGTCGCTCATCGAGAGCAGCGCGCGCACGGGCACCTTCCTCACCGTGCTCGGCTTCGGCGAGGGCAACCTCAAGGACGGCACCGCCGAGCTGCTCGCCGACAAGGGCAACGGCCAGTACGCCTATATCGACTCGCTCGACGAGGGCCGCCGCGTCCTCGTGCAGCAGATGGGCGGCACGCTGGTCACCATCGCCAAGGACGTCAAGCTGCAGCTCGAGTTCAACCCCGCGCGCGTGCAGGCCTACCGGCTCATCGGCTACGAGAACCGCGCCCTCGCGCCGCAGGACTTCAAGGACGACCGCAAGGACGCCGGCGACATCGGCGCGGGCCACTCGGTGGTGGCGCTGTACGAGCTGGTGCCGCCGGGCGCGGAGACGGGCGGCGGGATCGACGCGCTGAAGTATCAGAAGCAGCCCGACGCGCCGAAGCCCGAGCTGGTGCCGAGCGACGAGCTGCTCACCGTGAAGCTGCGCTGGAAGGCGCCGGACGCGAGCGCCTCGACCGAGACCGACGTGCCGGTGCGCGACGGCGGCCAGACCCTGGCCATGGCGCGCCCGGACGTGAAGTTCAGCGCGGCGGTGGCGGGCTTCGGGATGCTGCTGCGCGGCAGCAGCAATGCCGGCAACCTGGCCTGGCAGCACGTCATCGCGCTCGGCGAGGCCGGCCGCGGCAGCGACCCCGATGGCTGGCGCGCGGAGTTCGTGCGGCTGGCGAAGATGGCGATGCAGATGCAGGGACCCATGTCGCTGACGCCGCAGCAGGTCGAGATGCTGAAGTCGATCGGCTACATGGTGGAGGACGGCGGGCACCGCTGAGGCGCGGCCCCTTCCCCGGCCCCGCCGCGCGGCCAGCAACCGCGCGGCGGCGCCGTCGTTTATCGTGGCCGCGCGGCCCTCGGGCGGGCTGCGACGGAGGATTGGGTGGGAAAGGGCCGCAAGGTCTTGCTCCTCACGCTGCTGGCCCTCGGAGCCGTCGAGGGCGCCATCTGGTGGCTGGCGGCGGACCACGTCAGCGAGTCGGTCCCGACGCGCGATGGCGCACCAGCGGCGCCGAAGTCACCGGACGCGGAGTCGACCCCGCCGCCCTCCGTGCTGCCGCAGTCGGGCGAGGCCGCAGGCGTGGCGTCACTGGCCCCGGAGAAGCCCACCGTCGAGCCGCTGGCGGAAGGCGATGTCCGGGCCACGTTCCGCGGGCGCGTCGTCGATGAGGCCGGCCGCCCCGTCGCGGGCGCTGTCGTGCGTCACTACCCTTCGACGTGGAAGCGGAAGCAGCTCAACCTGATCACGAGCTCCAACTGGCGAGTCGACCTGACGCTGCTCGCGCGCACCGAGACGGATGCCCAGGGGCGATTCGCCCTGCCGGTCGTCGAACACCCGCCCGCAACCGGTGCCGCCGCCGCCACGGGCGCCGGCATCGGGCAGGGCACTCCGTCGCTGCTCGTCATGCACCCGGGCTTCGAGTCGCGTGCCGTTGGCTGCGCGGGCTGGCAGGGCGGCGACCTGGACGCGGGCGACATCGCGCTGGTCGCGGGCGCGGTGCTCGTCGGCCGCGCCGTGGACGAGCGGGGACAGCCACTGGCCGGGGTGACCCTGGAGCCGTCGCTCTTCGGCGGGCCCGAGGGCGGCCCGCGCGGTGCGGAGCGGGACGTCCTGCGATATGTGCAGTCCGACGTCACAGGCGCGGACGGCCGCTTCGCCTTCGACGGCCTGGGGGCGGGACCCTTCGAGCTGGATGTGCGCGGTCCCGGTCATCGGCCTGCGATCGTGAAGGCCGAGCTGCTGCCGGGCGAGTCGCATGACGTGGGCGATGTGGTGCTGCAGGCCGGCGCCGTGATCGAGGGCCAGGTGCTCGATGCAGGGGGCCAGCCTGTGCCCCGCGCCAAGCTCGTCGCGCGCCCGGCACGCAACGTCGAGGGCGCCGATCTCTTTCACCACGACATCCTGTATCAGTTCACGACGCGCTGGAGCTCGGGAGGGACGGCCACGGACGTGGAGGGCGAGGCCGACGAGCAGGGCGCGTTCCGCTTCGACTCGCTCGATGCCGCGAATGCGCCCTTCGTCATCTTCGGGGGAGCTGCCGGCTTCGAGCCCGTGCGGTCCGCCTCGGTGAGCCCGGGCGACGCGCCGCTCGAGCTCACGCTGCCCCGAGCCGCAAGCATCCTGCTCACGCTCGTGGCTCCCGAATCCGGCGAGCCGATCGTCGGCGCGACGGTGCAGGGCCTGCGCCAGGTCGTTCCGGACGACCCGCAGGGATCGGGATCGCCCGTGCCGCTCACGGTGACGAGCGAACCCACGGAGCTGCAGGCCGCGGGCGTCCCGCCGCCCTTCGAGGGTCTCTACCTGCTCTCGCCCGCTGGGACCATGCGCAACACAGCCATCGTCTCCGCGCCCGGCTACGCGACGCGGGGCTACGTGCTGCCCACGGTGGCCGCCCCGGAGCGGGGGACGTTCCGCGCGAAGCTCCCGCGCGAGGCGCGCGCCACGGGCGTCGTGGTCGATGCCCGCGACCAGCCGATCGTCGGCGCAACGGTGACGCTCGCGCCTCCCGAGAGCCTGCGCGTGGACCTGCCGCCGGTCTCGGACACGACCGACGCCGGGGGCCGCTTCACCTTCGGCCAGCTCGCCGGCGGCGACTGGACGGCGACGGCCAGCGCGCCGCACTTCGTGACTTCGCCGCCGCACGTGCTCGAGCTGCGCGAGGGCAAGGTGAGGGACGAGCTGCGCATCGTGCTGCAGCCGGCGGGCGCCATCGAGGGCGTGGTGCTGCTGGCGGGCCAGCCCCTGCCTGGCGCGACGGTGAACGCCATCAGCATCGCCCAGGCCGCAGCCAACAAGGCCACCCAGGAAGCCACGGTCGCGAAGGGCGGCAGCGTGTCCTGGAGCGGCAAGCCGGCGCCGGGCGAGTCGCGCGTCGTGACGGACACGGAGGGTCGCTTCCGCATCGCGGATCTCGCGCCCGAGTCCTTCCAGCTCAGCGGCCCGCCCGGCGTCGCCGTGGTCGTGGACGTGAAGGCCGGCGAGACGACCGAGATCACGCTGCTCGCGCGCGCCAAGCCGCGCGTCCACGGCCGCGTGAGCGACGCGCGCGGGCCGGTGAAGGACGTCTGGCTGCTGGCCGAGCAGCACGCCGACCCGCTGCCCGGCTGGCTGTCCAACTTCAACTACGACCCGTCGCAGACGGACGCGCAGGGCCTGTTCGAGCTGGAGCTCGCCGAGCCCGGCCACTTCCGCATCAGCGCCTCGCAGCGCGACGCGACCACGCAGCTCGTCGAGCTCGACCTCGCGTGGGACCAGACCGAGTGGCTCGACCTCGTCTTCCCCGGCGGCGCCGTGCGCGGCCGCGTCGTGGAGGCCGACGGCTCCACGCCCGTGGCCGGCGCGAAGGTCGCGCTGGGCGACATCGCGAAGATTTCAGGCCCGTACCGCAGCGCGGGGAACTGCCGCAGCACGAAGACCGACGCCGACGGCCGCTTCGAGTTCCCGCGCGTCGCGGCCGCGGCCTTCGCCGTCTTCGTCGTCGAGGACGGCCACGTCGAGCCGCCCGCCGTGCGCGTGGACGTGCCCGAGGGTGGCGCACCGGCCGAGGTGCTCCTCGCCCTGCAGCTCGGCGCTCGCATCCAGGGCCACGTCACCGCGCTCGGCGGCACCGCGCTGCCCGGAAAGCTGCGCGTGCGCGCCACCGGCCTCGACGGCCAGCCTGGCGTCGCCTCGGCCAAGGTGCAGAAGGACGGCAGCTTCCAGTGCACGCAGCTCGCACCCGGCCGCTGGCGCTGCGAGCTGGCTGTCGACGAGACGGCGTCGCCGCTGCAGGCGCGTGAGGCCACGGTGGCGGCGGGCGAGGTGGGCGCGGCCGAGTTCGAGGTCGCCTTCTGAGCTGAGCAGTAGTCGCGCGCGCGGTCGTCGGATACCTTGTTGGCGCGGCCCGCCGAACGGTCGCGCTCGCGGAGGATGCCGTGGGAAAGGGCGCCCGTATCGCTGTTGCCGCCGCGCTCGTGCTGGCGCTCGTGGGGCTGGCGACATGGTGGCTGCTGGCCGGGCGCGGCGAGGATGCGAGTCTCGCGGCACGAGGTGACGCCGCGACCACGGCCGTCGGCTCGCTGCCGACCGACCTGGCGGACGGCGCACGCGGGGCACCCGTGCCGCTGGCCGAGGAGGCCGCGGTCGCGAGTGTCGCGGCCGATCTCGACGCCGTCGCGAAGCCCGAGCCCGGCGACCCTGTCACGTTCACCGGCCGCGTGCTCGATGACACGGGCCGGCCGGTGAAGGACGCGGAGGTCGTGCACCTGCCGAGCGACCTGCTGCGCGAGGCGGCCGGCCTCGCGGATCCGCTGAAATACTGGTTCGTCCCGTGGGAGCGGCTGGCGCGCGCGCGCACGGACGGGCAGGGCCGCTTCACGTTGCCCGCGCGCGAGCTTCCTCCGCGCAAGGCGGCGCTGCTCGACATCGACAGCGGCAACGGCATGACGCGCGGGAGCATCGACGGCTCGCTGCCGCGGCTGCTCGTGCTGCACCCCGCGCTCGAGCCCGCGCTCTTCCACGCCTTCGCCTTCGCGCGCGGCGATGCGGACGTGGGGGACCTGGTCGTGCCCGCCTGCGGCGCGGTGGCGGGTCGCCTGCTGGACGAGAGCGGCCAGCCCCAGCCTGGCGCCGCCGTGCGCCTCTCGATCGGCGACTCACCCGAGCAGCGCCCGCGCGGCTGGGAGATCCTGCGCGACCTGCCGTGCACGACCACCGGCCCCGACGGACGCTTCGTGCTCGGCGGCATCTGGAACACCGCGCTCACCGTCGAGATGGACGCCGAGGACTTCGTGCCGGAGCGCAGGAAGGCGAACGTGAGCCCGCACACGACCGTCGACCTCGGCGACGTCGTGCTGGAGCGCGGCGGCGAGATCTCGGGCTGGGTCTTCGCCGAAGGCGGCGCGCCGATCGGCGGCGCGCGCATCACGGTGCGCATGATGTCCGGCCCGCACGCGCGCAGCTCCGTGCCGGACGCGGCGGCGATCGAGGAAAGCATGACCTACTGGTGGGGTGGCCAGGGCTACGAGGCGCACACCGTGTCGGGCGCCGACGGCGCCTTCGGCGTGGGCGGCGTCTCGGCGCGCCTCACCGAAGCCTGGCGCGTGATCGTCGCCGCGACCGGCTACGAGGCCGCGCTGCAGGCGGACGTGAAGCCCGGAGGGCCGCCGCTGCGCTTCGAGCTGAAGCCCGCGGCCGGCATCCGGCTGCGCGTGCTGGAGCCGGGCGGAGCGGCCACGGTCCCGGACGCCAGCGTCGTCTCGGCCTGGCGTCTCGTGGACGCGCCCGAGCTGGGGCCGGAGCCCTGGAGGATCAGCCTGCAGGCCACGCGCGAGGCCGACGCGTGGCGGCTCGCGGGCGCGGGCCCCGAGCACAACCAGGCGATCGTCTCCGCGCCGGGGCACGCGACCACCGGCTTCGAGCTGCCGGGCGTCGCGCCGGGCGCCGCGCTGGAGCATGCGGTGGAGCTGCCGCCCGAGGCGGTCATTGCCGGCCGCGTCGTGGACGACGTCGGCGCGCCCGTCGAGGGCGCCAGCGTGCGCGCGCTGCCGCCCGAGGACCTGCCCGTGAAGCTGCGGCTGGTGCGCGTGACGACCGGCGCGGACGGGCGATTCGAGCTGCGCGGACTGCTGGCCGGCCGCTGGACGGTCGGCGTCTCGGCGCAGCGGTGCGTGCCGGCGGCGCCCGTGCTTCTCACGCCCGCGGCGGGCGAGCGCATCGAGGACGTCGAGTTCCAGCTCGACCGCGGAGGCAGCCTCGCGGGCAGCATCCTGGCGCACGACGCGCGCGGCGTGGTCGGCAACATGGTGCTGGCCAAGCCGGTGCAGGATGTGGCCCCGCCGGCCCTGGCACAGGCCGCCGAATTCGCCATGGGCAGGACGCAGGCGGCCGGGGGCGGCGCGCCGACGACCGTGACCTTCAAGTCCGTGATCGACGACCGCGGCGAGTACCTGATCGAGGGCCTGCCCGCCGGCGACTACGAGGTGACGTGCCACCCCGGCGCCAAGGCCATCGCGACCGTGACCGCCGGCCAGCAGACGCGCCTCGATCTCGCGCTGCACGAGCTGCCGCGCCTGCGTGGCCGCGTCACGTCCGCCGGCGCGCCGGTCGAGAATGCCAGGGTCGTCGCGATCTGCACCTTCGGCAACTTCACGGACGAGGCGAAGTCCGCCGTCACCAACGCCGCCGGCGAGTACGCGCTGGTGCTCGACGGCGAGGGCTCCGACCACGGCGCCGAGGTGTACGCCGAGTGGAAGGACACCAAGACGCGCAACGCGCACATCGACCCGAAGTTCGATCAGGAGCAGGTCGTGGACCTGGCCTTCGGTGGCGGCGCGCTGCAGGGCGAGGTCGTGGACGAGGACGGCGCACCGGTGAAGCTGCAGGTGACGTGGGCGGCCGAGGCCCGCGAAGGCTTCACGCGCGACGACGACGTCCGGGTGGATCAGGACACGGACGCCACCGGCCACTTCCGCCTTGACCTGCTGCCGACCGGCAGCGGCGTGCTCATGCTCGGCAAGCGCGGCTACGTCGGCGTGACGCTCCGCGATCTTGAGGTGAAGGACGGCGAGGTCACGACCGTGCCGCGCGTGGTCCTGCACCAGGGCGGCGCCATCGAGGTGCACGTCGGCGGCACGTCCGGCGACGGGAAGGACTCGGCGCAGCAGCGCTATCTCGTGCGCGTGCGCAGCCTGGTGGATGCGGCCTGGGGCCAGCGCGAGCAGCACGTGAAGTTCGGCACCACGGGCACGTTCCCCGACGTGCCCGCCGGCAACGTGGAGATCGACGTCCTCAAGCCCGTGGGCCCGCGGCAGTTCGAGCTGTTCCGCACCGTGCCCGCGGTCGTCGTGCGGGGTGAGACGTTCGAGTTCGACCAGCCCGCCACCGAGTGAACCTCCTGGCCCTCTGGCGCGCTCCCACCCGGAGTGGCATTCTCCTGCGCCGTGTCCGAGCCCGCCCTGCAGCCCGACCCCGACCATGCGCTCATGCGCCGCGTCGCGCGCGGCGACCGGGCGGCCTTCGCGGAGCTCGTCGCGCGGCACCACGTCTCGCTCTTCCGCCTCTTCCGGCGGCTCGGGCTCGACGCGCACGCGGCCGAGGACTGCGTGCAGGACACCTGCCTGCGCCTGCTGCGCGCCGCGCCCAGCTACAGGCCCGCCGCGCCCTTCCGCGCCTTCCTGCGCCGCCTCGCGCGCAACGCGCTGGTGGACTGGACGCGCCGCCGCAAGGACGGCGCCGTGCTGCTGCGCGACCCGCGCGACCCGGCGCTGCTCGAGCGCGCCGCGCACGCGCCCGAGTCGCCGCTGGACGTGCGCGCGGCCGTGGAGCGCCTCTCGCTCAAGCTGCGCGACGTGGTGCGCCTCTCGGTCTACGAGGGCCTGTCGCACGCGGAGGTCGCGCAGCGGCTGGACATCCCCGAAGGCACGGTGAAGTCGCGCCTGCACCACGCGTTGCGGCACCTGCGGGAGGCACTGGGCCCATGACGCAGCGACCGCAGACTCCGAGCCGCGAGGCCCCGCCCGCCGGGCTGGCCGAGCGCATCGCGGACGTGGCGGCGCCGGAGCTCGACGCGCTGGCCGTACGCGCGCGGCGCCGCTCGCGCCTCGCGCTGGTGGTGCTGCTGGGCGTGCCGACGCTCATGGCCGCGTGGCAGTTCGCGCTGCTGGCCGCGCGGCCTCTGCCGCCCGCTCCGCGTCCGGACGCGCGCTGGCTGGCGCAGCTCGTGGGTCCGGACGGTCGCTTCACGCAGCCGGACGCCGACGCGCAGCGCAGCACACCGGTCGGCCTGCACGGCCTCGCGCTGCTGGCGCTGGCGCGCGCCGACGGCGACGCCTCGCCCTCCGAGCGCGCCGTCATCGCCCGCGCCGCCGACTGGCTGCTGGCGCAGCAGGCGCCCGACGGCGGCCTCGCCGACGCGGACCAGGACCACGCGCTCGGCACGCTGGCGCTGGTGACGACCTGGGTTCGCACGCGCGCGCCCGAGCTGCGGGCCGGCGCCGAGCGCGCCGTCGCCTGCCTGCTGCAGCGCGAGGCGTGGGGCGCGCCCGTGGACGGCGCGACCGCCGCCTGGTCGCTGCAGGCCCTGCTGGCCGCGCAGGACGCAGGGCTCGCCGGCGACGCGGCCGCGGCCGTCGCCCGCACCCGCACCCGCCTCGCCGCCTCGCTGGGCGGCCTGGTCGACCGCGAGGCCCTGGGGCTCGCGGCCCTGTCGCCGCAGGCCGCGCCGCGCCAGGCCGCGCTGGGGCCGCTGTACGTGGCCTCCGTGGCCCTGCTGGCCGCCGCGCCGCCCGACGCCGCCACGCGCTGAGCCCGCTGAACCTTCGGCGCCCGAGGCGCGCTCCCAAGGAGGGCGGCCGCGCCGTCGACGTGTCCCGCGAGGCCCCGACGTGCTACAGCGCT
>DASUFI010000305.1:0-14621 GCA_036274635.1 Planctomycetota bacterium
AAAGGATTGGGCCGAGAACCCGCGCTGGGCCGGGGTCAAGCGCGGCTACAGCGCCGAGGACGTCGTGCGGCTGCGCGGCAGCCTGAAGATCGAGCACACGCTGGCGCGCCTCGGCGCCGAGAAGCTGTGGCGCCTGCTGCAGACGCAGCCCTACGTGGCGGCCCTCGGCGCCCTCACGGGCAACCAGGCCATGCAGCAGGTGCGCGCGGGCCTGCAGGCCATCTACCTCTCGGGCTGGCAGGTGGCGGCCGACGCCAACAACGCCGGGCACATGTACCCGGACCAGAGCCTCTACCCGGCCACCTCGGTGCCGGACGTCGTGCGCCGCATCAACCGCACGCTGCAGCGCGCCGACCAGATCCAGCACATGGAGGGCAAGGGCTCCGTGGACTGGTTCGCGCCCATCGTGGCCGACGCCGAGGCCGGCTTCGGCGGCCCGCTCAACGCCTTCGAGCTCATGAAGGCCATGATCGAGGCCGGCGCGGCGGGCGTGCACTTCGAGGACCAGCTCGCCAGCGAGAAGAAGTGCGGGCACCTCGGCGGCAAGGTGCTGGTGCCCACGCAGACCTTCGTCCGCACGCTCAACGCCGCGCGCCTCGCGGCCGACGTCATGGACGTGCCCAGCATCATCGTGGCGCGCACCGACGCCGACAGCGCCGCGCTGCTCACCAGCGACTGCGATGCGCGCGACCACGAGTTCCTCACCGGCGAGCGCACGCCCGAGGGCTTCTTCCGCGTGAACTGCGGCGTCCCGCAGGCCATCTCGCGCGCGCTGTCCTACGCGCCCTACGCGGACCTGCTGTGGTGCGAGACCAGCCACCCGGACCTGGACGAGGCGCGCGAGTTCGCCGACGGCGTGCACGCGCAGTTCCCCGGCAAGCTGCTGGCCTACAACTGCTCGCCGTCGTTCAACTGGAAGGCCAAGCTGGACGCGAGCACGATCGCGAAGTTCCAGCGCGAGCTGGGCGCGATGGGCTACCGCTTCCAGTTCGTGACGCTGGCGGGCTTCCACGCCCTGAACCACGGCATGTTCGAGCTGGCACGCGCGTATCGCGAACGAGGCATGTCGGCCTACGCCGAGCTGCAGTCGGCCGAATTCGCCAGCGAGGAGAGCGGCTACACGGCCACCAAGCATCAGCGCGAAGTAGGCACCGGCTACTTCGACGAAGTGGCCAAGGCCATCGGAGGCGGGCAGTCCTCCACCACGGCGCTCGCCGGCTCCACCGAAGAGGCGCAGTTCAAGCGCTGAGCACCAGGACTTGACGCCTCCGCGGGGGCGCGGCCGCGAGCTCCGTCGGCCGCGCCCCCACGTCTTTTTGCCAATGGCTCCGCTTGGCCGTGGTGGATACGTGCAGCGTCGCCGCCACGCGCCGCCCACGACCAGCCATGCCCTGCGATGTCGTCGACCTTGGTCTGGACATCGAGGGGAGTCTTCAGCGGGTGCCGTTCCGCTCCACGCGCGTGTGAGCGGGGCTGGGCAGCGCATGCGGACGAACGCCCCTGGATGCCTGCCGGCTGCGGCGGGCGGCGCGTGGCGGGCGGCAGGGTTCTCGCCGGGGGTAGCGCGTCTAGGAAGCTGCGGGGGTGTGCGCTAGCGTGTTCGGTCCCTTCTGAGGAGGCTTTCCATGCGCGCCCTGCTTGCAATGGCTGTGCTGGCCCCGTTCGCACTGGCGCAGGACACCGGCGCCGCGCCCAAGCCGATGCCCAAGGCCGAGCAGCTCACCCCGCCCAACCCGCTGCCCGGCGCCCCGCTGCCCAAGGACGCGACGTGGCAGACCACGGCCAGCGGCCTGCGCTGGGTCGTGCTGGAGAAGGGCGACGAGAAGGCCGCGACCCCGGGCATCGACGCGATCGTCACCGTGTCCTACGCCGGCTGGCTCGAGAGCGGCACGCTGTTCGATGAGACCAAGGCCGGCAGCCCGCCCATCACGTTCGCGCTCACGCGCGTGATCAAGGGCTGGACCGAGGGGCTGCAGCTCATGCACCCGGGCGACAAGGTCAAGCTCCACATCCCGTGGCAGCTGGCGTACGGCGAGAAGGGCAGCCCGCCGCAGATCCCGGCGTATGCCAACCTGATCTTCGACGTCCAGCTGGTCTCGTTCATCTCGCCGCCGCCCTTCGCGATGCCCGCGGATGCGGACCTCAAGACCACGGCGTCGGGCCTGCGCTACCAGGTCATCACGCCCGGCACGGGCAGGGCGCCGGAGGCCACGGACACGGTCACGGTGAACTACGCCGGCTGGCTCACGGACGGCAAGCTCTTCGACAGCTCGTATACGAAGGGCAAGCCGGCGACCTTCCCGCTCAACGGCGTGATCAAGGGCTGGACCGAGGGCGTGCAGCTCATGCAGGAGGGCGCGATCTACAAATTCGTGATCCCGGCGAGCCTGGCCTACGGCTCGCAGGGCAGAGGCCCCATTCCCCCGGACGCAACGCTGGTCTTCCAGATCGAGCTGGTCAAGGTCGGAGCCTGAGCGGGCGGCTTCAGCGCGGCGGGCCCATCCACGGCAGCACGAAGGGCGCGCCGTCGGGCAGCGTGCCGAAGTGCAGGTGCGGGCCGTAGACCGGCTCGAGCACCTCGCGCCGCAGCACCTGGGCTGGTGAGCCCAGCGCGGCCAAGCGGCCCTCGTGCAGCAGGGCCACGCGCGTGGCGAACTGGCTGGCCAGGTTGGCGTCGTGGGTGACGACCAGCACCGCGCGACCCTCGCGCGCGAGGCGCGCGAGCAGGTCGAAGACGCGCAGCTGGTGGTACAGGTCGAGCGCGGCGGTGGGTTCGTCGACCAGCAGGCGCGGGGCCTGCTGCGCCAGGGCGCGCGCGACGAGCACGCGCTGGCGCTGGCCGCCGGAGAGATCGGTCATCGGGCGGGACGAGAGCTCGGAGACCTCCGCGGCGGCCAGCGCGGCGCGCACGGCGTCGTGGTCGGAGGCCGTCGCGCCGCGCCAGCGGTCGATGTGCGCGTAGCGGCCGGCGAGGACGAAGGCCTGCACGGTGGTCTCGGGCAGCGTGGCCAGCGCCTGCGGCACCACCGCGAGGCGACGCGCGCGCTCGCGCGGCGGCAGCGCGTCGAGCGGCCCGCCGTCGAGGCGCACCTGCCCGCGCTGGGGCGCGAGCAGGCCGGCGAAGAGACGGAGCAGCGTGCTCTTGCCCGAGCCGTTCGGTCCCACCACCACGAGCAGCTCGCCGTCCTGCAGCGCGAGGTCCACGCCCTGCACGGCGTGCACGTCGCCCTCGTAGGCGAAGTGCAGTCCTTCGGCGGCGAGGGCGCTCACCACGTGTCCAGCTCCCGCCGGTGCGACAGCAGCAAGCCCAGGAAGAAGGGGCCGCCCACCAGCGACATGGCCACGCCGGGCGGCAGCGCGCGGTCGCCCAGCAGCGCGCGCTGCAGGGTGTCGATGCCCAGCAGGAAGCACGCGCCCAGCAGCGCGGAGAGCGGCAGCAGCGCCTTGTGCGAGCGCACCGAGAGCAGGCGCACGAGGTGCGGGCAGACCAGGCCCACGAAGGCGATCTGCCCCGAGACGGCCACGGCCGCCGCGGCGGCGAGCGACGAGGCCAGCACCACGATGCGCCGCACGCGCGCGGTGTGCACGCCCAGGGCGCGCGCGTCCTCCTCGCCGGCCGCGAGCAGGTCCAGCTCCCAGGCCACGAAGGGCACGGCCGCGCAGGCCACGGCCAGGCCCGCCCACACCGTGAGCGCGTGCTGCGGAGCGCGGTCGTCCAGCGAGCCGAAGGTCCAGGCCAGGATCGCGCGCGACACCTCCCAGTCGGCCAGCACCAGCGCGGAGATCAGCGCGAGGAGGCCGGCGAGGCAGGTGTTCACCGCGAGCCCCAGCAGCAGCAGCGCCGGCACCGAGACGCGCCCGCCCGCGCCGGCCAGCAGCACGACGAGGCTCACGATGCCCGCCGCCCCGAGGAAGCCGGCCGCCGGCACCAGCACGGAGGCGCCGCCCGCGAGGACCGAGAGCAGCAGCGGCCCGTAGCCGCCCAGCGCGAGGATGGCCAGCGTCGCGCCCAGCGAGGCGCCGCTGGTCACGCCCAGCACCGAAGGCGACGCGAGCGGGTTGCGGAAGAGCCCCTGCAGCAGCGCGCCCGAGAGCGAGAGGGCCGCGCCGACGCCCGCGGTCGTGAGCGCGCGCCACAGACGCAGCTCGATGATGGTCTGCGTCGTGCCCGGCAACGGTGGTCCGGCGCCCAACGCCGCCAGCACGCCGCGCAGCAGCGTCGACAGGTCGTGGCCCCCGGCGACGCCGGTGCTGAGCGACCAGACCAGCAGCAGCGGCAGCGCGACCAGCAGCAGCAGGCCCAGCAGCGCGGGCGGGAGACGCCGGCGGCTCACGGTGGCGCCTGCGCCAGCTGCGCGTCGAGCCGCCGCGCCAGCTCCTCGGCCGCCGTCACGATGTGCTGGCTGTTGGTCGAGAACAGCCAGCCTGGCAGCGCGACGATCAGCCCGCGGCGCCGCGCGCGCAGGCCGGCGAGCGCGGGATCGCTCCCGACCAGCCGCGCGGTGCCCCCGAGCTCGTTGGGGTCGTCCGAGCCGGGCACGACGACCACGTCCGGGTCCAGCACCAGCAGGTCCTCGAAGTCGAAGCGCGTGTGGCCCGGCCGGTCCGCGGCGGCATTGACGAGGCCGGCGAGGGCCAGCCAGTCATCGGCGGTGGTGCCGGAGCCGGCCACCCACCCGCCCGTCCCGCCGTTGGTGTAGGCCAGAGCGCGCAGCCCCGTGCGCGCCCCGGGCGCCGCGGCCAGCGCAGCGATGCGTGCGTCGAGCTCGGCGACGAGCTGCTCGCCCCGCGCCTCCTCACCCAGCGCGCGCGCCAGCAGCCGCCACGTCGACCGTACGTCGACCAGTCGCTCGAGGCGGCCGATGGTGAGCACCGGCACGCCGGCGGCCAGCAGACGCTGGCGCGCCTCCAGCTCGCTCCAGCGGTCGGCCACCACGAGGTCGGGCTGCAGCGCGAGCACGGCCTCGGCCGCGAAGACGTGGAAGGTGGGCCGCGCGAGGTACGGGTCGCCCGGCTCGCGGTGGCCGGAGTAGTCGCGCATCTGGTCCGGCAGGCCGGCGAGCCGCGCGGGCGGCAGCAGCTCGCACAGCAGGTCACCCAGGCCCGCGGCGCTGGCGACCACGCGCTGCGGCGGCGCGGAGAGGGTCAGCGTGCCGCCGTCGGGCAGTTCCAGCTCGCGCGGGAAGCCGGCGGTCGCCCCGGCGGACGACGCCGACGCGGCGGGTGCGGCCGGAGCCGACGCCTCCCCGCCCGGACCGCAGCGGGCGAGCACCAGCGCCAGCAGCGCGGCGCCTCTCGAGATGATCATCGCGAACACCTTGCAGCCGAAGGATCGCGCGGCAGGCACGGGCATCCCGACTCGCGCCGGCCGATGCCGACGCTCACGGTTGCGGGCCAGTCCCGGTTTCCCACCGGGTTCCCCCGTGCGCGCCCGGTTGCCCGGGCGTGCCGCGCTTGGTTTGTCAGGCGCGGCCAGGCCGCGCGCGGACGTGGATACCGCGAGCGGCGCGGCAAGTCAACGCGCGAGGCTCAGGCGGCCGGCGAAGACGCGTTCCGGAGCGGCACACGGCCTCCCGCCGCGACCCGAAACGGCGCGGGCCGGAGCGGCGCGCCGCGGGGCGGCACCGCTCCGGCCCGTTCGACCGGCGCTCGCGTCAGGGCGTGAGCGCGCGCAGGCCGTTGGTCAGGGACACGCCCTTGACCGCGGCCGCATCCATGAAGGCGCCCTGGAACACGATCGTGGTGGCGCTGGGAACCAGCGGCCACGACGGCCACGCGAGCTGCAGCTCGCCGTTGGCGTCGGAGACGACGGCCACGAGCGCCACGAGGGGCACCGCAACCACGATGCCGCCCTTGAAGGAGGCCGAGCCCTCCGACAGCGACACGAACAGCGCCCCCGGGGCCGACGGCGCGATGTCGCGCATGTTCAGCGCGCCGGCCGAGCCGGTCTGCAGCGTGCCCTCGCCCCACAGGACCGGCTTGCCGTTCACGCCGGCCAGCGCGTGACCGAGGCCGGTGAACGGACCCTCGGGCACCATCTTGAAGATCTCGCCCGTGCCCGTGGCGCCACCCTGGTCGCACACGTAGAGCTCGCCGTCGTTGTCCTCGCCGAAGGACGTGATCGAGTTGAGGCTCAGGCCGCCGCCGGGAGCCAGCTCCGCGGTGCGCTCGGTCACGGTGGCCGTCACGCCGTCGTAGACGAGCGACCACACCTGCGCGGTGCAGTAGTCCGCGAAGAAGTAGATGCCGTTCCAGTCGGGCAGCGCGGGGCCGCGGTAGACGTAGCCACCGGTGACGGAGCACTTGCCGCCGCCGTGACCGTAGTCGTGGATGGGCAGCGTCAGCGCGGCATCGTTGCAGACGCAGCCGGACAGGCCGGTGCAGGAGAAGCCCTCCATGCAGCGCCAGCCGTAGTTGTGCCCGCCGCTGGCGAACGGCTCGAAGTCGATCTCCTCGTGAGCGTCCTGGCCCACATCGCCGATCCACAGGTCGCCCGTCTCGCGGTCGAAGCTCCAGCGCCACGGGTTGCGCACACCGATGTCCCAGATGCTCTGCACGTAGTTGGCGTCGCCGAAGAAGGGGTTGTCCGTGGGGATGCTGCCGTCGTCGTTGAGGCGGTGCATCTTGCCCCACATCACGTTCGTCGCCTGGGCGTTGCCGCCGGCCACGTGACCCGTGCCGGTGTCGTTGAAGTTGCCGCCGTCGCCGAGGCCCAGGTACAGCTTGCCGTCCGGCCCGAAGCGGATGTTGCCGCCGTTGTGGTTGTCCTGCGGGTCCGCGATGCTCGTGAAGATGGGCAGACCGCTGTTCGGATCGGCCGTGTCGGCGTCGAGGGCGGTGTAGCGCTCGATGATGGTGGGCGAGCCCGCCAGGTTCGACGTGTAGTCGACGTAGAAGAAGTGGTTGTTGGCGTAGTCGGGGTGGAAGGCGAGGCCCAGCAGGCCGCGCTCGTTGCCCGTGGTGTTCACCTTGCCCGTGAGGTCGAGGAAGGGCAGCGCGTTCTTCACGCCGGCCTTGAAGATCTGGATGCTCGGCGTGGCCTTCTGCTGCACGACGAAGAGGCGCGTGTCGTCGCCGGGCGCCTGCCCCACCCACAGGGGCTTGTTGACGCTGCCAGCCACCTTGATCGTGTTCAGCGGCGTCGGCGTCTGCGCCGGCAGGGCGGTGCAGAGCGCGCCGAGGGCGAGCGCGGACAGGAGCGGAATCCTCATGCTGTGAGCTCCGAGGTTGAGCGGGAGTTGGACGACAGCCGGAGGGGGGCCGGCCGCTTGGGAGAAGGAGTTCGGCGACTATACCACTGCGTCCCGAAGGGGTCGGGTCGCCACGCGAACTGCCGTCGCGCCCCCAAGGATACGTCGCGCGAGCGCGCCGCGCTCGGCGGGTGCGCCCGGGATTCCGCGCCGGTCCGGGCGCCTCAGAAGATGACTTGGTACTGCATGCTGAGGGTCTGGGTGTTGGGCGCGGAACCCTGCTGCACCAGGTTGTTCCACTCGAGCTGCAGCTTCCCGTTCTGCCGGTCGACGTAGTAGTTGACGCCGATCCCCGACTGCGTCTGGTCGGCTGCCGAGTCGAAGTTGACCTTGGCCCGCCGCCCGACGATCTCCCACGTCGGCGTGATCAGGTAGCCCACCTGCACGACGTGACCGTTGGCGTCCGCGTCGTTCGGCGCATTGTGGACGTCCTCGGTGCGATGGATCAGCTCGGCCAGCACGGCCAGCGGTCCCGTCATGAGCTGCGCCTCGTAGTCGATCGAGCGCGTGTTCGAGTTCGGCGTCTCGGTGTTCAGGCCGGTGCTGTCGTCGTTCTCCATGGCATCGAGGCCGAAGCTCAGCAGCGTGCCGCCCGAATCGCAGGTCTGGAAGGCCGGGCCCTCGAGCTTCATGGGGCCCAGCGGGTTCCAGGCGACGCGCACGCCCTTGCGCAGGCCGTTGTTGTCCTCGCCGGCCGTGTTGTCCTTCGTCGAGCCCTCGCCGTTGGCCATGGCCGCCTGGAACTCGAAGATGCCGCCCTTGGCCGTGCCGTGCAGCATGACCAGCGGCTCGTACTCGGGCTCGAAGTTCTGGAACACGATCGAGCGCTCGGCGAACGAGATGTTGGCCGTGCTGGTCAGCGCCTCGCGGCCGAACGGGAACTCCGTCTGGCCGAGCAGCAGGGCCAGGCCATTCTCGAAGCCCCAGTCGACGTAGCCCTGCTTGAGGGTCACGCTGCCGTTGGTGGCCGGGTCGGTGAGGTTCTTCTGCGTGTTGGCGTCGATCTCGAGCCTGTACTTCACGTTCTCCGCGCCGGCGTTGCCCTCGAATCCGAAGCGCGCGCGCGGGACCGAGACGTTGACTCCGTCCTGCGCGCTGTCCTGACTGTTGACCGATTCCGCACGCGCCTGGATGCGGCCCTTGAAGCCCATGGACCACTTGCCGTCGGGCGACTTGAACAGCAGCTTGCCCGACGCGCCGCCGCTGGTCTGCACGTCCGGCGCGCGCAGCCGCGCGAGACGGCCCTCGATGACGTCGATCTCGTTGCGCGAGCTCTCCGCCTTCTCGCGGACCATCTGCACCAGCTCGTCGTACTGGGCCTGATCGATCAGGCCGCGCTGGAGCAGGATGTCCAGGATGGCGGCGTCGACCGAGGTGGCGTCGGTCTGCTGGGCGGCGGCGACAGCCGGCAGCGCGGCCAGCAGGGCGGCCGCGAGGGCGGGCACGAATCGCGCGAGGATCCTCATGAAAGCGGTTCTCCCGGGGGTCTGGAGGCGGACTGGACAGCCGGGTGGAGGTCGTACAGGGCTTCCGTAAAGGGAAAGTCAGGACGGCTCCGATTTTCATGAAGGTACGGTGGAGGGCTCTGGAAGCCCCCGGCTCCACGATCGCCCATGCGCTCTTCACGACACCTTCATGGGGCGGGACCACCCTGCGGAAGCATGTCCAAGCCCAAGATCCTGATCGTCGAGGACGACTCCGACATCCGCGAGCTGCTGCAGTACAGCCTCGCCCGCGACGGGAACGAGGTGGCCGTGGCCGCCGACGGCAAGGCCGCCATGACCACGGCGCGCCGCCTCGTGCCCGACCTCGTGCTGCTCGACCTCATGCTGCCCGGCGTCGACGGCCTGGAAGTCTGCCGCCAGCTGCGCTCGGACCGCGCCACCGCCGGCTCGGCCATCATCATGGTCACGGCCAAGGGCGAGGAGTCCGACGTCGTGCTGGGCCTCGGCCTGGGCGCCGACGACTACGTGCTCAAGCCCTTCAAGACCAACGAGCTCGTCGCGCGCGTCAAGGCCGTGCTGCGCCGCACGCGCGAGCCCACGCGCCTGCCGGACGACCGCCGCACGCTCGTGCACGGCTCGCTGCGCATCGACCCCGAGCGCCACAAGGTCAGCATCGGCGACGCGGACGTGGACCTCACCGCGACCGAGTTCCGCATCCTGCACTACCTCGCCTCGCGCCCCGGCCGCGTGTTCACGCGCGACCAGATCCTGACCGCCTCGATGGGCGCCAACAGCATGGTGCTCGAGCGCAACATCGACGTGCACGTGCGCAGCATCCGCCGCAAGCTGGGCGAGCACCGCGACCTGATCGAGACCGTGCGCGCGATCGGGTATCGTTTCGCGGAGTCGGTGAACTGACCGCCCCGTCTGAGCGGGAGCTCCGATGACGGGCTTCTGGAAGGTCTTCGGAGCCGCGGCCATCGTCGTCGCCGTGGCCGTGGCCATCGTGGGCGCCCTGGCCCTGCGCACGGTCGACGCGACCGTGGACGCGCACCTGCAGCGGCGGGTGGAGGCCGAGACCGAGCTGCTGGCGGCGGCCGTGCTGCCCGGCCTGCGCTCGGGCGACGCCTCGGGCCTCGAGGCGCAGGTGCACGCGCTGGCCGCGCGCCTCCCGAAGGACCGGCTCACCGTGCTCGACGCGACCGGCGTGGTCCTGGCGGACAGCCACGCCGACGCGCGCTCGATGGAGAATCACCTCGACCGGGAGGAAGTGCAGGCGGCCCTGCACGACCCGCACCCACTCCCCATCGCACGCACCAGCCACACGCTGCACGAGGACATGGTCTACCTGGCGCTGGCCGTGCACGACGGCGAGCACCTGCTGGGCTTCGCGCGCGTGGCCGTGCCCGCGGCCGACGTGCGCGCCGAGCGCGCCGAGCTGAGCACCGCGGTGCTGCTGGGCGCGGGCCTGGCGCTGCTGGCCGGCGCCGCCGCGGGCGCCGTGCTGGCCGGCAGCGTGCGCCGCCCGCTGCGCCAGATGACGGGCTTCGTCGACGCCGTCGCGCGCGGCGACGCCCCGCCCCGCCTGCCGGCCCGCAGCATGGGCGACCTCTCCGGCCTGGCCGACGCCATCAACACGATGGCCGACCAGCTGGCCGAGCGCTTCGAGCGCATCGTGCGCGACCAGTCGGAGATCCGCGCCATCCTGGGGGCCATGGTCGAGGGCGTGCTCGCGGTGGACTCGGCGCGGCGCGTGGTGCTGCTCAACGCCGCCGCCTGCGACACCTTGGGCACCACCGAGGAGCAGGCGCGCGGCAAGCCGGTGTGGGAGGTGACGCGCCTGCCCGAGATCACCGAGCTCATCGAGCGCTGCCTGCGCACCGCCCGGCCCGCGTGGATCGAGGCGCGCCTCATCGGCCAGCCTCACGACCGCGTGCTGCGCCTCGCCGCCTCGCCCCTGGCCGACGCGCGCGGCCTGTTCGGCTGCGTGCTGGTGCTGCACGACCTGTCCGAGCTGCGCCGGCTGGAGACCGTGCGGCGCGACTTCGTGGTCAACGTGAGCCACGAGCTCAAGACGCCCCTGACCTCGCTGCGCGGCTACCTCGACGCGGTGCTGGACGACGCGGCCCTGCCCGACGAGCTGCAGCGCCGCTTCCTCGCCCGCGCGCGCGACGCGACCGAGCGCCTGGTGGCCATCGTCGCGGACCTGCTGACGCTGGCGCGAGTGGAGGCCGAGGACAGCCTCCCCCGGCACGAGCCGCTGGACCTGCGCGACCTGGCCGTCGAGTGCGCGGCGGCCGCCGCCGACGCCGCCGCCCTGCGCGGCGCCCAGGTCCAGCTCGACCTGCCCGGCGAACCCGTGCCCATTGCCGGTGACGACTCGACCCTCGCCACGGCCATCAACAACCTGTTGGACAACGCGCTGAAGTACGGCCCCGCCGGCGGGCTCGTGCGGCTGTGCGTGCGGCGCGAGGGCGAGGAGGCGCTGCTGGAGGTCGAGGACCGCGGCCCGGGCATCCCCGAGCACGAGCACGAGCGCATCTGGGAGCGCTTCTACCGCGTGGACCGCAGCCGCGGCCGCGAGCCGGGCGGCACCGGGCTGGGGCTGTCCATCGTGCGCAACGTGGCCGGCGCGCACGGCGGGCGGGTGTCGCTCGACTCCGAGGTCGGGCGTGGAAGCACATTCCGCATCCATCTTCCCCTGCGGCCGGCGAGCGCCCCCGCCGTATCTTCCTGACGCCGCCCAGCGCGGCGTCCGACCATGACCAAGTCGATGCAAGCGGACATGTCCCTGCTCAAGCAGCGATCCTGCGCATGGGCGGCATGGTGGAGGAGGCCACGCGCAACGCGACGGTGGCGCTCACGCAGCGCCGCGCGGACCTCGCGCGCCGCGTCATCGAGTCCGTGGCCGAGCGCGCCATCGACCTCTCGGCCCGCGACCCGCTGGTGCTGCCGCTGCGCTTCGAGCGCATGACCGAGATCGTGCGCGCCATGCTGCACGACGCGCTGGACGCGCTGGTCCACCGCAAGGCCCAGCTGGCGCGGCGCGTGCTGGAGCAGGACCCGGAGATCAACGAGATCCACAAGGAGCACTTCGGGCTGCTGCAGGACACCATGAAGGCCAGCCCGGACAGCGTGGAGGCGGCCGTGGACCTGCTCTCCGCCAGCCGGCAGATCGAGCGCATCGGCGACCAGACCAAGAACATCGCCGAGGACGTGGTCTTCCTCATCGAAGGCCAGGTCATCCGCCACCAGCGCACCCCGCCGGCCGCGCGCAGCGCCTGGGGAGCCCCTTGAAGACGTCATTCGGGCCTGGGAGCGCGCTCCCAGCTCCGAAGCACCTCTTCAATGGGCTCCCGCCGCTCAAGAGCTCCCCCTCCGGGGCCGAAACGGCGGACATGCATTCCTCTGCACGCGCCCTGGCCGTGCTGCTCCTGCTCGCGGCCGGCGCGACGGGGCAGAATCGTCCCGATCCCGTCCAGACCGTGGTCCCGTGGCAGGGCCACGAGGTGCTGGCGGGCGAGCTGCTGGTGCAGTTCCGTCCCAACGTCAGCGCGGCGGCGCAGTCGCTGGCGCACAAGCAGCAGGGCGTGCTGCCGCGCGCGGTCCTCGGCCCGCGGCTCACGCGCGTGGTGCTGCCCGCGGGCACCGACCTCGAGGCGCGGCGCGCCGCCTACGCCGCGCGCCCGGACGTGGAGTTCGTGCAGCCCAACGTGCTGCACCATCCGGTGGCCGTGCCCGACGATCCCCTGTGGAGCACCCAGTGGGCCCTCTCGCGCGTGCGCGCCGCGGAGGCCTGGGACAGCTGGCCGGGCAGCGCGGACGCCGTCGTCGCCGTCATCGACACGGGCGTCGACGTGGACCACCCCGACCTCGCCGCGCACTACGCCTGGGGCCTCGACACCTTCGCGGGCGACGCCGACCCGGACGACGCCGCCGGCCACGGCACGCACTGCTGCGGCATCGCCAACGCCGTCACCGACAACGGCCTCGGCGTGGCGGGCGCGGCTCCCGGCTGCCGCTTCGCCTCCTACCGCTGCGGCAACACGTCCTTCAGCAGCTCCGCGCTCGTGGCGGCCATCCAGGATGCGGTGGCCAAGGGCGCGCGCGTGATCTCCATGTCCTGGGGCAGCACCTACGACGATCCCGCAATCCGCAGCGCGCTGCAGGCGGCCTCCGACGCCGGCTGCCTGCTGGTGGCCGCGGCCGGCAACGACAACTCCTCGACGCCCTTCTATCCCGCCGCGCTGCCCTTCGTGCTGGCGGTGGGCGCGAGCAACTCCGGCGACAACCGCGCCTCCTTCTCCAACTACGGCGCCTGGGTGGACCTGGCCGCGCCCGGCGAGTCCATCGACTCCACCTGGCTGGCCGGCGGCACGGCCTACCTCTCGGGCACGTCCATGGCCACGCCGCTCGTGGCCGGCGCGGGCCTGCTGCTCTACGGCCGGCTCGGCCAGCGCACGCCGGCGCACGCGGCGGCGGTGCGCGCGGCGCTGGAGCAAAGCGGCGCGCCCGTGGGCAACTGGGTCGCGCACGGCCGGCTGGACATGGCCGCGGCGATGGACCAGCTCTTCCCGTCCACGCCGCCGCAGCTCACCTCCCTCGATCCGCCGGAGCTGCCCGCGCTGCATGGCACCACGGTCACGCTGACCGGCAGCGGGTTGTGGAGCACGACGTCCGTGACCGTGGCCGGCGCCGGCGTGAGCTTCGCTCTCGTGGACGGCACCCACCTCACCTTCACCGCGCCCGATGCCCCCGTGCTCGGGCCGGGCACCTTGAGCGTCAGCACACCGGCGGGCACGGACGACCTCGGCTTCACCTGGGTCGAGACGGACCCGCCGCGCCTGGTGGTGCCGGCGCAGCTCGCCGGCGGCTCACCGTGCACGTGGTCGCTCGGCGGTCCCGTGGGCGACGGCTGGTTCCTGCTGCTGGCGCTGGACGCCAACACCTTCAGCTACGCCGGCCAGCAGATCCTGGTGCCGCTGGCGATGGTCAAGGGCAGCAAGCTGGGCGCCACCGGCCTGGCGTCGCTGCAGGCCTTCATTCCCGCCGCCGCTGCGGGCCTCGCCATCCGCTCGCAGCTCGTGACGTGGGACGGCGACCTCTCGGGCGCGAGCCCGATCGAGACCACGACCATCGACTGAACCGCGGCTGCTAAGGGGCCGTGCCGCTCAGGCCGTTGGTGGCCGCGAAGCCCTTGGGCCCGGCCGCGTCCGCGATCCAGCCCTGCACGTCGACGTGGAAGCCCGCCGGGACGCCCGCCGGCCAGGTGGTGCCCAGCGTGAAGCTGCCCGCGGGCCCCGTGCTCAGCCCCAGCACGATGATGTCCGGGCTGGGCACCAGCGTGCCGCCCTTGAAGGGCAGCTCCGCGTCGAAGAAACCGGCGATGAGCGTCAGCCCGGCGTTGGGCTGCGCGTTGGCCACGCTGAGGCTCAGCGGCGACAGCGCCGTGAGTGGCCCGTCGCCCGTGAGCAGCGGCAGTCCGAGGCTGCCCGCGAGCGCGCCTCCGAGGTCCTGCCACTGCGTCGCCTCGATGCTGAGCGAGCCCTGGATGTGCACGCTCACGATCTGCGCCGTGATCGTGCCGAAGGGCGCCACGTCGAGGGTGATGCTGCCCAGCACGACGTTGCTGGCGTCGAAGGAGCCCGCGCCCGACGCGTTCAGGCCGATGGCGATGTCGGCCGCCACCGACGGCGGATCCGGCGGCAGCGGGTAGGCCACCTGCCCGCCGAAGAGCGTCAGGGGCGCCGGCCCGTCGAAGCTGCCGCCGCCCGTCTGCACCTCGGGCGGGATCTGGTCGGTGATGTCGAAGGGACCCAGCGTGAAGAAGAGGTAGTGGATCTTCACCTCGACCAGGTCGAGGTGGTAGCTGCTGTCGTAGGCCGCGGCGGCCGGGTTCACGGCCGTGGACGAGGTCCAGTGGATG
>DASUFI010000306.1:0-3011 GCA_036274635.1 Planctomycetota bacterium
GCTCACCCACGCCGGCGTCGGCAGCACGACCTCGTCGCCCGGATCCTGCACGCAGGCGAGGATGGCCAGCGCGAGGCCCTCCTTGGCGCCATTCGTGATGCAGACCTGCCGCGGCTCGTAGCGCGCACCGGCGCTGCGCGAGAGCTCGGCCGCAGCCGCCTCGCGCAGCTCGGGCAGGCCCGTGGTCGGCAAGTACACCACCCGACCCTTGGCGATGAAGGCGGCGGCCGCCTCGATGGCCTGCGGCGGCGTGGGAAAATCCGGCTCGCCCGCGCCCAGGCTGATCACGTCCACGCCCTGCCGGCGCAGCTCCGCGACCTTGCCCGTCAGCTCCAGCGTGGCGGAACCGGAGATCGACAGGGCGCGCGCAGCCAGGTGCATCGCCTGGACGATAATCGGCCCCCTCCGGAAGGCGCAAGGATCGGCGCGCGTGGATGGGACGATGGGGCCCGTGCGGGCCGTCCAAGCCCGCCGGCGGTGCATGAATCCGCGCGCCGGCTCCGCAACAATCCGGCCCCCGGCCGCCTCCCGGCCGACCCGCGAGCAAGGAGCAGCAGCACAGCGCATGGCCCGTCGCCCCAGGGCACGCCGACGCGAGCGCCGCCGGCGCGGCAACGTGGTCCTGCGCCGGCTGGCCCTGGCGCTGGTCATCGCGTTGCCGCTGCTCTACTTCGTCTTCACCAAGGTCTTCTTCGACCCCTTCGAGGGCAGCCAGCCCGTCTTCGCGGTGCTGGTGCCGCGCGACGTGGACCTGTACGCGCGGCGCGCGCGGCTGGACACCGACCTGGCCGGCCTGCGGCCCCGGCTCTGGGACCGGCTGAACTCGACGCCCGCCTACAGGGCGCTCGCGGCCACGGGCTGGTGGCAGGGCCTGGCCTGGCCGAAGGAGTTCGAGGCGACGCTGAAGCAGCTCTCCGAGGCGGCGGCGGGCGCGCCACTGGATCCCGTGGAGGACCTGCTGGGCCGCGAGGTGGCGCTGGTCGGCCGGCTGCCGGAGAAGGGCGAGCCGCACGTCGCGGTGCTCCTGCGCATCAGCCCCAAGGCCAAGCTGGCGGTGGAGCTGCTGGACTTCGACGCGGGCCTGCACAAGGCCTTCCCCGGCGCGACGCGCACCGACGTGCAGGACCCCGACGTCCCGGGCGTCAGCTGGAAGCGTCTCGAGCTGCCGCCCGACGTGGCGCCCGCCGGCGCGGACGGCGCGTGGTTCTACGCGCGCGAACTCGACCTGCTGGTGGTCTCGCGCGACGAGGAGCTGGTCCGCGACGTGCTGCGCCAGGTGCAGAGCGGCGAGGAGACCAGCCTCGGCCTCTCGCGCCTGTACCACGAGCAGCTGGTCGCGCCGCGCGGCGCGCCGGAGGACCGCCTGTCGCTGGAGTTCCTGGTGGACGCGCCCCGGCTGCTGAAGCCGCCTGCCGCCCGGCCGGCCAAGGAGGCGCTCGGTCCGGACGCGCTGGACAACGCCCTGCCGAGGCTCTTCGACGCGCACGTGCTGGGCGAAACCGTGGGCCGCATCGAGCTGGACGACCGGCTCTCGCTCTCCATCGCCTCGGACCTCGACGACACCGCGGTCGCTGCCACCGGCGCGGGGCTGCGCGGCGCGCCGGCCTTCGTCACGCGGGACCGGCTGCGCGACATCCTGGGCCTGCTCCCCTCGGACACCAGCGGCGCGCTGACCATGAACGTCGACCTGCGCCCGCTGCTCGAGACGCTGGTGGCCGCGCTCGGCCCCGACGAGACGCGCCTCATCAACGACACGATCCGCGACGTCGCGCGCTACAGCCCCACCTTCAAGGTGGACAGCCTCATCGGCTTGGTCGCTTACCTCGACCGCACGCTGGGCGACGAGGTCTCCATTGCGGTGCGCCCGGCGGACCATCCCATCGCGCCCGGGATGCAGCCGCTGCCGTCGCTGGTCTTCCTCTTCAAGGTGCAGGACCTCTCGCTGTGGCAGGCGCTCGATGACGCGGTGGTGCGCGGCTACAAGGCGCTGGGTCTCGACCCCGAGAAAATGAAGCAGCTGGACGAGGGCGTGGGCGTGCGCAAGTGGCTGGGCGTCTCGGGCCTGCCCCTCGAGGAGGTCTCGTACGTCGTGCTGGACGGCGAGACGGCGGTGGTGGGCACCGACGCGGACTTCGTGCGCGAGGTCGTGGCCGTGTACACCAACCAGCGCTCGTCGGTGGCCGCCAAGCCCGAGGTGCGCGCGCTGGTCGACTCGCTGGGCGAGCGCACGCCCGCCAACCTGGCCGCGTGGGGCGACGCGGAGGCCCTGCTGGGAATCCTCGATCCGTACGCCGAGTACACCGCCGACATGGACACCATGCTCGACCTCGGCGTGGTGCGCGTGCAGAAGGGCCGCGAGCTCATCGAGACGCTCTATCCGCAATGGAAGGGCAAGGAGGCCGAGATGCCCCCGGAGATCAAGTCGGCCTACGAGACGAAGCTGGACGGCGAGGTGCAGGCCGTCGAGGCGCGGCGCCAGAGCGAGGAGATCCCGCGTCTGGCCACCGAGTGGCGCGAGAAGCGCCAGTGGCTGCACCTCCTCAAGCAGTTCGCGGTCGCCCTGCGCTACGGCCAGCACGACGCGGACTTGCGCGTGCAGGCCACCACGGCGCTGTCGCGCTGAGCGACGCACCCTTGACGGCACGGGCCCGCGTCCCGTCCAATCTCCCGTCCGACGAGAGCTCCGCTGCCGGAATGGTGGAATTGGCAGACACGCTAGGTTGAGGGCCTAGTCCCGGTTAAACGGGGTGCAGGTTCAAGTCCTGTTTCCGGCACCAATCTCTCTCCGGCACCTGCCGGGGAGGAACCGCGGTGGGTCTCGTCGTGCGCGCCGGCCGCTGCGCGCCGCGCGGAGCGCTCAGGGAACGTCCGCGCGCAGTCCGTTGCTCGCCGCGAAGCCCTTCGGCCCCGCGGGATCCACGAGCCACATCTGGAACCAGAGCTCGAGGCCAGCAGGCACGCCCGACGGGAAGCTGGCATGGAAGAGGAGTCCCGTGCTGCCGCTCACCAGC
>DASUFI010000307.1:0-2147 GCA_036274635.1 Planctomycetota bacterium
CTCGAGATAGATGCCCTTCACCAGGCGCACGTTCAGGCCCGGACCCTGCTCGAGCAGCGCGCGCGTCGGCCTCGGTGCGGAACAGCCGCGCCTGCAGCACGCAGCCGAGGTTCGGGTGCCGCGCGCGCAAGGCGCGGAACACGGCCAGCGTGCCGTCCACCGTGGGCGCGTCCTCCATCTCGAAGCGCACGCGCCGGCCCTGGCGCGCCGCCGCCGTGCACAGCTCCGAGAGCAGCCGCTCGCACAGCGCGGGGTCGAGCAGCAGCCCCAGGTGCGTGGGCTTGACCGACACGACGCAGCCCGCATCGACGGCCGGCAGCGCCTGCAGCGCCCGCTGGTACTCGGCGGCTGCGGCCTGCGCCTGCGCGACGTTCTCGACGCCCTCGCCCAGCACGTCGAGGATGGTGCCGAAGCCCTCGCCGCGCAGGCGCGCGATGGCGGCCAGCGCGGCCGGCAGGTCGTCCCCCGCCACGTAGCGGCGCGCGACCGTCCACAGCACGCGCCGCGGCACCAGCGGCAGCCCCGCGCGCACCACGCCGTCCAGCAAGCTCATCCCTCCGCCGGCCTCACTTGCCGATCTCCAGCCGCGCGGCGCACAGGTCCGGGATGTTGGGGTTGTCGTAGATCTTCCGCTGGCAAGTGGCGATGTCGTAGTCGGTGCGCAGGAAGCGCACGAGCCTGTCCTCGACGATGACGCAGCTGGCGCGCGGATCCCCGTCGCGCGGCTGGCCCACCGAGCCGACGTTCACGATGGCCTTCTCGCCGCCCCACTCGTAGTGGTAGTCCAGCAGGCTGGGGTCGCGGAAGCGCAGGTCGTCGGTGAAGACGCCGGGGAAGTGCGTGTGGCCCACGAAGCACAGGCCCTCGAAGTGGCGGAAGACGTCGCGGATCTTGTCGGGCACGAAGATGACGTCGGTCTTCATGATGTACTCGTGCACCGGATCGCGCGGGCTGCCGTGCACCATGAGCGTCTCGCCCTCGCGGTGGCTCACGGGCAGGCCCTCGATGAACTTCCAGCGCGAGCGGCGCGCCGAGCCGGCCAGCAGCGTGGGCTTGAGCATGCGCCGGTTGTACTCGATGACCTGGCGCGCCACGGGGTTGAAGTCGTGCGCTCCGCGCAGCAGGGCCTCGTCGTGGTTGCCCATGAGGGTGAGCTGGCAGCGCTGCATGACGAGGTCGATGCAGTGCTCGGGGTCGGGGCCGTAGCCCACCACGTCGCCGAGGCACACGATGCGCTCGATGCCCTCGCGGTCGAGCCGCGCCAGCACCGCGCCCAGCGCCTCGATGTTGCTGTGCAGGTCGGAGATGATCGCGAAGCGCGCCACCTCACGGCTCCCGCAGCGCGCGGCGCACGGCGGCCACCAGCGCGCGCGTGTCACGCTCCGCGCGGTCGGCGTCGATCATCGCGCCCGCCGAGAAGGCGTGCCCACCGCCGCCCTGCAGCCGCGCCAGGCGGTTGACGTCCGGCCGCCCGCGCGAGCGCAGGCTGACCGCCACGCGCCCGTCGGCCTGCTCGGTGAACAGCGCCACCACGTCCACCGCCTCGCCCGCGCGCAGCACGTCGAGGATCGGGTCGGTGTCCAGGCGCCGCACGCCCAGCTCGCGCACGAACTCGTCGCGGATGACCGCCCACACGAAGCGGCCGTCGCACTCCTCGTTCATGGTCCGCGCCACGTGCCCCAGCAGGCGCAGCATGGGGGCGTCGTGGCTCTGGTAGATGGCGCGGTGGATGGCGGGCAGGTCGAGGCCGTGGCCGGCCAGCTCGGCCGCCAGGGCCACCACGGACGCGTCCGTGTTCTGGTAGCGGAACCAGCCGGTGTCCGTGCACACCGACACGAAGACGGACTCGGCGATCTCGCGATCCACCTGCCCGCCGACGTGCGCGATGTAGTCCCACACGATGCGTCCCGACGCGGTGGCGCGCGGGTCGAGCAGGTTGAGGTCGGCGGGCCCCTCGTCCTCGCAGGGATGGTGGTCGATGCACACCTTGGTCGCGCGGCTGGCCCAGGCCGGCCCCGCCAGCGCCCCCAGGCGCTTGGGCACGGACAGGTCGCACATCACGAAGACGTCCGCCGCGGCCAGCAGCTCGTCGTGGCGCGCGGGCGCATAGACCTCGTGGCGCCGTGCGAACTCCATGAAGGCGTAGC
>DASUFI010000308.1:0-13115 GCA_036274635.1 Planctomycetota bacterium
GTCGGAGCAACGACTCCGACAGATTTCTTCAATGTGACCACGACGACGCTGGCTGTGCGATGGCCACCACCGCCGAAGCCGTCCCCGTCCGATCGCGTCGCGTTCTGGCGACGCACGCGGCGGCTGCGCGCGTCCTGGGGCGTCCCGATGCCCCGCCGCACGCCGTCCTACGGTGGCGCCACCGGCGGGTCGCCGGCGCCTTCCACCACCAGGATGCGATCCAGCCGCGCCAGCCGCAGCGTGCGCTCCACCGGCGGCGTGACGCCGCGCAGCACCAGGCTGCCCGGCCCCGGCAGGCGGCGCAGCGTGGCCACCAGCACGCCGAGGCCGCTGCTGTCCACGAAGGTCGTGCACGAGAGGTCCAGGACGAGGCGCCGGCAGCCAGCCTCGACGCACTCCATGAGGCGCTGGCGGAAGGCCGCCGAGGAGAGCGCGTCGAGGCGCTGCTCGAGCAGGGTGACGGTGCAGGTGTCGTCGAGGCGCTGGATGTCGAGGTTCATGGGGACGGTTCCGGGGGGCCGCCGGCGGGCGGACCGTGGACGTGCAGGGCGAGGAAGGTCATGTCGTCGCGCGGCGGCTGGCCACCGGCGAAAGCGGCGAGCTCGGCGAGCAGCGCGTCGCAGGCGGCCTGCAGCGGCTGTTCGCGGCGCTCGGAGAGGCAACGGGCCAGGCGCTCCTCGCCGAAGAAGCCCCCGTCGAGACCCTCCAGCTCGAGCAGGCCGTCGGTGTGCAGCAGCAGGCGGTCGCCCGCGCGCAGCCAGACGCGCTGCTCCTCGAAGGGCAGCACGCCGGACAGGCCGATGACCGTGCCGCCGGCGGGCAGGCGCTCGACCGTGCCGTCGGCGCGCGCGAGCAGCGGCGCGGGGTGGGCGGCGAGGCTGGTGCGGAGCTCGCCGGTGCGCGCGTCGAGCAGCGCGTAGGCGACGGTGACGTGGCGCCCGAAGCGCTCGTAGGGGAACTCGCGGTCGAGGCGCCGCAGGACGTCGGCCGGCGCGGCGGGCTCGCCGTCGGGCGCGAGCACGAGGCCCGCGTGCGCCGACAGCGCCTGCGCCACCGAGACGGTGACCATCGCCGCCGGCACGCCGTGGCCGGCCACGTCCAGCAGCCAGAAGGCGTAGCGCTCCTGGCCCAGCGGCAGCACGTGGAAGATGTCCCCGCCCACCGCCTCGCAGGGCACGAAGCGCCAAGCCAGCTCGAAGGCGGCGCTGACCGGCGCCGAGCGCGGCAGCAGCGCGCGCTGGATGTCGGCGGCCGCGAGCAGGTCCTGCTGCAGCAGGTCCTGGCGCGCCTGCAGCTCGGCGTTGGCCTGGCGCAGCGAGCGCTGCAGCTGCCGCAGGCGCACCTGGTTGCTGACGCGCGCGCGCACCTCGGCCGGGTTGAAGGGCTTGGCCACCCAGTCCACCGCGCCGAGGCGCAGCCCGCGCACCTTGTCGGCGGAGTCGTCGAGGCCGGTGAGGAAGATGACCGGCACCTCGGCCGTGGCGGCGCGCTCCTTGAGGCGGCGGCAGGTCTCGAAGCCGTCCAGGCCGGGCATGATCACGTCCAGCAGCACCAGGTCGGGCGGGTTCTCCTCGGCGACGGCCAGCGCCTGCTCGCCGTCGTGCGCGAAGGACAGCGCGTAGCCCTCCAGGCGCAGGATGCCCTCGATGAGCCGGCGGTTGTCGGCGGCGTCGTCGACGACCAGGATGCTGGGCGCGCCGATGGCCGCGACGATCGGGGCGGCGCTCATGCGAGCGGCTCCTCGACGACCAGACTCAACTCGTTGCCCTCGGCGTCGCTGCGGTACGAGACGCAGCCGGCCGAGCGGATCAGGGCCAGGCCCATGCCGCCCTCGGGCCACGTCGACGGCTCGCCGGGATCGGGCTCGGGGGGCGCGGGCACCCGCTGCGGATCGAAGGGCAGGCCGCGGTCCGTGAGCGCGATGCGCAGGCCGACCTCGTCCCAGTCGAGGCGCAGGTGCAGGTCGCCGCCCTCTCGGCCGCGGTAGCTGTGGCGGAAGGCGTTGCTGGCCATCTCGGCCACGGCCAGCTCGAGCACGCTCACGCGCGGCTCGGGCACGCGCCAGAAGCGCAGCACCTGGCCCGCCGCCGACGCGAACTCGCGCGCGGTGAGCAGGCTGGCGCTGCCGACCAGCGAGAAGTGACGCGCGGCGGGCATGCGGGCTCCGGGGCGGGCGGCAGGCAGCCGCCGGGCACCCCTCTTCGGCCGTCGGGCGGGCCGGACCTTTGCGCGGCCGGCCGAGGTGCCCGCCGTCAGTCCGCGGGGGCCTCGTCCAGCCGGGCCAGCGTCTCGGGCGAGAGGTCCACGTCGGCCGCCTTCAGGTTCTCGCGCAGCTGCTCGACGCGGGTGGCCCCCACGATGGCCGACGACACCTGGCGCGTGCGCAGCACCCAGGCCAGCGCCACCTGCGCCGGTGTGAGGCCGAGGTCCGCCGCGACCGCCGCCACGTGCGCCACGCGCGCGAGGTTCGCCGGCGTGATCATGGGCTTGATGAACTTGTTGCGCTGCTCGTCGGCGCCGCGACTGCCGGCGGGCGCGCGGCCCGCGGCGTACTTGCCCGTGAGCAGGCCCTGCGCCAGCGGGCTCCATACGATCTGCGTGAGGCCCAGCGCCGCGCAGGCGGGCATGACCTCGGCCTCGATGCTGCGCTGCAGGAAGCTGTACTCGGGCTGGTTGGTGATCGGGCGGTAGCCGCCGCTGCGGTCCGCGGCCGCGCAGGCCGCCTGGATCTGCGCCGCGCTCCACACCGAGACGCCCCAGTAGAGCACCTTGCCCTGGCGCACGAGGTCCTCCATCGCGCGCACCGTCTCCTCCACCGGCGTGTCGGGGTCGGGCCGGTGGCACTGGTACAGGTCGATGTAGTCGGTGCCGAGGCGCCGCAGGCTGTTGGCGCAGGACTCCATGACGTGCTTGCGCGAGAGGCCCTTGTCGTTGACGTTGTCGCTCATCGGCCAGAAGACCTTGGTCGCGAGCACGAGGTCCTGGCGGCGCACGCCGGCGATGGCGCGGCCGAGTGCCAGCTCGGCCTCGCCGCGCGCGTAGATGTCCGCGGTGTCGAGGAAGTTCACGCCGCCCGCCAGCGCCTCCTTGACCAGCGCGCTGGTGGTGGCCTGGTCCACCGAGCTGCCCAGCGTGAGCCAGCTGCCGAGCGCGAGGGTGGACACCTGGCAACCGGTCGGGCCGAGCGGGCGGTAACGCATGCGGGCGATCCTCGAGGGGGCCGCAGCCTACCGCGCGGCGCGGCGGAGGGGCCATGCAGGCCGCCGCTTGAAGCCGGGGCGCGCGGCGGTCACGCTCGCGCGGGATGCTGCCGCGTCGCGCCCGCCTGCTCGTGCTGCTGACGGCGGTGCTCTTCTCCACCGGCGGCGCGGCCATCAAGGCCTGCACCCTCGGGAGCTGGCAGGTGGCCTGCTTCCGCTCGGGCATCGCGACGCTCGCGCTGGCGGCCTGCGTGCCCGCCGCCCGGCGTCGGCCCACGCGCGCCACGCTGCTGGTGAGCGTGGCCTACGCCGCCACGGTGATCCTGTTCGTGTCGGCCACCAAGCTCACCACCGCGGCCAATGCCATCTTCCTGCAGAGCACCGCGCCGCTGTGGCTGCTGCTGCTCTCGCCGCTGCTGCTCAAGGAGCCGGTGCGGGCGCGCGAGCTGGTGCTGCTGGGCGTCGTGGCCGTCGGGCTCGGGCTGGTGCTGGCGGGCCACGAGCGGCAGCAGGCCTCGGCGCCCGACCCGCTGCACGGCAACATCCTCGCGCTGGCGTCGAGCATCACCTTCGCGCTGCTGCTGGCGGGCCTGCGCTGGCTCGCGGCGCACGGCTCGGGACCGATGCCGGCGGTGCTGCAGGGCAACGCGCTGGCCTGCCTGCTGGCGGCGCCCTTCGCGCTGCCGGTCGCGCGCGTGAGCGGCACGGACCTCGGCGTGCTCGTGTTCCTCGGCGTGTTCCAGATTGGCCTCGCCTACGCGCTGCTGTGCGCGGCGGTGCCGCACGTGCCGGCGCTGCAGGCGTCGCTGCTGCTGCTCGTCGAGCCGGCGCTCAATCCGCTGTGGACGTGGATCACGCAAGGCGAGGAGCCGAGCGGCGGGGCGCTGGCCGGCGGCGCGCTCATCCTCGGGGCCACCATGGTGCACGCGCTGCGCGCGGGCCGCGCGGAGGCGCGCGCCACGGGCTGATGCGCGGCGCACGCGCCCGACGTTCTCCCGGGGCGGCGGGTGCGTGGCGCTCGTGCCGCTGTTCGCCGTCTGGGAGACGGCCCGCGTCCTGGGCGAAGGCCGGTACTACGAGCTCTTCTTCCGCCGCGCGCCGGACCGGGAGCGGGACGCGGGATCGACAGGGCCCGCGCCGGCAGCCGCGGCCCCGCGCCAGGCTCCGCACCGTGACTGATCCCTGCACACCCGTCCTCAGCGGCTGAAGCGCGCGATCTCGTCCATGAACTGCGTGACGCGCCCGCGGTGCCCGGCCCAGAAGGCCGCCTCGTCGCCCACGGGCTGGTCGGCCGCGTCCGTGAGGCGCAGCCGCTCGATGGACTGGCCCGTGGGGAACACGGCCTTGTACTCGTCGTCGAAGAGCGCGAGGTGGTCCCAGTCCGCCACGACGCAGTCGCTGCGGGCGCCGGGCGCGAGCAGGTCGCGGCCCAGCGAGTAGTCGCCGGGCGAGCTCGTCACGCCCAGCAGCTTCAGCAGCGTGGGCACGATGTCGAGGTGGCTGGTGCGGTCGGTCACCTGCCGCGGCGCCTGGCCCGGGATCCACAGCAGCAGCGGCGTGCGCGTCTGCGCGTCGCAGAAGTCCGAGTGGTGCCCCCAGCGGCCGGTTTCCATGAACTCCTCGCCGTGGTCGCCGGTCATCACGACGATGGTGTGCTCCAGCCGCCCCGTCTCGCGCAGGTGGTCGAGGACGCGCGCGAACTGGCTGTCCAGATGGTGGCAGGCGTTGATGTAGCGGTTCTTGATGAGCGGCATGTCGCGCTCGAGGTCCAGGGTGGCGTAGTTGAGCTCCTCCAGGTACGGCTCGGCGATGACCGACTCGGGCGGGAAGAAGTAGCGCGCGTGCGGCGACTCGAAGAACATGAACTCGAAGAAGGGCTGGCCCGGCGGGTGGGCGTCGATGGCGGCCAGCAGCTTGTCGACGTTGAGGCGGTCGTTCTCCCAGCCCTGCAGGTCGGGGTTGCCCTCGTGCAGGCGCTCGGGCGGCACGCCGGCGAAGACCGTCTCGTCCATCTCGGGGAAGCTGAAGCGCGCGCTGGTGAAGGCCTCGATGTCCCAGCCGCCCTCGCGCAGCACGTCCAGCAGCACCGGCGCGCGGTTCTCCGCCAGAAACGGGAACCAGTAGCTGCCGTACAGCCCGTAGAACATGCTGAACATGCCCATGCGGGTGCCGTTGCCGCCGCTGAAGTGGTGCCGGAAGTCCAGCGCCTGCGCGGCGAAGGCGCAGGTGGCCGGCATGATGGCGGGGTCGAGCATGTCCGCGCGCCAGGATTCGGACACGAGCCAGACGATGTCCGGGCGCGGCGCGGCGGGGTCGCGCGCCACCGGCGCCAGCGGGTAGCGCACGCGCAGCGCGTCCACCTTCAGGTGGTCGGGGCCCTCGGGCCGCGCGTCGATGCCGATGGACCGGGCGAAGGCGTGCATGCGCACGGCCGGCATGAGCGGGAAGGCCCCCGCCGCCGCCAGCACGGGCCGCTGGTTGGCCGCGTCGGCCAGACCCAGCGTCATGCGCTCGAAGGCCAGGAGCAGGACCAGCGCGACGCCGGCCACCACCTTCCACGACCCCGACCGTGCGCCGGGCGTCACCCGCTGCGCGCGGCGCAGCGCATAGACGACGATGCCTCCCTCCACGGCCAGGGCCAGGAGCGTGACGACCACGAAGCCCACGACGGTCCACGGCCCCGCGCCCATCGACTCGATGCCGCCGGGCACGGTGAGCAGGTTCCACACGAAGCCGTTGAAGTGGAAGCCGAAGATGTGGAACACCTGCGCGTCGACGAAGATGAAGACCTGGAGCGTCGCCAGGGCCAGGGCCAGCAGCACCAGCAGCCCCAGGCGCATGCGTCCCGACCAGGGGCCGAGCAGCCTGGCCACGAGGCCCCTGCGCAGCACCCCGTCCAGCAGAGCCACGGGCAGCAGGACCACCAGCACGAGGATCGCGGACCAGGCCAGCCAGGCGGCCACGATCCAGGCCAGCGCCAGCGCCCCGCCCACGGGCACCTGGCCCATGTTGCGGGCCATGTTGAGCAGCATGACCGCGTAGCTGCCCAGCAGGATGGGGCAGTAGAGCGAGGCCCGCCGGGGGCGGGATCGGGGGTCGGCGACGACGGTCATGTCCGGGGAAAGTCCTGAGCGGCCGGCGCGTTCATGCTGAAGCCCCTGCGCCCGCGGCCGCATGACGGTATCGCCATCCCGGCTCGGTCCGGGCGGTCGGCGTCTGGTAGCTTCCTCGGCCGCAGTCCCCGGGGAGTCGCCCAATGACCCACCGCTCGATGGCCATGGTGCTCCTCCTGGCCGCCCGTGCGGCGGCCCAAGGACTCATGGGCCCGCCCCCGACGCCCCTCGACCCCGCGCTGCGCGACCTCTTCCACGAGGCGCTCTCGGGCGAGCTGGCCAAGGAGCACGTGATCGCGATCACGCGCAACCACCGCATCCAGGGCTCGCGCGGCTACCGCGAGGCGGCGCGCTACGTGATCGGCCAGCTGCGCGACGCCGGCTACGCCGTGCCGGCCTTGCCCGGCACGCCGCCGGACTTCGCGGCCGCGGGCGACTTCGACGGCGACACCGCCGCGGCCGCGCTGGCACCCGACGCCGGATCCCGCCGCGCCGGCGGCGCGCGCGCCAGCGACCCGGCCGCCGCCTGGATCGAGTCCTATCCCAGCGACGGGCACGCCGTCTACGGCACCTGGCAGTCGCCCAGCGGCTGGGACATCGACGAGGCCGAGCTGCGCCTGCTGTCCCCCGCCGACGTTCCCGGCGGCGAGCGCATCGTGGGCTACCCCGAGATCGCGATGTCCGTGATCACCTACAGCAACCCCGGCGACGTGACCGCGCCGCTGGTGTGGGTCGGCCGCGGCGAGCACGAGGAGGATTACGCGGGCAAGGACGTGGCGGGCAAGTTCGTGCTGGCCACGGGCTACGGCGGCGCGGTGCACCGTCTGGCGGTGCTGAGCCACGGCGCCGCGGCGGTGGTCTGCTTCCTCGACGACGGCCGCGCCGCGGATCACCCTGACATGCTGCAGTACACCGGCATGTGGCCGCGCACCGCGGAGCTGGAGCGCACGACCTTCGGCTTCAACCTCACCCGCCGCCAGGGCGCACGCCTGCGCGACCTGCTGCTGGCCGGCAAGGAGGTCACGCTGCACGGCGTCGTGAAGGGCCGCGGCCTCGAGCCCTACTGGATGGACGTGGTGTGCGCCACGATCCCCGGCGCCGCGCGGCCGGGCGAGGAAATCGTCTTCAGCGCGCACCTCGACCATCCCAAGGAGTCGGCCAACGACAACGCCTCGGGCAGCGGCGCGGTGCTGGACATTGCCTGCACGCTGAAGCGCCTCATCGACTCCGGGCGCCTGCCGCGCCCGGCCCGCACGCTGCGCTTCCTGTGGGTGCCCGAGTGGAACGGCACGCAGGCCTACATCGACGCCCACCCGGAGTTCACCGGCCCGGGCCTCGGCGGCACGGTGCTCGCGGGCCTCAACATGGACATGGTGGGCGAGAACCTCGAGCTGCTGCACAGCCAGCTGCAGATCACGCGCACGCCCGACAGCTTGCCCTCGCCGGTGGACGACCTCGTGGGCGCGATGGCGCAGATGGTCGCGGCCCTCGACGTGCGCACGCCGCGCGGCAGCCCGAGCACGCTGAACTGGGCGCTCACGCCCTACTCCGGCGGCAGCGACCACATGATGCTCATCGACCGCAAGATCCCGGCGGTCATGTTCAGCCACTCGCCCGACTACACGCACCACACCAGCGAGGACACGCCCGACAAGGTGGACCCGGTGGAGCTGGAGCGCTGCGAGCTCATCGCCACCGGCGCGGCGTGGAGGCTCGCGAACCCGGACGAGCAGCTGGCCGCCGACCTGCTCGCGCTGGCTGAGGCCGACGGCGCCGCCGTGCTGCAGCGCATCGCGCACACGCGGCCGGGCTTCCTCTGGCGCGCGGGAACCCTGTGGCAGGAGTCGCGCGGTGCGGTCGGCGACCTCGTGCCCGGTGTCCCCGTCCCGGAGTATCCGCCGCCCGTCGCGCCGGCGGACGCGCGCCTCCTCGAGCCGCCGCAGCTCGCCGTCGACGACGCCACGCGGCGCGTGCCGGTGCGCACGACGCGCGGCCCGCTCGACTTCGGCCTGCCCGAGAGCAAGCTGCCCAAGGAGCGCGCTGCCTGGTATGCGGACCACGGCGCCGCTCTCGACGGCGACGTGCGCTTCGAGGCCGCGAACTTCGTCGACGGTCGGATGCCCGTGGCCTCCATCGCGCTCGAGCTCGAGGCTGAGTTCGGCCGCAAGGTGCCGGCGGACGTGCTGGCGCACTGGTTCGACGACCTGGTCAGCGCGGGTGCCATGGGCTGGAGCAACGCCGACACGCGCTGATGGTTTTTCCGACTGCATGAGATCGGGAAGGACCGTCTCGGACGTGGAGATGGCAGCGGGCCATTGGCGCGTGCCGTCGGCTGACGCACAGGGCCGGTTCAGCATCGGAGCGCTCACGCCCGGCCACTGGCCGATCGAGCTCGAGGCGCCCGATCTCGCTAGCCGAGTCGCCGACTGATCCGGTTCGCGGCGGGCGGTCGCTGGGCGGCTGCAGCGGACCCGGGCGCGTAGAGCGATCTCCGGCACGTTAAAAAAACGACTCGGAGCAGATGCTGCGAGTCATTTTTTTAACGTGCCGGAAAAGACAGGAGCGCCGCAGTCGCCTCTGCGCGCCCCACGTCGTCCGGCGCAGCGACGAGCGAGCCGCCGCGTCGCCACGCGCAAGTTGGTGGGCTCGAACGGATCGCGCCGCGACGCCCTCCCGCTCAGACTGCCGCCAGCTGCCTCTGCACCAGCTGCGCGTACAGCCCGCTCTCGTCCGCGACCAGCTCCGCGTGCCGCCCCTGCTGCACGATCCGCCCGCGATCGAGCACCACCACGCGGTCCGCATCGCGCACGGTGGAGAGCCGGTGCGCGATGACCAGGCAGGTGCGCCCGCGCTGGAGCACGGCCAGCGCCTCGCGCACGAGGGCCTCGCTCTCGGCGTCGAGGGCCGAGGTGGCCTCGTCGAGGATGAGCACGGCCGGGTCCTTGAGGATGGCGCGCGCGATCGCCACGCGCTGCTTCTGGCCGCCCGAGAGCTGCACGCCGCGCTCGCCCACCAGCGTGGCGTAGCGCTCGGGCAGGCGCTCCACGAACTCGTGCGCGTGGGCGGCGCGCGCGGCGGCCTCGACCTGCGCGTCCGTCGCGTCGGTCCGACCGTAGCGGATGTTCTCGGCGATGCTGGTGCCGAAGAGCACCGGCTCCTGGGCCACCATGCCCAGGCGGCCGCGCAGCCAGCCGGGGTCGAGGCGCCGCAGGTCCATGCCGTCGAGCAGCACGGCGCCGACGTCGGGGTCGTAGAAGCGCGGCAGCAGCGCGGCGATCGTGGACTTGCCGGCGCCCGAGGGCCCGACCAGGGCCACGATCTCGCCCGGGCGGATGACGAGCGACACGTCCTCCAGCGCGGCCACGTCCGGGCGGCTGGGATAGCGGAAGGTGACGTCGCGCAGCTCGACGCCGCCGCGCACGTCCAGCGGCTGGACGCCGGCGGGCGCCGCGCTGCCCTCCGGCGCCGCGGTGCCCAGCGGCATGGCGGGGCTGCGGTCGAGCAGCTCGAAGACGCGCTGACCCGCGCCGCGCACCTTCATCAGCTCGCCCCAGATCTCGCCCAGGCCCGAGATGCCGAAGCCGGCCGTGGCGCCGTAGAGCACGAAGGAGAGCAGGTCGCCGCCGCTGATCTCGCCGGCCTCCTTGAGGCGGAAGCCCAGCCACAGGCCCACGGCCACGACGGCGAAGGAGGCGAAGTACGAGACGGCCACGAAGGTGGACAGCCGCGCCGAGCGGCGGCGGGCCAGCGTGAAGCTGCGGTCCACGGCCTCGCCGTAGCGCCCGGCTTCGCTGCGCTCGCGCCCGAAGGCGCGCACGGTGCGCATCGACGACAGCGACTCCTCGGCCAGCGCCCCGCTGTCGGCCAGCGCGTCCTGCGAGGCGCGCGACAGCTTCTGCAGGCGCTTGGCGATGAAGATGGCCGAGATGGCGATGAGCGGCACCACCCCGATCATCAGCCCCGCGAGCTTGACCGAGATGAGGAACATCATGATCACGGAGCCGGTCAGCAGCACGATGTTGCGCAGCGCCATGCTGGCGTTGATCGTGACCGTCGTCTGCATCACCGTCGTGTCGCTGGCCAGCCGGCTCATGAGCTCGCCCGTGCGGCGGCCATCGAAGAAGGCGATTTCCTGCGACAGGACGTGCGCGTAGAGCCGGCGGCGCAGCCGGGCGACGATGCGCTCGCCCGCGATCGTGAAGAGGTGCATGCGCAGGCCGATGCCCAGCGACTGCACCGCGATGACGCCCAGCATGACGAGCACGTCGCGCTGGATGACGGTGGCGTCGCCCTTGCTCGCGTCGTCGACGATCCAGCCGAAGGCCTTGGGGTACACGAGGCCCGCGCCGCCGCCGATCAGCAGCGCCAGCGTGCCCCACCCGATGAGCCGGCGCTCGGGCCGCGCCAGCTCCGCGAGCCGGCGGTACGGGATGGGCAGGTCCTTGCCTTCGTCGGGATCTTGCCGGCGGCGCGACATCCGCGCGAGTGTAGCGGGCGGGCTGCAGCCGACCGCATGGGCGCCCGCGGGCCGCGGCAGGCGTGGCGCCTGCGTGGCGCGCCCCCCTGCCCCTTCGGTGCGGACGGCTCGTCCGCTGAGGTCCTCGAGCGCTGCGGCCTCGCCCGGCGCCCAGACGGCACACACCGGCGAGAGCTGGAGCAAGCCATGCGTACGACCTTCACGAGGACGTGCCTGCTGGCGATCCTGATCGGTGCGGCGCCCGCCGCCGCGCAAGTCCCGGACATCCGGGGCCTCACCTTCGACCTCTCCCTGGGCCTCGAGCTGCACGGCAACGTCCTGGAGAGCCACTTCCACGGCATCCAGCCGCTCACCGCGCTGGATCCGGTGCCGTGGACCTTCGACATCCTGCCGGACCCGGACGCGCCCAAGGACCCGGCGCGGATCCTGCTGCGCACGCGGCTGCCCACGGGCGTCGACACGCCGGACCCGATGCGCTTCGAGCTGCTCGGCAGCTACGACGCCGAGACGGGCGCCATCGAGGCCTCGGGCGTCTCCTGGGGCTGCCACGACTGGAAGACGCCCTTCCAGGACGACGCCTTCGGCCTGCTCGATGCGCCCGCGGACGTGTGGCTCATGCTGCGCGACCCGGTGATGTCGCTGCAGGTCGTGGTCGTCGTGCCCACCGAGACCGAGGCCGCCTGCATCCTGGCCTTCGACATCGCCGGCGGCACGGTCATCCAGCCCATGACGGCGGCCGCGGACCTGGAACTGAACGCCCAGCTCATCGCCTGGCTGCCCGGCGGCCAGACGGACCTGGCCGAGGCCAACTTCGGCCCGTACGCCTGCACCGAGGTGACCTGTTCGCTGACGGCGCTGAGCGCCCACCTGCGCGAGGTCTTCGGCGACATGAACGACGACGCCCTGCTCACGCAGATGGACGTCATCGAGATCCACAAGCTGTTCGGGGTGGTCGACGTGCAGGGTCCCATGAAGGGCGACCTCACCGCGGACGGCGTCGTCGACGAGCAGGACGCCGACTACCTGCAGTGGCTCGTGCGTTGCATCGGGAACAAGGACGTCTTCGCGGGCGGCTCGCACGGAATGCAGGGCACGGCCGGCAAGACCGGCGTGAAGCAGGTCTCGAGCAAGCCGTGAGCGAACGGTCCCGGGGGACGCGCGGGCCGGCGGGGGCAAACCTGTCCGGCCCGCGCGGTTCTCAGGTGGAGCCGGGGCGGCGGAGCGCCCGCCAGAGAACCGTCTCGAGCTGCTCGAGCGAGAAGGGCTTGCGCAGCGTCTCGAGCGCGCCGCGCTCGCGGGCCGAGATGAGGCGCGGCTCGGACGGCGCGGCGCCCGTCATGGCCACGCAGCGCACCCAGGGCGCCACGAGGCTGACACGCAGCAACAGCTCCGGGCCGTCCATGTGCGGCATGATCAGGTCGGTGAGCAGCGCGTCCGCGCCGTGCCGGCGGATGGTCTGCAGCGCGGCGTAGCCATTCTCCGCGGGCACGACCCGGAAACCGAGGTGCGTCAGCTGGCGCTGCAGCGCGGCGCGGCAGCGGGGGTCATCATCGGCGACGACGACGCGCGGCGCCCAAGCGTGCTGATCCAAGGCCAGCGCTTCGGGGGACACCTTGGGCGTGACGCCCGGAAACGGTTTGGCCATGTGGATCTCCCCGCGGGACGCCAAGCCCGGGGGCCGGCAGCGGTCCCCTACAGTCGGCGCGCGGGCGGGGCGACTTGAAGGCGCGACTCAGGCCGTGCGCGGCCTGCGCAGCAGGCCGACGAGGCCGACGAGCGCGACGATTGCGCCGCCGATCATGAAGATCATGGCCGTCTGCGTCGGCAGGCCGCTGAAGGCTTCCTTGGTCTCCGACGCGACCGATTCGCTGGCTCGGTAGCCGAAGCCCGCGAGCGCGAGGCCGCCGACGAGCAGGATGGCCGAGACGATCTTGTTCATGGCTCTCTCCGGAGGAGGGGTTGGGAGCCTTCCCAACCGGGCTGACCGGAGAGTTGTGCGGGCATCTGCGGGCGGTCCCTGCGCCTCGCTGCAAGAACGCCGCCGCGGCGGCCACGCGCCGTGGCCGAGTCGCCGTCGCGGCCCGGGCCGCGCCGACTCACCTGGTCTCGAGCGTCGCCGTCCCGTCCAGCAACACCGTGAGCGGCGCACCGCTGTCGATCGCGTTCGGCTGCTGAAGGGGCCTGCCGTCGCGCCATCCGCGCTGCGTGCAGAGCGTCGCAAGCTCGGGAGCTGGTGCGCGCGGGAATCGGCTGAGGCCAGCCAGCCGCGGTCCCGCCGTGGCTCCGCGCACGGACAACCCGGCAGCGCATTTGCACCATTTCGCC
>DASUFI010000309.1:0-7243 GCA_036274635.1 Planctomycetota bacterium
GGGGTGCCGGGACGAATCGCTGGATGCGACCACCGGTCCCAGCGGTGCCGGGCTCGCCGACAACGCGCGTCGGCAGCTCCGTCCTTGCTGGCCGCGCCGCTCGACCGGGTCGCGGCGATCGATAATCACCGACCGCGGGCCACCGATCCGTGTGGATGGACAGCATCGGAAAGCGCGAGAAGCGTTTCGGGCCGACCTCTGAGCGACCGGACATGTGCGTCCGGTCGCTCAGCGCGAGGCACGAGACGCTTCTCGCGCTTTCCGATGCGCCCTAGCCGCCGATCTTGACGAAGACGCCGTGATTCTCGCGCGCCATCTTCTCGAAGTCCTCGCCACCGAACTCGCCCACGTAGATCACGTGGATCTGGACGCCGCGGTACTGGTTCACGCGCTGGACCTCGCGGCGGATCTCGTACATGTCCACGGTCTTGCCCACGGTGGGCTCGCCGTCGGTGAGGAAGAAGACCGTGTCGTAGGTGTTCTTGGGCTTGTCAGTCACGAAGCCCTCGGAGCGCGGCTTGCCGTAGTCCTCGGCGTTCTCGCCCAGGGCGTCCATGAGGGCCAGGTAGGTGTTGGTGGCGCCGTCCTGGGACTTCTCCACCTTCATGCCGGTGGCCACCTCGAAGGTGGTGCCGCCCTTGGTCAGGCCCAGCGGCTGCAGCTTGCGCACCCACTCCGTGGCGGCGTCCTTGTTCAGGATGTTGGCGCGCACGGGGTCCTTCTTCCAGGGCCTCACGTCGGTGGCGAAGGCGAAGATGTTGAAGGACGTCGTCTCGGGCAGGTCGGCGATGGTGGCGGCCAGCTCCTCCTTGACGATGGCGAGGCGCTGCAGCGAGGGGTAGGTGCGGCCCGTGACCTTGAGGCGCTCGGCGTCGCCGAAGGGGATGTCCATGCTGCCCGAGACGTCGATGACGAAGAGCATGCTCTCGGACGCGGTCGTGATGGTGAGGAACTGCTTGTCGCCGGCGGCCTTGGCCACGGCCATCTGCGTGTGGCCCTCGCTCTTGGCCTTCTCCAGCGCGGCGGCGACCTTGGCCGGGTCGGGCATCACGAAGGTGGATTCCTTGTCGTCCCACCACTTGCGCCAGGCCGCGGGGTCGGAGCCGAGGTTCCAGGTGGTGCAGGTCTTGAGCGCGACGAGCGCATCGCCGCGCAGGCGGCCGTCCTCCTTCTCGACGCGGTCGATGAGGCCGCGCACGCCGGCCTTGAGGCGCAGCGTGACCACGGCCTGGATGGCCCGCGCCCGCACGCGCCAGTCGGGGTGCTCGAGCGCCGCCACCACCGCCGCCTGCGCGCCCTCGGCCGAGCCGATGGCCGCCAGCGCGTCCAGCGCCGCCAGCGCCAGCGCGCCGTCGGGGTCGGAGACCATGGTGCTGAGCGCCGGGCAGGCGGCCGGGTTCTTGAGGTTGCCCAGGGACGTGATGGCCGCCAGCTTGATGCCCATGTCCTTGTCGGACAGCGCCGCGGCGCAGGGCTCGTAGGCGAAGGGCTGCTGCATCGTGCCCAGCGCCTCGATCGCGGCCGCGCGCAGCAGCGTCTTGCGCGAGTTCTTGTGATCGCCCAGCACGTCGTCCACGAGCCAGCGCGCCACGTCGTCGCGGTGGTAGCCGCCCAGCACCTCGATGGCCGCCCGGCGCACGCCGAAGTCCGAGTCCTCGAGCGCCGGGGCCAGCGCCTGCGCAGCGTCCAGCGAGTTCATGCCCTTGAGCACCAGCACCGCCTCGTAGCGCTCGCGCGGCAGCTCGGCCTTGGCGTAGAAGCGCTTGAAGTTGGCGATGGTCTCGGCGGTGTCGTCGTAAGCGGCCGCGGGGAGCAGGCAGGCCAGGACGACGATCAGCAGCAGGGGGCGCGCGGATCGCATCCCGTCATGATAGTCCTCCCGGCGCGAGCGGGAAACCGCCCGGTGCGACTGCTAGTCTCGGCACGGATGCAGCTCGCGCCCTCCGCCGACGACAAGCCGCTGGCCTGCGACGAGAGCCATTGGCTGCCCGTCGAGGCCAGCACGCGCCGCTACGCCCGCCTGCTGCGCCTGCACCGCTACGACCTGGCGAGCGCCGTGGTGATGCTCTTCCCGCGCGGCACGCTGCCGGCGGAGGTGGAGCGCGTCGAGCGCAGCACGCGGCTGCTGGGAGAGGCCGGCGTGCCCGTCCCCGCCGTGTACGACAGCGACGCGCGCCGCGGCTGGATCCTGCAGGAGGACCTGGGCGACGTCTCGCTGGCCGTCGCGCTGGAGGCCGGCCAGGCCGCCGAGCCGTTATACGAGGAGGCGCTCGCCATCCTGCCGCGCGTGGCGGCGCTGCGCGCGCTGGACACCTCGCCCCGCCCGGCGCTGGACGCCGAGCGGCTGCGACGTGAGCTCGAGATGTTCGCCACGTCCGCCCTCGCGCTGGATGGCCCGCCCGGCGCGGGTCTGTCCGCCGACCTCGCGCGTCTCGTGGAGGCCTGCGGCGCCTCGCCGGTGGTCCTGTGCCACCGCGACTACCACGCCCGCAACCTCATGCTGCACGGCGGCCGCGTGCGCGTCATCGACCACCAGGATGCGCTGCCCGGGCCGGCCGCCTACGACGCCGTCTCGCTGGCCTACGACCCGTACGTCGGGCTGCCCGACGCGCTGCGGGACCGGCTCGCCGGCGCACCGCCGGATCGCGCGGCCGTCGCCGTCCAGCGGCTGTGCAAGGCCATCGGCACCTACGCCAGCAAGGGCGGCGCGTGGCGCCGCTGGATCCCGCCCGCCGCACGCCAGGCGCGCCGGCTGCTGCGCGAGGTGCAGCCCGCGCTCCCCGTCCTCGACGCGGCGCTCGCGCCGCTGGCGCTGGGCGCCGCGTGAGTGTGCCGCGGCAGGCGCTGGTGCTGTGCGCCGGCGAGGGCCGGCGGCTCGCGCCCCTCACCGACCACTGTCCCAAGCCGCTGCTGCCCCTGCTCAACGTGCCGCTGCTGGCGCACGTGCTGCGACACCTCGCGCGCGCGGGCGTGCAGCGCGTGGCCCTCAACGCCTGGCATCTCGCCCCGCAGCTGCGCGCCTTCGCGGCCGCCCGGCCCGAGCCGGCGCTCGAGCTGCACGTGCGCGTCGAGCCGCGCCTGCTCGGCACGGGTGGCGCCCTCGCCAACCTGCGCGACTGGATCGCGGACGAGCCGCTGCTCGTGCTGGCCGGCGACATCCTGGCCGACTTCGACCTTGCCGCCCTGCTCGCGCGCCACCAGGCGGCGGGCGCGGAGGCCACCATGGCCCTCGCCCCGCGCGCCGACGTGCGGGCCTTCGGCGCCGTCGAGATCGACGACGCGGGCCGCATCACGGACATCGTGGGCGCCCTGCGCCGTCCCGGCACGCGCGCCTGCGTGAACGCCAGCGCGCACGTGCTCGAGCCGCGCTTCCTCGCGCGCCTGCCGGCGGGCCCGAGCTGCCTCGTGCGCCAGGGCTACCTTCAGGCGCTGGCCGCCGGCGCGATCTGCGCGGGCCGGGTGCACGCAGGCGCGTGGGCCGAGCTGGGCACGCCCGCCGCGCTGCTGGCCGCCCAGCGCGCGGCGCTGCGCGGCGAGCTGCCGGTGGACCCGGACCTGCTGGCCGCGGGCGGCCGGCGCGACGGGAGCGAGTCGCTGGTGCACCCCGACGCGGACGTGGCCGCCGACGCGCGCCTGCTCGACGGCACGGTGGTCGGCCCCGGCGCCCACGTCGGCCGCGGCGCGCAGCTCTCCGGCTGCCTGCTGCTGCCGGGCGCGCGCGTCCCCGCCGGCGTCACGCTGCGCGAGCGCATCCTGGCGGCGGAGGCCGTCCCGGCGGAGGCGCGATGAGCGGCCCGCGCATCCTGCTCGCCGTGCTCGTCCTGGCGGGCGTCCTGCTGTGGCTGGCCCTCAGCCGCGCCGGCGACAGCGACCTGGACCGCGGCCTCGACGAGACGCAGACGGCGCTCTCGGCCGTCGAGTCCGAGCTGGCCGCGCTCGATCCCAACTATCAGGCCCTGCGCGCGCAGGGTCTCGTGCTCGGGCTGCGCGAGCAGCACGACCGCGTGGTCATGCTGCTGGCCCAGCACAAGGACCGGCGCGTCCAGGTGCGCACCGATCCCTCCATCGACACGCGCCAGCGCCTGCCGCTGCTGCGCGAGCTGGTGGACCAGATCGACGAGACGCTGGCCATGGCCGTCACGCTGCACCGCACCGTGGACGCCCTCGTCGACTTCCGCAGGGACGCGGCGCCGCTGATGACCGAGGCGCGCAAGCTGCGCGACGCCCTCGAGGCGGTGACGGCACCCGACACCGCCTGGGGCGACCGCCGCTCGACGCTGGCCGGCAGCCTCGCCGACCTGGACCAGCGCCTCGCCACCGCCGACCACATGCTGCGCGACAACCCGGAGCAGGGCCGCAAGCTGGGCGAGAAGGCCATGGCCGACCTGCGCACCCTGATGGACGAGCAGCGCCAGCTTCTGGCGAGCGCAGGCGGCGGGAACTAGGGGCCCGGCAGCGACTCGCGGAGGTCGGGGCTGTCGGGCCACGCGGCGCGCAGGGCGTCGGCGGCCGCGGCGGCCTCGGCGGCGCGCGACAGGGTGCGCAGCGCGCGCAGCTGCACCGTGAGCAGCTCCACGTCCCGCGGCCGGCGGCGCAGCGGCCCGGTCACGCGCGCCAGCGCCGCCGACGCGTCGCCGGCGTGCAGGTCCGCGAGGGCCCGCAGCGCGAGGGCGTGCGGGTCGTCGGGCGCGAGGGCCAGCGCGGCGTCCAGAGCGGCCCTCGCATCGGCGCCGTTGCCGCCGCGTGCGACGGCGCGCGCCAGCATGGCTGTGCCGAGCTCGACCAGCAGCTCGGGCGAGCCCTGCAGCGCGCAGGCGCGCTGCAGCGCCGCGACGGCTTCGTCGTGCCGCCCGAGGGCCCCCAGCGCACGGCTGCGCAGCAGCAGCAGCTCGGAGATGGCTGCGTCGGGCGGCGCCGCGGCGTCGAGCAGCTGCAGGGCCGCGTCCGGGCGGCCCGCGACCAGCTCCGTGTTGGCGCGGTCGAGCGCGACGATCAGGTCCAGCTGCTCGCGCGGATCGGGCCGCGGGCCGTCCGAGGCGGCCGGTGCGCGCGCGCCGGTGTAGCCCAGGGCGCGCAGCGTCGCGTCGTCCAGCAGCGGCTCGGCCTCGCGCGGCGGCTGCGGCGAGCGGGCCAGCGCCACCAGCGGGTCACCCTCGGCCGGCGCGCCGCGCAGCTCGCCCGGGTCGGCGGAGAGGTCGAAGCGCATCCAGCCGGGCGGCTGGCTCTCGGGCGCCCCCACCACCTTGGCCGCGTCGCGCCGCACGCCCACCAGCGGCGAGAAGCCGTAGTAGAACCACGGCGCGCGGGTCTCGAGCGGCAGGGCGCGGCCCGGGCGTGGCTCGACCACCGAGGTGCCGTCGAGGTCCGGCTGCGCGGGCAGGCCGAGCATCTCCGCCAGCGTGGGCTCCACGTCCAGCAGCGAGACGACGTCCTCGCGCACCTCGCCGGCCCGCGCGAACGGGCGGGCGGCGCCGCCGCGCAGCCAGCTGAGCACGAGCGGCACGTGCAGCGTGGCCTCGTGCAGCAGCAGGCCGTGCGTCTCCTCGCCGTGCTCGCCGAGGCCCTCGCCGTGGTCCGCGACCACCACCACCAGCACCTCGCCCGGCGCGCGCGAGGCCACGCCGTCGAGCAGGCGGCCCAGCTGCGCGTCCGCGAAGCGCACCTCGTCCAGGTAGGCCGCGCGGTCCGTGCCCGTCGCGCCGCCCGGCGCCGCGTAGGGTGCGTGCGGATCGAACAGGTGCACCCAGGCGAAGAAGGGCGGATGTGTCCAGCCGTCCCAGGCCAGCGCGGCGTCCACGGTGCGGTCGCCGCGGCGCTCGGTCGGCTCGGGCGGGCCGCCGGGGACCAGCAGGTCGTCGTCGTAGCGCTCGAAGCCGGGCGCGAGGCCGAGCCGCGCGTCGAGCACGCGCGCGCTGACGAAGGCCGCCGTGCGGTAGCCGCGCGCCGCGAGCTGCTGGGCCAGCGTGGGCACGGGCAGCGGCGCGCCGGCGCCGTTGATGGTGAGGCCGTGGCGGGCCGGGCGCAGGCCCGTGAGCAGCGAGGCGTGCGCGGGCAGCGTGAGCGGCGTCACGGTCGTGGCGTGCTCGAAGCGCGTGCCGCGGGCCGCCAGCTCCACGAGGCGCGGCGTCGTCCCGGGCGAGACGGCGTCCGCGCGCAGCGTGTCGATGCTGACCAGCAGCAGCGACGGCGGCGGCTCGCGGCCGCAGGCGGCGGCGGCCGCGGCCAGCAGCAGCGCGGTCAGGCGCCTCACGGCGCGCCCTCGACGTGCCGGAGGGTGCGCCGCTCGCCGTGGCGCACGGTGAGGCCCGTGGCGTCGAAGTGCTCGAGCAGCGGGATGAGGTACTTGCGCGTGGTCCCCAGCTGGTCGCGCAGGGCGGGGATGTCGATGGCGCCGCCGCGCGCGCGCCCATGGGCCGTGACCACGTCGCGCAGCCGCTGCAGCACCTCGGACGCGAACCACAGCTCGCCCACCGGCTGCACTTCGCCCGCGGCGCGCAGCATGGCCAGCAGCGCGCGCGTCTCCTTCTCCGGCAGGCCGGTGAGGGCCTCGGTGACGGGCGGCGGGTTGGCGCCGCCGGCGCGCAGCGCGGCCAGCACGGAGGCGTGCGCGCGCCGCTGGGCCTCCGTGAGCTGGGCGCGCCAGCCGCGCAGGCGCACTCGGCCGCCGGGCGAGGTCTCGAAGCGGGCGTCGCGCGCGACCAGGACCGCCAGCACCTCGTCGTCGGCCTGGACGCGGCGGCGCACCGCGGCGAGGTCGGCCCAGTCCAGCAGCGGCTGCGCCTTGTGCTCGGCGCGCAGCTCGTCGTGCAGCTCGTCGCCCAGCTCCTCGAGGCTGGAGGCCTCGACCAGGCGCTGAGGTCCCAAGGCCAGCAGCTCGCCGGTCGCGAGCAGCGGCTCGAGGCGCTCCCTGAGCGACGGCGCGGGCTGGCCGGTCTCCACCGCGAGCTCGGCCAGCGTCAGGCCGCGGCGACCCGCGGCGGCGAGGGCGACGCGCGCGAGACGCGCCGGGTCACCCTGGGCGGCGAGGCGCTGGCGGGCCTCGCCGAGCACGCGCTCCTTGAAGCGCTTGAGGCGCCCGTCGGTGGCGGCCAGGACGGTGCCGCCGCCCAGCACGGCCATGCTGGCGGCATGCCGCAGCAGGTAGCGGTCGCCCGGCGCGCTGACGACGGGCTCGTGCAGGCGCAGCTGCAGGAAGGCCTCCTCGCCACGCAGCACCTCGTCCGCCGCCAGCACGACCGCCAGG
>DASUFI010000310.1:0-42097 GCA_036274635.1 Planctomycetota bacterium
CTTGACGGCCTTGCGCGCCTTGCGGCGGCGCTGCATGAGCTTGGCGGTGTCCGTCTCCTTCGCGCGGCAGGCGATGCGGATGGCCTTGATGCGCTCGCGCGCCTCGCGGCGCCGGCGCTCCGAGGGCTTCTCGAAGTAGGCCTTGCTCTTCGTGGTGCGGGTGAGGCCCTCGTTGTTGCAGAGCTTGCGCAGGCGGCGCAGCGCCTTGTCGACGGGTTCGTTGTCGCGCGTCTGGACTCGGATGACCAAGCGGAAGGACCTCTCGGAAGAGTTTGGGGTCAGTGGGTTCGGAAGGGACTCAGGTGGCCACGGCTTCGGCGGCGCGGATGGTGGACAGGACGTGGGCCGCGGTCTCGCTGCGCACTAGGGCCGAGCGCAGCTCGCCGCTGGAGAGCAGGCGGGCGATCTCGGCCAGCGTGCGGATGTGGGCCTTGGTCTGGTTGGCCGGGTTGACCAGCAGGATGACCAGGTGCGTCGGGCGGCCGTCGATGGCCTGGAAGTCGATGCCGGTGCGCGAGATGCCCAGGGCCACGGCGGCGTGCTCGAGCTGCGGCACCGAGGTGTGCGGGATGGCGATGCCGTTCTCCATGCCCGTGGACATGGACTTCTCGCGCGCGACCAGGGCGCCGTGCACGGCGTCGCGGTGCTCGGGCGCGACCTGCCCGGTGGCCACGAGGCAGTCCGAGAGCTCTCCGATGGCCTGCCACTTGTCCCGGCCGTCCAGGTCCAGCAGGACGGCCGGCTCGGCGAGGACCTCGGACAGCTTCACGGTAAGGGTCTGGCTCCGCCAGGAGGGGGCGCCGCGCCTCGCTGCGAGGCTCGCACCTGCGGGGGCGCGGCGGAACCCGCCGAGGTTAGTGGTCGAGGGGCCTCCTTGCAAGCGCCGAGGGGCCGATCCGGGCCCGGCGGCGCGGGGGAATACACCGTTGAAGGCCCCCGTCGAAGCCCCCATGATCGCGCCCGGGGCGGGTCTGTCGCCCCAGCCTGGAATCCGCCCCCCGGGACCCCGCCATGCGCCTCGCCGCCGCGCTCGTCCTCGCCGCCTTGCTGGGCCCGCTGCTGCCGCGCGCTCACGCCCAGAACATCAGCGTCTTCGGCGACGACTACATCATGCAGTTCGACGAGCAGAACGGGGAGAAGCTCGAGGACTTCATCAACCTGGCGCAGAAGCTGCTCAACCGCCCCATCCGCTACGACCCGGGCGACGTCAGCAACACGATCATCCGCATCATCGGCCCGCAGAAGATCAAGCAGGTGCGCTTCTTCCAGTACTTCCAGGCGGTGCTCAAGGCCTACGACTTCCTCATCGTGGAGTTCGGCCCGAACGGCGCGAACTTCCTCTCGGTGCAGAAGATGCAGCAGGGCGGGCGGCCGGGCGGCACGGGCATCCTCAAGTCGCAGGCGCCGGTGGTGCCGCTGGAGGAGCTGGACAAGTACGAGGACGACCCGGCGACGCTCATCACCACGAGCATCCCGCTGCACTACGTCAACGCGCGCGACCAGCTGACGACGCTGCAGAACATGTTCGACAGCACCATCGAGCAGGTGCGGCACGTGGAGAACGCCAACCAGCTGGTCATCACCGGCTTCGGCACGCACGTGTGGGGCGCCTGGCAGCTCATCAAGCTCATCGACCTGCCGCCCTACAAGCCCACGCCCATCATCCACCAGCGCGTGCTGCTGCACGCCTCGGTGGACGAGATCCAGGACGTGATCACGGACCTGCTCAACGCCGCGCGCGGCCTGCGCTCGGGCCAGGTGCAGGGCGCGGCGCAGCAGCAGGGCGCGACCATCTTCGAGATCGAGCCGCGGGTCATCCCCGAGCCGCGCAGCAACAGCCTGCTGATCACCGGCGACGAGGACATGGTGGCGCGCATCGAGGAGTGGGTGGACGTGCTCGACGTGGAGGTCGAGCCGCGCGGCAACGTGCACGTCTACCGGCTCAAGAACACGAATGCCAAGGAGGTCGAGGAGGTGCTCACGCGCGTCCTCGACCAGGAGCGGCTCAACGCCCAGCAGGCCAAGGCGGGCGCGGCCGCGGCGGGCGCGCAGGGCCAGGGCCTCGAGGTGCCGGCCAGCGCCGTGGCGGACACGGCCAGCAACTCGGTCATCATCACGGCCAGCGAGCGCAAGTTCCGCGAGATCGTCAACATCCTGCGCGAGATGGACGTGCGCCGGCCGCAGGTGCTCATCGAGGCGGCCATCGTCGAGACCAGCAAGCAGCTCACCGACGCGCTGACCGCGGGCATCGCCCTCGTGGACGCCAATGACGGCGGCTTCGTGAGCAACTTCGGCACGCCCACGGGCCTCAACGACGCGGGCGAGGTGGACATCCTGGGGCAGTTCAGTACTCCCCCCGTGGGCGGCACGACCGCGATCTTCAGCGGTGGCGACGTGCCCATCCCGCTCATCATCGAGGCGCTGCAGACGGACGTCGGCAACCGGGTGCTGTCGCGCCCGTACCTGATGACCAACGACAACCAGGAAGCCTCGATCTCGACCAACGAGCAGACGACCTACGCGACCTCGACCACCACGCAGACCAGCACCAGCACCGGCTTCACGCCCATCGAGGCCGGCATCACGCTGACGATCTCGCCCTCCATCTCCGCCGGCAACTACCTGCGGCTCAAGGTCAAGATCGAGGTCAGCAACTTCACCAGCCCGCCGGCCAACGTGCCCGGCGCGCCGCCGGACAAGACCATCCGCGAGGTGGAGACGCCGGTCACCCTGCCCGACGGCCACACCGCCATCCTGGGCGGCCTGGTCAACAACGTGGACAGCGACACGCTCTCCAAGGTGCCGTGGCTGGGCGACCTGCCGCTCATCGGCTGGCTGTTCCGCTCCACCAACGACCAGTCGCGCGAGCGCTACCTGTACGTGTTCATCACGCCGCACATCATCGACACGGACTTCGCGCTGCTGGACGAGCTGTCCGAGGCGCGCAAGCGCGACGTGGAGCGCCTCGGCGGTGACGTGAGCGACCTGACGGCCGGCATGGCCACGGTGGACCCGGCCGACAGGCGCGCCATCGGGCCGGGCCTGGACGCGGTCTTCGAGATGCCCTCGGCCGCCATGCCGCAGGCCGGCGAGCGCACGCCCGGCGCCGCCCCGGCTCCCACGCCTGCTCCGCCCCCGCCGGAGCAGCCCAAGTCCGACCTCGACCAGGTCTTCGGCTATCCCAAGGAGGACAAGCCCGGGAACTGAGCCCCGGCGGAGGACCGCCATGGACCGCGCGCTCGAACAGATGCTGGTGACCGACGGCGGGATGACCGCCGAGGACGTGCGCGACTGCGCCGCGCTCTCGCAGGACAGCGGGCAGGGCCTCGACCGCCTGCTGGTGAACAAGGGCTACCTCACCGAGGCGGCCATGCTCAAGCTGCTCGGGCGCCACCTGGCCTTCCCCTACCGGCAGGACCTGCGCGACGTGGACGTGCCGCGGCTCTTCGTGGACCGCGTGCCGGTGCACTTCGCGCGCTCCTTCAACCTCGTGGGCGTCGAGGAGGTCAACGGCACCGTGCAGGTGGCCACCTGCGCGCCCTACGAGCTGCACCCCATCGACGACCTCGCCACGATGCTGGGCAAGGAGGTGGACGTCGTCCTCGCGCCCAAGGCCGAGATCACCTCGCTCATCAACCGCGCCTACAAGACCAAGGCCGACGTGGTGGACGAGGCCATCTCCAACCTCGAGGACGACGACAACCTCATCACGCTCGACGGCACGGAGATCGTCGAGGGCGAGGACCTGCTCGACACCGGCAACAAGGCGCCGCTGATCAAGCTGGTCAACATGATCCTGTTCCAGGCGCTCAAGATGCGCGCCAGCGACGTGCACGTGCAGCCCTACGTGGACCGCCTGCAGGTGCGCTACCGCATCGACGGCGTGCTGTACGACATGGAGTCGCCGCCCAAGAAGTACCAGGACGCGATCACCAGCCGCATCAAGGTCATGGGCAAGATGGACATCGCCGAGCGGCGCCTGCCGCAGGACGGCCGCGCCACGCTGCGCCTCGGCGAGTCGGACGTGGACGTGCGCATCAGCAGCATCCCGTCCACCTACGGCGAGCGCATCGTCATGCGCCTGCTCGACAAGAGCGCGCGCGTCTACAAGCTCTCGGAGATCGGCCTCGACAAGCCGAACGAGGAGATCCTGCGCAAGTACGTGAAGTACACGCACGGCGTGATCTTCGTCACGGGCCCCACCGGCTCGGGCAAGACCACCACGCTGTACGCGGCGCTCACCGAGCTGAACACGCAGGAGAAGAACATCCTCACCATCGAGGACCCGGTGGAATACAACCTGCACGGCATCAGCCAGGTGCAGGTGAACACCAAGAAGGGCCTCACCTTCGCCGCGGGCCTGCGCAGCTTCCTGCGCCAGGATCCGGACATCATGATGATCGGCGAGGTGCGCGACAGCGAGACGGCGGACATCGCCATCCGCGCCGCGCTCACCGGCCACCTCGTGCTCTCCACCCTGCACACCAACGACTCGGCCTCGGCCGTCACCCGCATGCTCGACATCGGCGTCGAGCCCTACCTCGTGTCCAGCTCGGTGCTGCTGTGCGTGGCCCAGCGCCTCGTGCGCGTCATCTGCCCCAAGTGCAAGGCGGCCGTGGAGCCGGACCTCGAGGGGCGCAAGAAGATCGAGTCCGTGGGCCTGTCGCTGGATCAGTTCCCCGGCCAGAAGATCACGCTGGGGAAGGGCTGCGACTACTGCTTCCAGAGCGGCTACGTCGACCGGACGGCGCTGTACGAGATGCTGCCCATCGACGAGCCCGTGCGCGTGCGCGTCATGGAGCGCTCCGGCTCGAGCATCATCAAGCGCGAGGCCATCGAGCGCGGCACCCTGCGTACGCTGCGCAGGGACGGCCTGGCCAAGGTGCTCGCGGGCATCACCACCATCGACGAAGTCCTGCGCGTCACGCAGAAGGACGACTGAGGTCCGGGCCGTGCCCGTCTACAACTACAAGGCCTTCACGACGGCCGGGCAGCTCAAGACGGGCATCGCCGACGCCGACAACCCGCGCGACGCGCGCCTCAAGCTGCGCCGCGACGGGCTGCTGGTCACGGACATCGCCGAGGTCGAGAGCCTCACGCAGAAGAAGAAGTCGGCCTGGGCCCTCCGGCGCCAGCGCAAGTCCACGGCCAAGGAGCTGCCGCAGGTCACGCGCCAGCTGGCCACGCTGCTCAAGTCCGGCATCCCGCTCAACGACGCGCTCAAGGCGCTGGTCGAGCAGATCGAGACCCGCCAGCTCGAGGCCGTCTTCCGCAACGTGCGCGAGAAGATCAACCAGGGCAGCTCCTTCGCGGAGGCCATCGAGCAGCACCCGGGCGTCTTCCCGCCGCTGTACGTGAGCATGGTGCGGTCGGGCGAGGCGGCCGGCAACGCGGATGTCGTGCTCGAGCGCCTGGCGGCCTTCCTGCTCAAGCAGGCCAAGACCCGCAACAAGGTGCTGGCCGCGCTCATGTACCCGATCATCATGGTCGGCGTGGGCGTCATCGTGGTCTCGATCCTGATGGCCAAGGTCGTGCCCAAGCTCATCGTGCTGGTGGAGAGCCGCGGCCAGGAGCTGCCGCTGCCCACGCAGATCCTCAAGAGCGGCAGCGAGTTCCTGCGCTCGTACTGGTACCTGCTGGTGCTGGCGGTCGTGCTCGTGAACATGGGCGTGGGCGCGCTGCGGCGCACCGAGCACGGACGCTACGCCGTGGATCGCTTCCTGCTGCGCCTGCCGGTCTTCGGCGACCTGTTCAAGAAGCAGGCCATCTCGCGCTTCGCGATCACGCTGTCGACGCTGCTCAAGACCGGCGTACCGGTGCTCGAGGCCATCAAGATCGTGCGCGAGGTCGTGGGCAACGCCGTGCTGCAGGGCGTGCTCGACGACCTGCACGCCGCCATCCTGCAGGGCGCGGACATCAGCTCGCCGCTCAAGAAGAGCGGCATCTTCCCGCCCGCCGTGGGATACATGATCGCCGTGGGCGAGCAGACCGGCGAGCTCGAGGCCGTGCTCGACCGCCTCGCGGAGGCCTACGACCTGGAGGTCGAGATCGCCACCGAGAAGCTCACCGCCGTCATCGAGCCGCTGCTCATCCTGCTCATGGCGCTCGTCGTCGCCTTCATCGTCCTCTCCATCGTCCTGCCGATGCTCCAGCTCGGGTCCCTGTGAACGGAGTCGCTCCCATGCCACCCACCCGCAACCGCCGCGCGCTGTCGCGCTGCGCGGACCGCCAGAGCGCGGCCCGCGCGGCCTCCGGCTTTACCCTCATCGAGATCATGGTCGTCGTGGCCATCATCGGCCTGCTGCTGACGCTGATGGCGCCGCAGTTCTTCAAGTACCTGCGCTCCGCGAAGGTGACGACGACGCACGGCAAGATGCAGAACCTCAAGCTGCCCCTGCAGCAGTACCGCAACCTGGAGAGCAAGATGCCCGACTCGCTGGAGGCGCTGCTCGAGCCCAGCGAGAAGAACATGAACGAGCCCTACGTCGACAGCGAGGACGAGCTCAACGACGCCTGGGGCAACCGCATGCAGTTCGTCAAGCTGAGCGGCAGCAAGTACGACATCATCTCCCTCGGCGCCGACGGCGTGGAGGGTGGCGAGGCCGATGACGCAGACATCCACAGTGCCAAGACGGACATCCCGGGTTCCAAGCCCTAGGAGCCCGTCGAAGAAGTCATTCGGCGCGGAAGGCGCGTCCTTCGCGCCGGCTCTTCGTTGCCGGCCCTGCGGCGCATCTCCAATGCGCCTCGGTCCGGCGCCTCGATCCGGCACGAATTCCGCACCTTCCGCACTCGAAGCACTTCTTCGACGGGCTCCGAGAGGCTTCACCCTCATCGAGCTGATGGTCGTCATCGCGATCATCGGCCTGGCGATGTCCATGACCGTGACCGGCAGCCACTCGCTGCTGCCCAAGACGCGCCTGCGCAGCAGCGCCGACGAGCTGGCGGCCGCCATCGAGCTGGCGCGCAGCCAGGCGCAGCTCAAGCAGGTGCCGCTGGTCTTCGCCTACGACCTCGACCAGGGCAGCTACGAGGCCTACTACCCCTTCGAGCGCGACGAGAAGGGCGAGAACAAGGGCCCGGGCAAGACGCCCGTCATCGACGAGACCGACCTCGAGTCGGGCATCGCCTTCCGCCGCGTGCGCCTGCCGGGCGACGTGCCGCGCGACGACGGCATCGTGACCATGGAGATCTCGGCCCTGGGGCGCATCACCCCGCACGAGGTGGTGCTGGAGAATCCGGAGTATCCTGACACCGAGGTGTTCACCGTCCGGGTGAGCGGCCTGTCCAACCGCAGCCAGGTGCTGGAGGGCGACGCCGTCATGGCGCCGCTGCAGGATGTCGACTTCCGCTGACCGCCCGCCGGCCTCCGAGCGCGGCTTCACGCTGCTCGAGATCATGGTCTGCGTGGCCGTCGTCGGCCTGTGCATCCTGCCGCTGCTCGAGGTGCGCGAGCAGTCCTCGCGCATGGCCTACAAGTCGGGCCACATGCTGCGGGCCCTGTCCTACGGGGACAAGATCCTGAGCGAGCGCATGCTCGACCCGGACAAGGCCAAGGACGAGACCGGCATCATCGAGGAGGACCCGGCCTTCGGCTACACCCTCACGGTCGAGGACTACGACCTCTCCACCGGCCGCGTGGTCGAGGAGCAGGACGACGCGAACGCCTTCTCCACCAGCACGAGCTTCAGCACGACCTCGCAGTTCACCACGGGCGTGCCGCAGGACGCGCTGCCCGGCCCGGACGACGTGGCCGCCGCCGACACGCAGCACCGCGTGCGCCGCGTGAAGATCAGCATCACCTGGCCGGCCCTCGAGGGCGAGGAGCGCGAGGAGCTGCTGCTGGAAGGCTTCCTGCCGCGCGTCATCACCGAGAAGGACAAGGCCGCCATGGCCGCCGCCGCGGCCGCGTCCGCCGCCCCCGGAGCCGCCAAGTGACCCGCCCCCGCCGCCTCGCCGCCTTCACCCTGATCGAGGTGCTCATCGCCCTGTCCATCATGTCGCTGGTCATGATCGCGCTGTACACCACCCTCAACGTCACGCTGAAGGCGCGCGACGAGATCGAGATCCAGGGCCGCGTGGCGCGCCTCGGGCCGCAGATCCTGGACCTCATCGAGTCCGACCTGCGCCGCGCCTGGGTGCTCGACATCGAGGACGACAAGGTCTTCCTCGGCGAGTCGCGCACCATCGACGGCGAGCCGGCCGACTCGCTCTCCTTCCTCACCAACGTGGACAGCAGCGTCACGCACCGCGTCGGCGAGCGCGAGGTCTCCTCGGACGTGTGCGAGACCGGCTACCGCCTGCGCCGCAACCCCGACCTCCCCGACGTGCTCGAGCTGTGGCGCCGGCAGTCCTTCCACGTGGACGAGGAGCCGCTCAAGGACGGCGTCTACGAGCTGCTGCACGACCGCGTGGTGCGCTTCCAGCTGCGCTACCTGGACACGATGGATCCGCAGGACGAGGAGCTGCACGACTGGGATGCCTCGCTGATGCACCGCCTTCCTTCCGCGGTGGAGATCGAGCTGGCCCTCGAGGCCGTGCCCCGCAGCCTGGCCGACGACAGCAAGAGCGCCATCGCCGCCGCCGCCAGCCGCACGCTGGTCTACAAGCGCGTCGTCCCGCTGGTCGACCACAGCGACCTCATCATGCGCGCGCACACCACGCTGCCACCCACCTTCGTGGCCGCGGGCGGCACGTCGGGCGGCAGCAACCTCGGCGGAGACGGCGGCGGCGCCACCCCCGCCACGGGCGGCCCCAAGCCGGGCGGCCCCGGCGGCCCGGGTGGCCCGGGTGGACCGGACGGCGGCGGAGGAGGCGGAGGGGGAGGCGGCGGGGGCGGTGACGACATCCAGCAGTTCCTCGACCAGCTCCTCGGCGGCGGAGGCGGCGGCAAGTAGCGCCGCCGCGCGCGCTCAGCGCAGCTTCGGCTCGAGCACCTCGCGCCCGCCCATCCACGGCCGCAGGGCAGCCGGCACGACCACGCTGCCGTCCTTCTGCTGGTACAGCTCGAGGATCGGGATCAGGATGCGCGGGCTGGCGATGACGGTGTTGTTCAGCGTGTGGCAGAAGCGCAGCTCGCCTTGCGCGTCGCGGTAGCGCAGGTCGAGGCGGCGGGCCTGGAAGTCGTGGAAGCGGCTGGCGCTGTGCGTCTCGCCGTAGCCGTTGCGGCTGGGCATCCAGGTCTCGATGTCGAACTTCTGCACCTGCGGCTGGCCGAGGTCGCCGCCGCAGACATTGACCACCCGGTAGGGCAGCTCGAGCGCCTCCAGCACCTCTTCGGCGTTGCGCAGGATGGCCTGGTGCTCGGCGCGGCTGGCCTCCTCGTCGGCGGGCAGGATGACCACCTGCTCCACCTTCTGGAACTGGTGGATGCGGTACAGGCCCCTGGTGTCCTTGCCTGCCGCCCCGGCCTCGCGCCGGAAGCAGTGGCTCTGCGCCACGAGGCGCAGGGGCAGCTCGGACGCCTGCAGGATCTCGCCCCCGCGGAAGGAGGTCAGCGGCACCTCGGCGGTGCCCACGAGATTGAGCTTGTCGCGCTCGAGGCGGTAGGCCTGCTCCTCGCCGCCGGGGAAGTAGGCCGTGCCGGTCATCGCGGCGTCGCGCACCAGGACCGGCACCTCCATGGGCACGAAGCCCTTGCGCACCATGTGGTCGAGCGCGAAGGCCAGCACGGCACGGTGCAGCAGCGCGCCGTCGCCGCACAGGAAGTAGAAGCGCGTGCCGGACACCTTCACGCCGCGCTCGATGTCCAGCAGCTGCAGGCGCCGCCCGAGCTCGACGTGGTCCAGCAGCGGGAAGCCCTTGTCGGGCACCTCCCCCACGCGGCGCAGCTCGACGTTCTCGCTCTCGTCCTTGCCGTCGGGCACCTCGGAGGCGGGGATGTTGGGGACGCGCAGCATGAGCGCCTCCCACTCGGCCATCACGGCGGCCAGCTCGGCCTCGCCCGCGCCGATGGACTCCTTGAGCTGCGCCAGCGCGGCCACCTCGGCGCCGCGTGCCTCGGGCGCCAGCGAGCCCACGGCCTTGCCGCGCCGCTTCTGCTCGGCCTTGACGTCTTCGACCTGCCGGATCAGGGCGCGGCGCCGGTCGTCCAGCGCCAGCAGGCGGTCGAGGTCCAGCGGGATGCGCTTCCTGGCCGCCCCGGCGCGCACCGCCTCCGGGTCGTCGCGGATCGTTCGGATGTCCAGCATGTCAGGGCTTGCCGCCGTCCTTGGCCGGCGCCGCCGTCTCGGCCAGCTCGGGTCCGAAGGGCCCGCCCAGCAGCGGGTGCGACTTCTGCGTGAGGCGGAAGGTGTAGGCGCCGGGCTTGAGCTCCGGCACCACCAGCGGCGCGGGGAAGTACAGGCTGCGCTCGCCGTCGCTCTGCCACAGCGAGATGTCGGCGCGCATGGTCTTGATGGGCTTGCCCAGCTTCTTGCCGTCGGGGCCGATGATCTCGACCTCCGGCTGCAGCGGTTCGTTGTGCAGCAGCGCGTACTCCTCGCCGCCGCGACCGAAGGTGCGCAGCGAGTTGAACAGGATCCTCGTCTCGCCCTCCTCGGTCTTCATGTCGTCGGGCCCGGGCTTCATGCGCAGCACGTAGGGCGCGCCGAGCTGCAGCGTGCAGGTCTCGCCGGCCTTGACCTCGAAGGGCTTGGCGTGCCCGCGGTAGATGCGCACCTGGTCCATGCCCGTCTTGGTGCCGCTCTCGAGGCGCCCCATGACGAACTGCCACGTGCCCGTGGGCACCGGCACCGCGGCGCCGCGCTTGGCGGACGCGACGTTGAGCACCACGCCGGGCAGGGCGCCACTGACCTCCTCGATGAGCACGTGCGTGGGCGCCACCTTCGTCGCGCAGTCGAGCTTCACCGCGCCCAGCTCGAGGTCCATCTTGCGCAGCGTGAGATCGGTGCCCTCGGGGTTGAGGGTGGCGCGCCAGAAGCCGTCCTGCAGGGCCATGACCGGCGACCACGGCTGGGCCACCTTGGCCTTGCCGATGAGCACCGCGTCCGGGTCGCGGAAGAAGGTGCGGTCGTCGGGCTGGTCGGGCGTGAAGCCGTCCCCCCACTGGTCCACGGTGTCGCCGTAGGTGCCCGAGAGGTTGTTGTCGTAGATCAGCCAGGGCTCGCCCAGCACGTCGCCCTTCATGGCGCCGGCGATGTTGAAGCGCAGGCGCGCGGCGTCCTTCTCGGGCGCGTAGTTGAGCTCGATGCCGAAGGTCTGCTCGCGGTCGCCGGGCACGGACACCATGAGCGGCCAGTGCCGGCCGTCGGGCAGCGGCACCTCGATGCGCTGCGGGCTGCCCGTGGGCGTGAAGCTCACGTCGCCCTTGCCGTCGCCGTCGCCGTCGATGCTGAAGGACTGGCCGTCGCGCAGCAACTGCCAGGCCTTGCCCCCGGGCGTGAGACGGATGCTGCGCTGCGTGTCGAAGGGCGCCGGGCCGTTGCCCTTGATCCACGAGTAGGTCCACAGGAACTCGTCGTCGAGCGGGAAGAAGCTGGGCAGCACCACCGGCGCGAGGCCCTTCTTGGGGCTGTCGAGCTCCAGCTTGACGGTCACGTCCGCGGAGCCCTCGGCCCAGGCCTCGAGGCCGTGGCCCTTGCCCTGCAGCGGCGCGCCGGTGGGCGCGGACGCCGGAGCGCCGCCGCCGGCAGGCTCGGACTTGGCGGGCGGCGGCGTCAGCTCGTCGGGGTGCTCGGGGTCGTAGCCCATCTTCTTGAGCGCCTCGAGCTGATCGGTGGCGTCGGCGGCGCGCGCCTCGTTGAAGGGCAGCTTGCCCGCGAGCTCGAGGATGCGCGCGCAGGCCTTGGCGCGCTCCATGGGGTGGTTGAGCTCGGTCTCGACGATCTGCAGCTCCCACAGCGCCGTGATGGCGGACTCGTGGTCGTTGATGCCCTCGAAGGTGTCCGCGATGCGGCGGTACAGGCGCCCGGCCACGTTCCAGGCGTCCTCGGACTTCTGCTCGCGCGCCTCGTCGCAGCGGCGGCGGGCCTCGCCCAGCAGCTGCCGCGCGGCGAAGCGCGTCTGCCGCTGGGCCTTCTCCATGTTCAGCACGAGGCGCACGCGCTCGATGAAGCGCGAGCCGTGCAGCACGCCGTCGAGCGTGTTGGCCAGGGTGCGCAGCTCGTCCGGCATGGTGTCCGTCGGCGCGTTGCAGAAGTTGTCGATGAAGATGTCGAGCGAGTCCTCGGCCTGCGTGCGGAAGCCGCGCACGGCCTTGGCCATCTCGGTCTCGTCGTCGGCCTGCTTGGCGGCCCAGTACCTGGTCCAGAAGGGCTGCAGGTCGGCGGGCAGGCCGTGGCCGGGGTCGCTCTCGTCCTGCACCGGCGCCAGCAGCGCCGCCGCCAGGAGCGCCACGGCCGACCAGCTCGTCATGCGGTTCACGGTGCCGTCCTCGGGGTTCCGTCGCGGCCCGCGGGCACGCGCGGCGTCCTTTTTACCAGCCCCCGGCCGGGGGGTGAAAGACGGTCAGCGTCCCTGCTCGCGCAGCTGACGCGAGCGCCGCTCCAGGAAGGAGCGCTCGCGGCCGTCCAGCGACCCGAGGCCCGTGGCCTGGATCTTGGCGAGGATGCGGTCCATCTCGCGCCGGTCGCCGCTCTCGGCCTGGAACTCGCGCATGGCCTTCTCGCGCCGGCGCCGCTCCATCACCTGCGTCAGCGCGCCGCCGGCCTTGAACCACAACAGCCCGAAGGCCGCGCCGCCGAGGTGCACGACGACCGCCACCGAGCCCGCCGAGCCGTGCAGGAAGGAGAGCACGTCGCTCCCCACCCTGAAGACCACCAGCAGCCAGATCGGCAGCGGGAAGAGCAGGTACACCAGGATCTGCCGGTGCGGCCACTTGAGCGCGAACAAGGTCATCACGGTGTAGACCGCGCCCGAGGCACCGATGACCACGCCCGGGTTGCCGTCGGCGAACCACCAGGCCCACTGCAGCAGGCCGCCGAAGATGGCGCCACCCAGGTACAGGCGCAGGAAGCCCCGCCGCCCCAGCTCGTTCTCCAGCTCGGGCGCGAAGAACCAGAGGTAGAGCATGTTGAAGAGGATGTGCGTCCAGTCGGCGGTGCTGTGCAGGAAGGCGTACGTGACGCACTGGACCGGGAAGAACCAGTTGAAGGGGCCATGCGCCAGCGCGCCTTGCGCCAGCAGGTCCGAGCCGTCCGGCGGCCACCAGGCGCGCAGTGCCAGGAGCTCCTCGAAGCCCCGCCCCCACGCGCCGATAGCCGGCAGCATCAGCTGCAGCAGGTAGGCCACGACGTTGAGGGTGAAGATCCAGCGGAAGCCGCTCCACGTGGACGGATGCCCCCAGCCGCGGCCGCGCCGCGACCCGTCCGCATACCAGTTCGGCCGGAACGCCAATCGATCTCCCCGTGGCTCGACCGGCCGCTAGTTGGAGGAGCCGTGCACGCCCGCGCCTGCGGAGACCACCTGCATGGGCTGGCTCAGGGTGAGGGCGTCGGTCATGCGGCTATCCTCGGGCTCGCCTGGCGACCCTCGCATTCAGGGTCGAGCAACAGGATAACCCGCGTCACGAGGCTGCGGCTAGCGTCACGCGCCGCGCCAGCGCTGGACGACCGCGATGACCAGCGACAGGCACAGCAGCGCCAGCAGGGTCTTGAACCAAACGGCGACATGGAAGGTCTCCGGGAGCCGCAGCCACGAGACCGTGGCCCGCATGTCACGCAGAAGGCCGTCGTGCGCGGAGGTCCAGTCGCGGATCTCCTGGCCCCTGAGCCGCGCGGTCGCGTCGCGCAGCCACTCCTTGCCGATCTCCCGGGCCCTGGTCGCGCCATACAGTTGCTCCTGATCGCTGAGCCACTGCTGCACGTCCGGCTCGGGGTGCACCACGACGCCCCCGCCCCTGTACGTCACGTTGTAGAGGAGCGCTCCCGTGGCGTCGGTGAAGCTGCGCGCGTAGTCCTCGTCGGTCTGGTCGGGCAGGCGCTGCACGACCAGCGTCCCGAGGACGGACGCGACGGCTGCCAGCGTGATGAGCGCAAGCGCGCAGCGCAAGCTGCCCAGAGTGACCCAAAGCCAGCGGGCATTGACGAGGACGAGCCCGACCGCCGCCGAAGCGCCGATTCCCGCGAGCACCCATGTGCCCGCGCCCGGCGCCATCGGAGCCTGCCGCATGCCCAGCACCACCTCCCCCGCGATCTGGCTCAGCACCAGCACCGGCAGGATGAGCAGCAGCGAGGTCACGTAGCCGGCGGGCCGGACGCGCGTACCGGCAGCCGGGGCGACCGGGACTGTCGGAGCGGTCTCGTTCACGGCGGCTCGGATCAGTGGCTGCGGGCGAGGACGAACTCGCACAGCGTCGTGAGGCTGTGCCGTTCGGGTCCGTCGGGGATCTGGCCCACGGCCTGCATGCAGCGCGCGATGTGGGCGTTGGCCTCGGCGTGACACTCGGCCACGGCGGCGTCGAGGTCGAAGGCCGCTCGCAGCGCGTCGCGACGGCTGCCGGCCGTCTCGCCTCGCAGGATCTCGTCGAGGCGCGCGAGGTCGGCGCCCGCCAGGCGCCGGGCCAGGCGGATGATGGGCAGCGTGATCTTGCCCGTCTCCAGGTCCGTGCCCAGGGACTTGCCCACGACGTGCTCGTCGCCCACCACGTCGAGGCAGTCGTCGATGATCTGGAAGGCCGTGCCGAGATCGAGGCCGAAGGCGCGCAGCGCGCGCACCTGCGCCTCCGAGGCGCCGGCGTAGCGCGCGCCCAGGCTGCAGCTGGCGGCGTAGAGGGCGGCGGTCTTGTCGCGGATGACGCGCAGGTAGCGCGCCTCGTCGAGGTCGCCGCTGAAGCGGAAGAAGCTCTGGTCGATCTCGCCGCGCACGATGGCCTGGCTGGTCTCGGCCAGCTCGCGCGAGGCGTGCGGCGTGGACAGCGTGAGCGACAGCGCGAAGGCGCGCGCGTAGACGAGGTCGCCCAGCAGGATGGGCACCTCGTTGCCATGCAGGGCGTTCAGCGTGGCCATCTGGCGGCGCGTGTCGGCGGCGTCGAGGACGTCGTCGTGCAGCAGCGAGGCCAGGTGCAGCGACTCGACGATGGCCCCCAGCAAGGCGTGCTCGTCCGTGGTGCGTCCCGTGGCGCGGCCGCACAGGTGCACCAGCGCCGGCCGCAGGCGCTTGCCGCCGAAGCGGCTCACGTGGGCCAGCAGCGCGCGCACGGACTCCGGCTCGTCGTGGAACATCTCCACCAGCCAGCGCTCGGTGGCGGCCATGCCGTCGGCCACCGGCGCGAACAGGTCGGTGGCCTGGACCAGGCTCACGCGCCGCGCCTCGCGACCCGCGCGCGCGCCGCGGCCAGGTCCGCGGCCGTGTTCACGTTGATCAGGCAGGCGAGCTCGGCGTCGAGGTCGGTGAGCTCCGCCTCCGGCAGCAGCGCCAGCGCGCCGCGCTCCTGCAGCGCGTCGAGCGCGGCCTGCAGCGAGCGCTGGCCACGGGCCGCAAGCGCCTCGAGCACCGGCCGGCTGCCGCGGCGCCAGACGGCGTGGAAGGGCTCGCGGCCTCCCGGACCGTGCAGGGCGGCGACCAGCGTCGGGCCCGTCGCCAGCGCGAGCAGGCGCCGCGCGACGTCGGCGCGCGCGAAGGGCATGTCGCACGGCAGCAGCAGGCAGGCATCGTGGCGCGTGGCGGCAAGGCCGGCCAGCAGGCCGGCCAGCGGCCCCTCCACGCGCGCGTCGTCGGCCACGACCCGCACGCCCGCGGTGAGCCCGGCCGGCGCGGGCCAGCGGCCCGGCGCGCACACGACGTCGTCGGACAGGCTCGCTGCCAGGTCCAGCGCGCGCTGCAGCAGCGTGCCGTCGCCGAAGGGCAGGCCGTCCTTGCGTCCCCCGAGCCTCCGGCCCTCACCGCCGGCCAGCACCAGGACGCTGAGCGCAGCCCGCGCGGGGATCACGGCTCGCGGCGAGCGGGCGGCTCGTCCGCCTTGCCCGGCGTGTCCGGCTTGGTCTCGCCCTCGCGCAGGCCCGTCTTGAACTCGTTGACTCCGCGTCCGAGGGAGCGCGCCAGGCCGGGGATGCGGTTGCCGAAGAGCAGCAGCACGATGATCAGGATGACCAGCCACTCCCAGCCACCGAGCGCGCCGGCCGTGTATTGCACTGGGACCACGTAGGGGTCCTCCACGGGAAGGCCGTCAGTCTAACTCCACCGGTCCCGGTGCCGAAACGCGCGCGCAGGCCGTCAGCCGCGCGCCCGGGCCAGCAGGCCGCGCTGCTCGAGGGCCCGCGCCATGGCGATGCCGAGGCCCGAGGGCGTGTCGGCCAGGCTCGCGCCGGCCGCCTTGAGCGCGGCGATCTTCTCCGCCGCCGTGCCCGAGCCGCCCGAGATGATCGCGCCGGCGTGGCCCATGCGCTTGCCCGGCGGCGCGGTGGTGCCGGCGATGAACGCCACGACCGGCTTGTCCATGGACTCGCGGATGAAGGCCGCGGCCTCCTCCTCGGCGCTGCCGCCGATCTCGCCGATCATCACCACCGCGTCCGTGCCCGGGTCGGCCTGGAAGAGGCGCAGCACGTCGATGAAGCTCGTGCCGTGCACCGGGTCGCCGCCGATGCCGACGCAGCTGCTCTGCCCGAGCCCGAGGCTGGTGAGCTGCCAGACGGCCTCGTAGGTGAGCGTGCCGCTGCGCGACAGCACCCCCACGCGCCCGGGCTTGTGGATGTAGCCGGGCATGATGCCGATCTTGCACTCGCCCGGCGTGATGACGCCCGGGCAGTTGGGGCCGACGAGGCGCGTGCCCGTGCCGAGCAGCGCGCGCCGGACGCGCAGCATGTCCACCACCGGGATGCCCTCGGTGATGCACACGACCAGCGGCACGCCCGCGCCGGCCGATTCCAGGATGGCGTCGGCGGCGTAGGGCGGCGGCACGTAGATCACCGACGCGTTCGCGCCCGTCTGGGCCACGGCCTCGGCCACCGTGTCGAAGATGGGCACGCCCAGCTCCGCGGTGCCGCCCTTGCCGGGCGTGACGCCGGCCACCATGCGCGTGCCGTACTCCAGCGCCTGCCGCGTGTGGAACAGGCCGGTGTGCCCGGTCATGCCCTGCGTGAGGACGCGCGTCGTGCGGTCGACCAGGATGCTCATGCGGGCACGCCTCCCGCCGCCTCGACCGCGCGCGCCGCGGCGTCGGCCAGCGTGTTCGCGCTGATGATCTCGATGCCGGACAGCTGCAGCAGCTCGCGGCCGCGCTCGACGTTGGTGCCCTCGAGGCGCACCACGAGCGGCACCGCGAGGCCCGTCTCGCGCGCCGCGGCGATGATGCCCTCGGCGATGACGTCGCACTTCATGATGCCGCCGAAGATGTTGACCAGGATGGCGCGCACCTTGGGGTCCGCGAGGATGATCTGGAAGGCCGCCGTCACCTGCTTCGCGGACGCGCCGCCCCCCACGTCGAGGAAGTTGGCCGGCTGTCCGCCCGCGAGCTGGATGGTGTCCATGGTGCCCATGGCCAGGCCGGCGCCATTCACCAGGCAGCCGATGTTGCCGTCCAGCGCGATGTACGAGAGGCCGGCGGCGGCCGCCTGCACCTCGCGCGGATCCTCCTCGTCCAGATCGCGCAGCTCGACGATCTCGGGATGGCGAAAGAGGGCGTTGCCGTCGAAGTCGATCTTGCCGTCCAGCGCGAGCAGCGTGCCCTCCGCGGTGAGCGCCAGCGGGTTCACCTCCACCAGCGAGCAGTCCTTGTCCAGGAAGAGCCGGCCGAGGCGCGTGAACAGCTCTTGCCCGGCCTTGACCGCGCCCGGCGGCAGGCGCAGCGCGTAGGCCAGGCGGCGCGCCTGCCAGGGACGCAGGCCGGCCTCGGGGTCGAGCGCCTCGCGCAGGATCTTCTCCGGCGCGCGGCGGGCCACTTCCTCGATGTCCATGCCGCCCTCGGTGCTGGCCATGAGCACGGGCGCGCCGCGCGAGCGGTCGACGGTGAGCCCCACGTAGTACTCGTGGGCGGCCTGGCTGCCGGCCTCGACGAGCACGGTCTTCACCACGCGCCCGGCCGGGCCGGTCTGGATGGTGACGAGCGCGCGGCCGAGCATGCCGGCGGCCGCGGCGCGCGCCTCGGCGGCCGAGCGCACCAGCTTGACGCCGCCGGCCTTGCCGCGCCCGCCGGCGTGGATCTGCGCCTTGACCACGGCCAGCGGCACACCCAGCCGGGTGAAGGCCGCGGCGGCCTCGTCGGCGGTGCGCGCCGTCAGGCCGGCCGGCACCGGCACCCCCGCCTGCCGGAACAGCTCCTTGGCCTGGTATTCGTGGACCTTCATGCGCCTCGCAGTCCGAAGGACTTCTTCTGGAGGCGGCTAGGTTGCATGTGGCCGCGGACGGGGTCAAGCCATACCGTGTCGGCGCCCCGCGTGAACGGCATCTTCACTCACGCCGAGATCGAGCAGCTCCTCGCGCAGGGGGCGATCCGTCCGCGCCGCCCCATCGAGCCGCTGCAGCACCAGCCCACCACGTTGGACCTGCGCCTCGGCGATGAGCTGCTGGCCGTGCGCGCGGGCTTCCTGCCGGCCCACGGCGCGGTGCAGGAGCAGGTGGCGCCGCTGGTGCAGGAGCGCCTGGATGTCTCGCGGCCGGGCGGCGTCGTGCTGCGGCGCGGGCAGGTCTATCTCGGCCGCCTGCTCGAGGATCTGGCGCTGCCGCCGCGCGTGCGCGCGCGCGCCAACCCGCGCAGCTCCACCGGGCGCATCGACGTCTTCACCCGCACCGTCGTCGACCGCCACGATCGCTTCGACGACATCCCCGCCGGCTACCAGGGGCCGCTGTGGCTGGAGATCGTCCCGCGCAGCTTCGACGTGCGCGTCGCCGCCGGCCAGCGCCTCAACCAGGTGCGCTTCCTGCAGGGCCGGGCCCTGCTGGCCGACGAGGAGCTGCGCCAGCGCGTGCGCCAGGACGACCTGCTTCCGGGCAGCCCGCGCGCCGCGGTGGCCGACCACGCGCTGCTGCTGGGCCTCTCGCTGCAGCCCGACGAGCCCGGCGCGCCGGTGGGCTGGCGCGCGCGCCGGCAGGCGCCGGTGCTCGACCTGTCCGCGGCCGCCACACACGACCCGCACGCCTACTTCGAGGAGGTGCGCGCCGACGCCGACGGCACGCTCGTGCTGCAGCCCGAGGAGTTCTACATCCTCGCCTCGCGCGAGCGGCTGCGCGTGCCGCCCGGCCTGGCGGCCGAGATGCTCGCGTGGGACGTGGGCATGGGCGAGCTGCGCACCAACTACGCGGGCTTCTTCGACCCCGGCTTCGGCTGGGGCGCGGCCAGCCCGCACGGCGCGCGCGCCGTGCTGGAGGTGCGGCCCCACGACGTGCCCTTCCGCGTGGAGCACGGCCAGCCCATCTTCCGCCTGCAGTTCAGCAGCTGCGTGCAGGCCTGCTCACGCCTCTACGGTGGCGAGGGCTCGGCCTACCAGAACCAGGGGCTGGCGCTGGCGCGCTGGTTTCGCGCGCCCTCGCCCCGTTGAGGGTCCCCGAGGCTCAGTTGCCCTTGCGGAGGTAGCCGGTGCCCGAGACGGTCCACCCGTTGATCTGCGGCGCCGCGAGCGTGACCTGCATGGTGGTGGCCTCGGGGCACTCGAGGCCACACGAGAAGCTGTGCGAGAAATTGCTGTCGTCGGTGACGACGATCGGGCCGAGGATGACCGTCTGCCCCAGCTCGGAGACGCAGCGGACCGCGAACTCGCCGGTCTGGCCCGACTGGTTCGAGACGATGATGTCGGTGAGCACCATCGTCTGCTTCTCCGGGATGTCGACGATGTTCGTGTTGAACGAGTCCTCGCCGCGGAAGTTCACGACCTGGAAGACCTTGCCCTTGCCCTTGACGGTGGGCGTGGAGGCCAGGACGCGGCCGGCCACGAGGCCGACGGCGCCGAGCGCGATGGCCGTGATGACGAGCACCTTGAGGGACGGAAGACGCATGGAGTGACCTCGGAGCGGATAGGGGGGCGCCGGCGATCACCGGCGGGGTGGCGCATCCACCCTGCCGAGTCTAACCGGCAACAGGCCCGCCGGCTGTGGTCGGATCAGCCTTCGCCAGCCCCGGACGCCGGGCGGCCGAACCGGCCGGCACGGGCGCGCGCCGCCTCCGGCAGGCTGCCCCGGTTGCGTCGCGGCAGCGGGACGGCGCCGGCATGCCCCAGGTTGTGGATCTTGACCGTGTTCGTGGCGCCGCTGTGCACCCGCTCCCCGCACACGATGACCAACTGGTCACCTCGCCGCACCAGCCGCCGCTGCAGCAGCAGCGACTCGGCCTCCGCGATCATGCTCTCGTTGTCCCGCGCCCGCTTGATGAGCAGCGGCGTCACGCCCCAGAAGAGCTTCATGCGCCGCAGCGTCTCCTCCTTGTAGGTGAAGCCGAAGACCGCCCGCTGCGGGCGCATGCCCGAGACCAGCCGCGCGGTGCGCCCGCTGTCCGTGAAGACCGCGATGCCGCGCGCCTGCACGGCCCGCGCCGCGAGCCGCGCCGCGCGGGCCATGGCCAGCGCCTCGTCCTCGCGCTGCACGGGGATGTCCAGGGGTGACTGCGCCGCGCCGGAGGCCTCGACGCTGGCCGACACGCGCGCCAGCGTGCGCACCGCCGCCAGCGGGTGCTGGCCGATGGCGGTCTCGGCCGAGAGCATGAGGGCGTCCGTGCCCTCGAGCACGGCGTTGGCCACGTCGCTCACCTCCGCGCGCGTGGGCGTCGGGCGCTCGATCATGCTCTCGAGCATCTGCGTGGCCGTGATGACCGGCCGGTGCATGCGCAGGGCCTCGCGGATGATGCGCTTCTGGGCCATGGGCACGTTCTCGACGCCGATGGACACGCCGAGGTCGCCGCGCGCGACCATGACGCCGCTGGCCACCTCGAGGATGCCCTGCAGGTTCTGCAGCGCCTCGCCACGCTCGATCTTGGCCACCAGGAACGGGCGCGCGCCGTGGCGCTGCATGAAGCGCCGCGCGGCCAGCACGTCCTCGGCGTCGCCCACGAAGGACAGCGCCACGGCGTCCACCCCCAGCGAGAGCCCGAAGGCCAGGTCGCGCCGGTCGCGCGCCGTGAAGGCCGACAGGCCGCGGTGCACGCCGGCCACCTGCAGGCCCTGCCGGCTGCGCAGCACGCCGCCGAGGCGCACCCGGCAGCGCACGCCGCCGGACGCCGGGCCCGTGACCACCAGCTCCATGAGCCCGTCCGCGAGACGGATGACCGCCCCGCGTCGCAGCCCCGCCACGACGCCGCCGGCCTTGACCGAGAGCCGCTCGGCGGTGCACAGGGCATGGTCCTCGACCACGTCCACGGTCGCGCCGACGCGCAGGCGCAGCTCGTCGTCGGCCACCAGCCCCACGCGCATCTTGGGCCCGGCCAGGTCCTGGAGGATGGCCACGGGCAGGCCGGTCTCGGCCGAGGCCCGGCGCACGGCGCGCACCATGGCGCCGTGCAGCGCGTGGCTGCCGTGGCTGAAGTTGAGGCGCACGACGTCCACGCCCGCGCGCAGCAGCTGGCGCAGGGTGCCCGGCGCGGCGCTGGCCGGCCCGAGCGTGGCCACGATGCGCGTCTTGCGCGGCATCATGTGGCCCGCAGCCCGTCGAGGCGGTGCTTCGAGGCTGGAAGCGATGGATTTCGCGTCGGATCGAGGCGCGCGACCCTAGGTGGCCACCGAGGATCGCGCAACGACGAGCCGGCGCGAAAGATGCGCTTCCAGGCCTGAATGACCGCCTCGATGGGCTGCAGCGCCATCAGGTCTGCAGGGCCTCCACGATTGCCCGCCCCATCGCGCGCGTGCCCACCGCGCCCGTCGCGCCCTTGCCCGGCCGCAGGTCGTAGGTGACCTGCCGGCCCTCGGCCAGCACGCGCGCGACAGCGTGGTCGAGCCGCTCGGCGGCCTCGGTCTCCCCCAGGTGCTTCAGCATGAGCACCCCCGAGAGGATCATGGCCGTGGGGTTGACCTTGTCCAGCCCGGCGTACTTGGGCGCCGAGCCGTGCACCGCCTCGAACAGCGCGCCGTTGGTGCCGATGTTCGCGCCCGGCGCCACGCCCAGGCCGCCCACGAGGCTGGCGCACAGGTCGCTGAGGATGTCGCCGTAGAGGTTGGGCAGCACGATGACGTCGTAGTCGTGCGGCGACTGCACCAGCTGCATGGTCATGTTGTCGACGATGCGGTCGTTGAACTCGATGCCCGGGTTCTCGGCCGCGACCTGGCGCGCGACCTCGAGGAACAGGCCGTCGGTGAACTTCATGATGTTGGCCTTGTGCACGGCCGTCACCTTGCGGCGCCCGTTCTTCTTCGCGTAGTCGAAGGCGAACTGCACGATGCGCCGGCTGCGCTCGACCGAGATGGGCTTGATGCTGATGCCGCAGCCCTTGCCGAAGGTGGCGCCCGGCCGGAACTCGCGGATGAGCTCCATGAGGCGCGCCGTGTCCTCGCGGTCGCGCTCGAACTCGATGCCGGCGTACAGGTCCTCCGTGTTCTCGCGCACGATGACGAGGTCGATGTCCGTGTGCGTGTGCGGCACGGGCACGCCGGCATAGGTCTTGCAGGGCCGCACGCAGGCGTACAGGTCGAGCTCCTTGCGCAGGGCCACGTTGACCGAGCGGAAGCCCGTGCCCACCGGCGTCGTGATGGGCGCCTTGATGCCCACCCGGTTCTTGCGCAGCGAGGCCAGCACCGACTCCGGCAGCGGCGTGCCGGCGGTCTTGAGCTGGTTCTCGCCAGCGTCCACCACGTCCCACGCGAAGCGGACGCCGGTGGCCTCCAGCACCTCGCGGGTCACCTCGGCCAGCTCGGGGCCGATGCCGTCGCCGCGGATCAGGGTCACGGGATGCACGGTCATGTCGGGATGTTCCGGCGCCCCGCGCCGGCCGGCCTGACGGCGACGGCCCGTTCGGGCACGCGGGACGGAACGTGTCACTTTAGGCCAAGCCGGCGGCGGCTTCAACGCTCCCCGGCCGCCGGCGTGGCCAGGAGCGCCCGCAGCTCGGGCGCCTCGGGAAAGCGCTGCAGGCCGGCCTGCAAGGCCTGACGGGCCTCGTCGTCCTCGCCAAGCTGGCCGTTCAGCCCCACCACGCGCGCCCACGTTCCCGGCGTGTCCGTGCCGGCGCGCACGGCCGATTGCAGCCCGCCCAGCTCCTCCTTCACGGCATAGACCTGCTGCTGACGCGCGAGCAGCGCGGCCGCGTCCTCCTTGCGGCCCTGCGCCTCGCGCACCTGCGCCAGGCGGAAGAGCGCCTGGTCGTGCGCGGGCACCTGGCGCAGCACCTGCTCCAGCACGTCGGCCGCCTCGTCGAGCCGGCCCTCGTCCTGCAGCAGCTGCCCCATGACGAAGAGCGCCTTGACGTAGCCCGGCTGCAGGCGCAGCGCCTCCTGCAGCGCGCTGCGCGCCTCCTCGACGCGGCCCTCGTGCAGCGCGACGAGCCCCAGGCCGTAGTGCGCCTTGTAGGCGTCGGGCCGCAGCGCGACGATGCCCCGGAACACGGCCGTGGCTTCCGCGAACTGGCCGAGCTTGTAGTGGGCGAAGCCCAGCGTCGTGGCGTTGGGCGCGTACACCGGCAGGCGCCGCGCGGCGTCGCTCAGGCGCTCGACGGCCTCGGCGTAGCGCCCGAGATCGTAGGCCGCCTCGCCCGCGATCATCTGCGCCATCGCCGGCGGCGGATCGCGGGCCAGCAGGCCGCCGAGGTCGGCCGTCACCTCGTACGAGCGCCCGGCCTGCTTGGCGGCGACGGCCCGGCCGAGCAAGAGCTGGTCGGCGGCGGACAACGGCGCCTCGGCGGCGGGCGTGTCGCCGCCGCACGCAGCGAGCAGCGCCAGCAGCAGCGCGTGACGGCGAGCGCTCACGGCGCGGGCACCGGCAGCGTGAGGGGGCCGGGTGCATCCACGCGACGCTCCTCGCGGCGGCCGCCGGGCCAGAGGATCTCGAGCGTGCCCGCGCCGCGCCAGGCGAAGAAGGCGCGCGGGTCGCCCGCGGCCTGGAAGCCCATGGAGGTGCGCACGCGGTGCATCCGCGCGCCGAGCGCGTCGCGCCAGCGCAGCGTGGTGCCGCAGCCGTCCGGGTTGCCCGGCCGGCCCGCCAGCGTGACCACCAGCGTCGGACCTCGCGCGGTGCCGCGCCACAGCTCGGGCGGAGCGCCTTGCCGGGTGATCACGAGGTCGGGCACGCCGTCGTCATCGATGTCCCCTACCGCCAGCGCGCGCCGCTCTGCCGGCGCGCCGCCGTGCCAGGGGCTCACCTCGAAATGGCCGTGTCCGTCGTTCAGGTACAGCATGAGCGGCTGCGCCCAGCTGGTGCCCGTGCCGGGCGAGTCCGCCTGCCAATAGACGTGCCCGTTGGCCGTCACCAGGTCGAGGTCGCCGTCGAGGTCGACGTCGACGAAGGCCGCACCCCAGCCCAGCAGGGGCCGGCTCGGGGCACCCAGGCCGGAAGGATCGGCCAGGTCCTGGAAGCCGCCCTCGCCGCGGTTCACGAAGAAGGAGTTGGGCTCCATGGAGAAGTTCGTCACCACCAGGTCCTCGTCGCCGTCGTCCTCCGCGTCGCCCGCCGCGATGCCCATGCCCGCCTGCTGCCGCCCGAGCGCCGAGAGCGCGGCGCCCGAGAGCAGGCCCGCCTCGCGCACGCTGCCGTCACCGCGCGAGAGGAAGAGGAAGTTGGCCATGCTGTCGTTGGACACGTAGACATCCGGCCAGCCGTCGCCGTTCCAGTCGCCGTCGATCACGCCGAGACCGTAGGACGGCGTGGCCGTGAACCCGGCTTCCGCCGTGGCGTCGCGGAAGCGCCCGCCCTCGTTGCGCCAGAGGCGGTCGGGCTGCGGCGACAGGCCCTGCGGGCCGCACATCACCGGCACGCCGTTCCAGCGGCAGGTGCGCCCGGCCTTGCCGTCCATGGGCGGGTCGGCGGGGTCGAAGTGCAGGTAGCTGGCGACGTACAGGTCGAGGTCGCCGTCACGGTCCACGTCCACGAAGTCCGCCGACGTGGCCCAGGCATCGCCCGCGGCGCCGGCGGCGTCGGGCACGAGCTCGAAGCGCAGGTCGCCCAGGTTGTGCAGCAGCGCGCAGGGGCCGAGGCGCGTGATGAACAGGTCGCGCCGGCCGTCGGCGTCCACGTCGCCCACGGCGACGCCGTTGCAGAAGCCCTCGATGTCCACGCCGCTGCCGGCCGTGACGTCGGTGAATCGGCCGGCGTCGTTGCGGTACAGGCGGTTGGTGCTGCCCGCGCGCACGCCGGGAGCCGGATACGGCCCGGGGATCACCAGCAGCAGGTCCATGTCGCCGTCTCCGTCGCCGTCGAAGAGTGCCAGGCCGCCGCCGTTGACCTCGAGGATGGTCTCGGCCCGCGGTCGCCCGCAGGTCATGGGCGCCAGCTCCTGCGGCAGCAGCTCGAAGGGCGCCGGCGGACCGGGAGGCGCTGCGGGCTCGGGCTCGCCTCCGCAGGCGCTGGCGGCCAGCGCCAGCGCGCCCACGGCCCAGCCGCGGATCACGGCGGCGGTGGCGGCTGCGGCCGCAGCGCCGCGAACTCGGGACTCTCGGGCAGCCGCCGCGCGAGACCCTGAGCTTCGCGCGCCCTGGCCTCGCTGTCGTAGCGCGCCACGGCCTCGCGGGCCTCCGCGACGTTGCCGTCCTGCAGCAGCCCGAGCGCCAGCAGGCCCCAGCCGTCGTCGGCGTGCGGCTCGATGTCCAGCAGCGCGCGCGCCGGCTCCTGCGCGGCCTGGCCGTTGCCGAGGCGGAGCTGCACCAGGGCCAGGTGCTGCAGCACCTCGCGGTCGCGCGGCTGCGCGCCCCGGGCCAGGGTGAGCGTCTCGAGCGCCTCGGTCTCCTGGCCCTCGTCGAATTGCAGCAGGCCCTTCTCCCGGAGCACCGTGGCGTCGTCGGCGTCGAGGGCCGTCGCCGTCGCCAGCTCCTTCTTCGCCGCGTCGAGCAGCTCGCGTGCGCGCGGCTGTGCGGCGTCGCCACCCACGGCCAGCTGTCGAGCGGCCACGCGGTCGAGCCGCGCCAACGAAGCGTGCAGAGCCGCCTCGTCGAGGCCCGCGGCGCGCAGGGTGTCCACCGCGGTCAGCAGGTCGCGCCGCGCGGCCTCCGGGTCGTCGCGCCCCACCTTGACCTCCGCCCGGTTGCGCAGGCTGGTGCTCCAGTCGAGCGCCAGCCGGCCGGGCGACAGCGGGCCGAGCGGTGACTCGGAGGCCCATCCGAGGAAAAGCCCCAGGCCCACCACGGCCGCCGCGCGCCCACCCTCGCCGCGCCAGCCGCCGGCCAGCACCGTGCGCAGCTCGGACAGCAGGTAGCCCGCCGAAACCAGCAGCAGCGGCACCATCGGCAGCCGGAACTGCGAGTTCACGGTGAAGATCAGCAGCGTGCCGGCATAGAGCACCAGCAGGAGCGTCATCACGGAGCGCGCGCCCGCCAACGCACCGCGCTCACGACGCCGCCAGCCGAGCCACAGGCCGCCCAGGGCCAGGGGCAGCACGACCGCGTAGCGCGAGGGGGTCCAGCGCAGGAAGGGCACCTCGGGCTCCGCGAGGGCGGGCAGCACGTCGTCGGGCACCTCGTAGCGAGTGAAGAGCAGGAAGACCTTGCGCAGCTCGGCCAGCATCCACGGCAGCGGCTGCTTGAGGTTTCCGACCAGCGCCGCATTCAGCCAGTACTCGGAGACCTCGCTTGGCGACAGCGTGCGCCCGCTGCGCGCCTTGGCCTCGAAGGACCAGTCCAGCTCGGCGCGCCGTGGTTGGGCGCGGTCGGCCACGACGTAGGGCACGAGGCCGGTGTCGTTGCCCGGCTGGTTGCTCGAGTACAGCGCCGTGCCCGCGGCGGCCGTCAGCAGCACCGGGCGTCCGGCGACGACGGAGTTGCGGACGGCCACGGGCGCGACGGCCAGCAGCAGGCCCGCCGCGAGCGAGCCGGCATCGCGGATCCCGGCCCTGAGGTCGTGGTGCGCACCGCCGCGCAGCAGCACCAGCAGCACGCACAGCCAGCCCACCCCGAGCATGTTGCCGCGCACCAGGCCCCCGGCGCCCAGCGCCAGGCCGCAGACGAACCACAGGCTGCTGCCCTCGTCGCGCCGCGCCTGCGCACGCAGCGCCGCCGTGGCTGCCAGCGCGGCCAGCGGCAGCACCAGCAGCGAGAGGGTCTCCTTCATGGCCAACCCCTCGTAGAAGACGAAGGGCCCGTACAGCGCCGCCAGGACCCCCGCCCAGGTGGCGGCGGCGTCGCCGAAGGCGCGCCGCGCGAGGGCCATGACCAGCAGCACCACGATCAGGCCCAGCCCGAAGTTGAGCGCTCGTCCGAGGCGCAGCGTGGCCGCCAGCTGTGCACGCGTCAGCTCGTCGACGCCTTGCGCCGTCGTCGAGCCGGTCACGCCCATGGACCGCGCCGCGAGGCCGAGCATCCAGGGGTAGAGCGGCGGCTGGAAGGTGACGCCCTCCACGATGTCGTGGCCGGCGGCCACGCGCAGCGCCTGCAGCACGATGCTCTCGCCTTCGCCCACGGGCGCGAAGGTGCTGGAGGCAGCGGCGACCTCGTCGCGCGCCACGAGACGGACGACGATCGCGAGGACGAGCACGAACACCACGGAGGACGAGCGGCGACCTGGCGACCAGCGGGTGCTCGCCGGCTCGTCCTGGGGGGGCGTCAGTGCGGGGCTCGTCATCATGGGCGCGGCGCACTCGGCCCGCGCAGGGCGCCAGCATGTCTCATCGCCCGGCCAGTTTCGAAGGCAAAACAGGCCCGCCGCTGGGCTGCCCGCGCGACGTCGGGGGCCGCGGCGTGCGTCGCCGGCGGCCGCTCAGCCGAGCGCCGGGACGGCGCGACGCGTCACGGCACGTCGCCCTCCTCGCAGTTCGACAGCGCGACGCCGACCGGGGCGGCGCTGTCCGCGATGAGGTACTGGAAGAACAGGCTCAGGCCTGACAGGCCCGACGGCCAGTCCGTCCACGCCAGCGGCAGCGCGCCGCTTCCATCCGTGGAGAAGGGCAGCGTCACGATCCCCGGGAAGGCGGCCAGCGTGCCGCCCTTGACGGACACCGGCATGCTGGTCACCGAGACGAAGAGCACGCACGGCGCCGAGGGCGCCGCGTTGCTCAGGACGAGCGAACCGGCCGAGCCCGTCGAGAGCGGGCCGGTGCCCACCAGCGAGGGGTTGCCGCTCACGCCGGCCAGCGCGAAGCCGAGGTCCGTCCACACGGGCAGCGTGCCCACCTGGATCGGGCCGTTGACCGCGACGTTGCCCGCCCCGTCCGTGGCGGTCCACGTCAGCAGGATGCTCGTCGCGCCGGACGAGGGCACCGCGGCGCGATACAGTCCGTGCCCCATGGAGGTGGCCGTGCCGGAGCCGCTGCCCGCGCCCGAGGTCGCGTAGCTGTAGGTGACCTTCACGCCTATCTGGCCGTCGTCGGCGATCTGGTCCTTGAGCTGGACGTGGAAGACGGTCTTGATGGCGCCGATGCGCGAAGGCGTCTCCACCTGCACGTACACGGGCGGCAGGGTGTCGGGCGCGCCGGCGTTCAGGTAGACGTATTCGGTGAAGCTGCCCGTCGCGCCCTGGGCCGTCACGAAGTCGAGGGCGCCGTCGCCATCCACGTCGCCCACGGCCACGTCGAGCGTGCTGTCGGGCTCGGCCTGCACCGCGCCCGGCAGGAGGCTGAAGTTGCCGGCGCCGTCGTTGGCGTAGAGGCGCTCGGAGGTGCCCATCGAGCCGACCAGCACGTCCATGTCGCCGTCGACGTCGTAGTCGAAGGGGACGATCTCGTTGTCGTCCTGGTTGAGGCTGCCGGTGAAGGTGGTCTTCACCCACGGCGTGTCGTCGCCGTCGTTCCTGGCCCAGCCCTCCACGCCGGGCATGCCGCTGATGGCCAGCACCACGGCGTCGAAGTCGTCGTCGCCGTCGACGTCGGCATAGTCGACCTCCGTCGTGTGGCTCGTGCCGACCTGGTCGAGGCCCGTGGCGATGTCGAAGTTGCCGGCGCCGTCGTTCACGTACAGGCGGCCGTGCAGCGTGGCGCTGCCCTTGCCCGAGAGCGCGATGTCGATGTCGAGGTCGCCGTCGACGTCGAGCAGGCAGGCGTCCTGGCAGTTGAACAGGTCGGCCGGCATCCGCGCGGCCGTCACGTCGCTGAAGGCCGCCGAGCCGTTGTTGGCCAGCAGGCGCGCCTGGCTGGGGGTGCCGCTGAACGTGCCGCCGTCGGTGACCACCACGTCGGCGTCACCGTCGTCGTCGACGTCGCCGGCGCACACGCAGTCGGAGCGCAGCGCCAGGGCCGGGATCTTGCTGGCCGTCACGTCGGTGAACACGCCCAGGCCGTCGTTGAGCAGCAGGCGCGGCGGGCTGCCGGTGCTGCCCGAGGCGTACATGAGGTCCACGTCGCCATCGACGTCGAAGTCCTCGCCGATGACCATCTGGGCGTTGAAGTTCGCCACGTGGAGATTGGCGCCGGCGGCGGCGAACAGGCCCGCCCCATCGTTCAGCCACAGCTCCTGCGGCTGGGCGCCTTGCGCGCCGGTGCCTCCGAAGACGCTGCCGTTCGCGACCACGATGTCGAGGTCCTCGTCGCCGTCGACGTCGACCAGGATGACCCCGTTGCTCCACACGCTGTTGGCCTGCAGCGCGAAGGGGTCGTAATGGAACTGCTGGGAAGCGGCCGCCGACCCGGCCAGCAGCGCGACGGCGGACAGGCAGGCGAGCGGCGCGCGAAGCATGCTGGGGTTCCTCGGTGTCTGTGCGCAGCGGGGCGCTGAACGATACATCATGCCCGGACCTCGCGATTCGCGTAAGCCCGTCGAAGCGCGAGGCCCCCGGGATCCTGCGATCCCGGGGGCCTCGTCATGCGATGCCGGACGGGCGCTCAGGCGCCCGCGCGACAGATCAGGGCACGTCGCCTTCCTCGCAGTTGGACAGTGAAGCGCCGTGGATGGCGGCGCCGTCCGCGATCGCGTACTGGAAGAACAGCGTCGCGCCCGACAGGCCCGACGGCCAGCTGGCCCACGGGAGCGTCAGCGAGCCGGCGGCGTTGGTGGCCAGCGGCAGCGTGACGAGCCAAGGCACCGGGCACAGCGTGCCGCCCTTGAAGGGCACCGGCGAGCTGCTCAGCGAGACGAAGAGCAGGCAGGCCGCCGAGGGCGCGGCGTTGGTCAGGGCCAGCGAGCCGGCCGAGCCGGCCGTCAGGGGGCCGGTGCCCACCAGCGCCGGGTCGCCGGTCACGCCCGCGAGCGCGCGGCCGAGATCCGTCCACGGGCTCGGCGGGCCGCCGACGACGATCGGGCCGTTGTTCGAGAGGTTGCCGGCCTCGTCCGTCGCGGCCCACGTGAGCGAGACGCTGGTCGCGCCGATCGAGGGCACCGAGGCGCGATAGAGGCCATGCCCCATGTGCGTCGCGACGCCGGCGCCGCTGCCCGCGCCCACCGTCGTGTAGGCGTAGGTGACCTTCACGCCGATCTGGCCGTCGTCGGCGATCTGGTCCTTGAGCTGCGCGCGGAAGACCGTGAAGGGCGAGCCGATGTTCGCCGGCGTCTCGACCTCCACGTACACGGGCGCCAGCGCGTCGATCGCGCCGTTGTTGAAGTAGACCTTGTTGGTGAAGTTGCCCGACTCGCCCTCAGCCGTGACGATGTCGATGCGGCCGTCGCCGTCGAGGTCGCCCACCCCCGCGTCCAGCGAGCTGTCGGCGATCGCCTGGACCACGCCCGGCATGTGCGTGAAGTTGCCGGCGCCGTCGTTGGCGTAGATGCGCTCGGCCGAGCCCAGCGAGGCCATCAGCACGTCCATGTCGCCGTCGGCGTCGTAGTCGAAGGGCACGACCTCGTTGTCGTCCTGGTTCGGGCCGACGAAGGTGGTCTTGGTCCACGGCGTGAAGTTGCCCACGTTGCGGGCCCAGCCTTCCGTCGACGAGGTGATGGACTGCACCGCGGCGTCGAAGTCGCCATCGCCGTCGAGGTCGGCGTAGTCCATCTCGTAGGTGCCGCCGGTGCCGACGTTGTCCAGGCCCGTGGCCACGGTGAAGATGCCGGTCCCGTCATTGATGTAGAGGCGGCCGTGCAAGGTGGCGCTGCCCTTGCCCGACAATGCGATGTCGATGTCCAAGTCGCCGTCCACGTCGAGCAGGCACTCGTCCTGGCAGTTGAACAGGTCGACCGGCATCTTGGTGGCCGTCACGTCCGTGAACACCGCCGAGCCGTTGTTCAGCAGCAGGCGCGCCTGGCTGGGCGTGCCGCCGAAGGTGCCGCCGTCGTTCACCACGACGTCCGCGTCGCCATCGTTGTCGACGTCGCCCGCGCAGACGCAGAAGGACTTCAGCGCGAGGGCCGGGACGTTCGTGGCCGTCTTGTCCGTGAAGACGCCCAGGCCGTTGTTGACCAGCAGGCGCGGCGGGCTGCCCGTGCTGCCGGAGGCGTAGAACAGATCCATGTCGCCGTCGTTGTCGAAGTCCTCGCCGATGACCATCTTGGCGTTGAAGTCCGCCACGTTGAGGCTGGCGTGGGCCGCGGTGAAGACGCCGCTGCCGTTGTTCAGGAAGAGGTGCTGCGCCGAGGCCCCCTGGGACCCTGTCCCGCCGTAAGTGCTGCCGTTCGCGAAGAGGATGTCGAGGTCGGTGTCACCGTCGACGTCGACCAGCGCGACGCCGTCGGTCCAGAGCGACTGCGCCGGCAGCGCGGTGGCGTTGTAGACGAACTGCTGCGCATGGAGCGCCGGCACGAGGGCCAGCGCGGCCAGCGACGACAGGATGCGGATGCGGGACATCAGGGGGCTCTCCACGGAGTGACGGACAGGGAGGGGGGAGGAGACGCATCCCGCGACGAGGCTTGCACCGGAAAGAGACGTGCCGGGCCGGTGGAAAGCCTCGCATGCGGGTGGGCGCATCAGTCTGCCACAAGGGCCCGCGCCGACAAGGGGCGTCCCGGAATCCCCGCGCGGTCAGTCGCTGCGCAGGACTCGCAGCGGCTCATAGGGGCAGTCCGGCCCGACGGGCAGGCCGGTCTTCTCTACCTCGGGAAACTCCGCGAGGATAGCCGTGGCCTTCTCCGATTTGATGTCGAAGGTGCCGGTGGACCCGTCGGCGTACAGGATGTTGGTCACGAAGCGATGGTTGGGACGGCCGTCGTTGTCATCCGAACCAATGACGATCGTGGAGGCGTCGCCGCCCTTGATGGGGCTGGCCTCCTGGTCGCGCCCCGAGTAGCTGATCGTGTTGGGGTCCAGGTTCTCCCAGTCGTCGTAGGACGAGCCGGGCTCGCCACTGGGTCCCGTGTCGTTGACGTCGGGCGTGCCGGGGCACAGGAAGCTCTCGCTGTTGCGGCCCGTGATCTGGCCGGCCTTGTACAGCGTGAGCAGGAAGCGGATGCCGCTCTCCTTCGGCCAGCGACCGGAGTTGCGCTGGTCCTTGTAGACGATCATCGACTGCCCGATGTCCGCGAGCTGCTTCCTGCACTTCGTGACCCGGCCCGCCTCGAGCGCGTTCTGCACCGGGCCGAAGCCGATGGTCATCAGCAGGCCGATGATGGTGATGACCACCAGGATCTCGATCAGCGAGAAGCCGGACGGTCGGCGGGCGGACGGGGTGCTCATGGCAGCGGGGCCTCGCGGGCACTGTGGCGGGGACGACCCTATGGTCGCTCCCGGAGCGTCCCGGCGCGAGGGGTCGCAACCCGTCGAAGACGTGCTCCGAGTGCGGAAGGTGCGGAATTCGTGTCGGATCGAGGCGCGCAACCGGAGGCGGCCTGGAGGGCCGCCGAGGATTGCGCAACGAAGAGCCGGCGCGAAGGACGCTCCTCCCGCGCCGAATGACTTCTTCGCCGGGCTGCCAGGGGACGCGACGGCCGCCGGGTCACGCCCCGCCGGCCGCGCCCCCATCTCAGGCGGGGACCTTGATCTTGCCGTTGCTGCGGGCCGATGACGCCTGGCCGGCGTCGCGGCGCAGGGCCTCCGCCTTGTCCGTGCGCTCCCAGGTGAAGCCGTCGCCCTTGCGGCCGAAGTGGCCGTGGCGGGCCGTCTCGAAGTAGCGCGGCTTGCGCAGGTCGAGCATGCGGATGATGCCGGCCGGCTTGAGGTCGAAGTGCTTGCTGACGAGGCGCGACAGCTCCTCGTCGCTGACCTTGCCCGTGCCGAAGCTGTTGACGTTGACCGAGACCGGCTCGGCCACGCCGATGGCATAGGCCACCTGCACCTCGACCCGCTCGCACAGGCCGGCCGCGACGAGGTTCTTCGCCACGTAGCGCGCCGCGTAGGCCGCCGAGCGGTCCACCTTGCTCGGGTCCTTGCCCGAGAAGGCGCCACCCCCGTGACGGCCCATGCCGCCGTAGGTGTCCACGATGATCTTGCGGCCCGTGAGGCCGCAGTCGCCGTGCGGCCCGCCCACCACGAAGCGGCCCGTGGGGTTGATGTGGAACTTCGTGCGCGCGTCCAGGAGCTTGGCCGGGATCACGGACTTGATCATGTCGATCATGTCCTTCTTGATCGTGGCGTACTTGGCGTCGGGCGCGTGCTGGGTGGAGATGACCACCGTGTCCACGCGCACCGGCACGTCGTCGTGGTACTCGATCGTGACCTGGCTCTTGGCGTCGGGGCGCAGGTACTTCAGCTTGCCCTTCTGCCGCAGCTCGGCCTGCTTCTCCATGAGCCGGTGCGCCAGGTAGATGGGCATCGGCATGAGCTCGGGCGTCTCGTTGCAGGCGTAGCCGAACATCATGCCCTGGTCGCCGGCGCCCTGCTCCTTGTGCAGGCCCTCGCCCTCGGTGACGCCCTGGCTGATGTCGGGCGACTGGCGGTCGAGCGTGACCATGACGGCGCAGGTGTCGCCGCTGATGCCGAACTCGTCGTCCGTGTAGCCGATGCGGTTGATCGTCTCGCGCGCGAGCTTCGCGTAATCCACGTTCGAGGCCGTGGTGATCTCGCCCGCCACCACGCACAGGCCCGTGGTCACCAGCGTCTCGCAGGCCACGCGCGAGGTCGGGTCGCCCGCGAGGCAGGCATCCAGGATCGCGTCGCTGATCTGGTCGGCGAGCTTGTCCGGGTGTCCCATGGACACCGATTCGGAGGTGAAGAGGATCTTCCGGGTCATGGGCGGTGCGGCTCCGTTGGCTGTCTGTCGCAGGTGCGCTGGCGGCCTTTCCGGAGGCGCCAGGGGGTCGCGCAGCGTAACCTACGAATCGGATCCCTCCAAGGCAGGCACGGCCAGCAGGCCCTCCTGCTGCAGCAGGGCCACATCGGCCTGCGCGGCGCCCCGCAGCCCGGCGGCGGCGGCGCGGGCCGCGGCCCCCATCGCCCCGCACGCCGCGGGGTCCGCCAGCAGACCGGCCAGGGCCGCGCCGAGCTCGCGCGCATCGGCGACGACGCGCAGGCCGCCCGCGCGACGCAGCAGCTCGGCCTCTGCCCGGCAGCTCTCCAGGTGCGGCCCGACGAGCACCGGCCGACCCGCGGCCGCCGGCTCGAGCACGTTGTGCCCGCCCACCGGAACCAGCGAGCCGCCCAAGAAGACCACCGTGGCCAGCGCGAACAGGGCCTCGAGCTCGCCCATGCGATCCACCAGCAGCACGTCCGCCGCCGGCCGCCCCGCCCGCGACTGCGAGCGCAGCACGACGCTCGCGCCCGCACGCTCCAGCGTGCGCCGGATGTCCGGCACGCGCGTCACGTGCCGCGGCACGAGCACGAAGTGCGCCGCGGCCGCGCCGCCCGCCGCGCGCCAGGCCTCCAGCGCGGCCTCGTCCTCGCCCGCGTGCGTGCTGCCCGCGACGAAGACCGGCCGCCCGTCGTCCAGCCCCAGCTCCGCCGCGAGCGCCGTGTCCGCGCCGCGCGACGCGCCGTCCAGCGGCTCGTGCTTGAGGTTGCCCGTGACGTGGATGCGCGCGCGCGGCACGCCGAGGCGCTCGAAGCGCTGCGCGTACGTCTCGTCCTGCGCGGCCACGAGGTCGAGCCGGTCGAACTCGGGCACCCACCAGTGCAGCCGCTGGTAGCCTCGGAAGCTCTTCTCGGTGATGCGGCCGTTGACCACGGCGCGCGGCACGCCCTCGGCGTCCGCCACCGCCAGCAGCGCCGGCCAGGCCTCCAGCTCCATGAGCACGAGCAGGCGCGGCCGCAGCCGGCGCAGCACGCGGCGCACCACGGGAGCGAGGTCCAGCGGCGCGTGGAAGACGTACAGGCCGGGGAAGGCGCCGAGCGCCGTGTCGAGGCCGGTGGGCGTGCTGGTGGAGATCACGACCGGCAGCGCCGGGTGGCGGCGCTGCAGCTCGCGCACCAGCGGGCGGCTGGCCTTGACCTCGCCCACCGACACGGCGTGCACCCACACCGGCCGCCCCGCCGGCGCGCCGGGCGGCAGGCGACCGAAGCGCTCGCGCAGCAGGCGCCGCTGCCGCACGTCGCGCGCCGCGCGCAGCAGCCACGGCACCAGCAGCACCGCGGCGGCGAGCAGCGCCAGCCCGTCGTAGGCGAGGTGGGCGACGGCGACGCGCGCCCGGGAGCGCGCCGTGCTCACTGCCCGTACTTCGGGAAGCAGCAGTGCTTGTACTTCTTCCCGCTGCCGCAGGGGCAGGGATCGTTGCGGCCGACCTTCTGGTTGTTGCGCACGATGGGCTTGGGCGGACCCTGCTGGCCCGCGGCGGCCGCGGCCCGCTCGCGCCCGCGCTGCATCGCGGCCAGCGCCGCGCCGCCGCCGCCCGCCGCCAGCCGCGGCGCCGCCGCGGTCGACGGGCCGGAGGTGCCGGCCGGCGCCGGCGCCGACATGGCGCGCGCCTGCCAGCGGTCGTCCAGCCGCTGCTCGTCCTCGGTCTTGACCTGCAGGCGGAAGAGCAGCGCCGTGACCTCCTCGGCCACGGTGGCGAGCAGCATCTGGAACTTCTCGTAGCCCTCGCGCTTGTACTCGACCTTGGGATCCACCTGCGCGTAGCCGCGCAGGCCGATGCCGGACTTCAGGGCATCCATCGCGCGCAGGTGGTCCTTCCAGCGCGCGTCGATGGTGTTGAGCAGCAGGAAGCGCTCCACCATGCGCATGCGCTCGGGGCCCAGCTGCCGCTCGCGCTCGGCATAGTGGCCCTCGAGCTTCTCCAGCGCCTTCTCCGTGACCACCTCCGGCTGCTTGAGGTCCGGGAAGTCGGCCGGCGCGAAGGGCGTCGCGAACTTGGCCTGCAGCTCCTGGCACAGGCCGTCGAGGTCGGGACGCGTGCCGTCGGCGATGCGCGAGCCGACGATCGAGTTCACGATCTCGGCCATCATGTCCAGGATCACCGGCTTGAGGTCGCCGCCCTCGAGGACCTCCTGGCGCTTGCCATAGATGGTCTTGCGCTGGGTGTCCATGACCTCGTCGTACTCGAGGAGGTTCTTGCGGATCTCGAAGTTGCGCGCCTCCACGCGCTTCTGCGCCTTCTCGATGCCGCGCGACACCATGCCGCTCTGGATCTCCTGGCCCTCAGTCATGCCCAGGCGCTCGAGCAGCTTGGACACCCACTCGCGCGCGAAGATGCGCATGAGGTCGTCTTCGAGCGAGAGGAAGACGCAGGTGCGCCCGGGGTCGCCCTGGCGGCCGCCGCGGCCGCGGAGCTGGTTGTCGATGCGGCGCGCCTCGTGGCGCTCGGTGCCGATGACGTACAGGCCCCCCAGGCCGATGACCTCGGCCTTCTCGCGCTCGACCTGGGCCTTGATCTCCGCCGTGACGCCCTGCACCAGCTCCGGCTCGGGCGGCGTCTCGGCGGTGGGCGGGAAGCCCAGCTCGGCCAGGCGTTGGCGCACGAGGGCGTCCACGTTGCCGCCCAGCTGGATGTCCGTGCCGCGACCGGCCATGTTGGTGGCCACCGTCACGCTGCCCTTGCGCCCGGCCTGCTGCACGATCTCGGCCTCGCGCGCGTGCTGCTTGGCGTTGAGCACGTTGTGGCGGATGCCGCGTCGCGACAGGATGCCCGCGAGGTGCTCGCTGTTCTCGATGGACGTGGTGCCCACCAGCAGTGGCTGGCCCGTGCCGTGCGCGCGCTCGATCTCGTCGGCCAGTGCCTTCCACTTCTCCTTGCCGGTGCGGTAGATGAGGTCGTCCTCGTCCACGCGCACGATCGGCCGGTTGGTGGGCACGTTGACCACGTCGAGGCCGTAGATCTTGTGGAACTCCGCCGCCTCGGTCATGGCCGTCCCGGTCATGCCCGCCAGCTTGGAGAACAGGCGGAAGTAGTTCTGGTAGGTGATCGTGGCCAGCGTCTGCAGCTCCTCGCGGATGCGCAGCTTCTCCTTGGCTTCGATGGCCTGGTGCAGGCCGTCGCTCCAGCGGCGCCCGGGCATGAGGCGCCCGGTGAACTCGTCCACGATGATAATCTCGGGACCCTGCTCGCCGTTCTGGACGACGTAGTCCTTGTCCAGCTTGTAGATGTAGTGCGCGCGCAGGGCCTGCTCGAGGTGGTGCGGCCACTCCATGTGCGCGCCGTCGTAGAAGCTCTCCACGCCGGCCAGCTGCTGCGCGTGCTCGATGCCCTCCTCGGTGAGCAGGCAGGTCTTCTCCTTCTCCTTCAGCTCGAAGTCCGGGCCCGCCCTGAGCTCGCGCGCCACGCGGTCGGCCGCGTAGTACAGCTGCGTGCTGCTCTCGGGCATGCCCGAGATGATGAGCGGCGTGCGCGCCTCGTCGATGAGGATGCTGTCGACCTCGTCGACGATGGCGTAGTGCAGGTGCTTCTGCACCTGGTCCTCGCGGCGCGACTTCATGTTGTCGCGCAGGTAGTCGAAGCCGAACTCGCTGTTGGTGCCGAAGGTGAGGTCGCAGGCGTACTGCGGGTGGCGGTCGCCGGGCGACATGTGCGACTGGATCGCGCCCGCGGTCATGCCCAGCGCGCCGTACACCGGCGCCATCCAGTCGCGGTCGCGCCGCGCCAGGTAGTCGTTGACCGTGACGATGAACACGCCCTTGGCGGGCAGCGCATTCAGGTAGGCGGGGGCGCAGGCGGTGAGCGTCTTGCCCTCGCCCGTGGCCATCTCGGCGATCTTGCCCTGGTGCAGCACGATGCCGCCCAGCATCTGCACGTCGAAGGGGCGCTGGCCGAGCGTGCGCCGCGCCGCCTCGCGCACGGCGGCGAAGGCCTCCGGCAGCAGCGCGTCCACCGTCTCGCCCGCCTCGAGCCGCTTGCGGAACGCGGGCGTCAGGCCGCGCAGGTCCTCGGCCGACATGGCCTGGAAGCGCGGCTCCAGCTCGCCGATGCGCCCCACCAGCGGGCGGACCTCCTTCAGGACCCGCTCGTTGCGGTCTCCGAAGACGGCCTTGAGGACTGTTTCGAGGACCATCTCATCCACTCATGGGGCGCCGGCCGCGGCCCGCTGGCGCCCTGCGAGGCAAGCCCTGGATTGTGTCACAAGCGCTCCCGCCGTCCCAGCATCTGCTCCAGGATCGAGAAGAGCAGCTCCATGCGGAAGGGCTTGACCATGAAGCCGTCCGCGGCGTCCAGCTGGCTGAGCGTGAGCGAGCCGGCCGTGGCGATGAGCACGGGCAGCTGCGCCGTCGCGGGCCGGGACTTCAGCACCCGGCACGCCTCGAAGCCGTTGAGGTCCTGCATCTCGTTGTCCATGAGCACGAGGTCGTGCTTCTTCGGATCCGCGCGCTCGACGGCCTCGCGGCCGTCGTGGCACACCTCCACCGCATAGCCTGCGCCCTCGAGCAGCATCGCCAGCGTGGCCGCGATGTCCTCCTCGTTGTCCACCAGCAGGATGCGCCGGCCGTTGGGCGGCCCGCGCCGCGTCGGCCAGCTCTCGACGAGGCCCTTGATGTGCCGCGCCGTGGGCAGGCCGGCCGCGGCCAGCGCGCCCTCGATGGCCTCCTTGACCTGCAGGTTGCAGGCCTTGAGCGCCGCGATCTCGCAGGCCTCCTCGCCCTCCTCCGCGAACATGTGGTCGTGCGTGTCCACCTCGAAGAAGAATTCACCCTCCACCAGGTGCTCCTGGAGCATGAGCTTCATGAAGGGATAGCCCGGCCGCCCCAGCCGCAGCGCGATGCGCCGCGTGGGCAGCTCGCCGGAGCGTAGCGTCTCGTCCTGCGCGGCGTGGCGCTCCACCAGGCCGGCCAGCGCGGGCTCGAGCGGGTCCGCGTCGCGGCCGGGCAGCTCCACCTCCGGCATGGGCTGGCCGTCCCAGGCCACGCGGCCGTAGACGGCCAGCGCGCGGCGCAGGTGGCCCACCGTCATGTCGGCCAGCCGCACGTCTCAGCCCGCGGCGACGCTGCGGATGACCGACCTCACGTCGCGTCGCCCGGCCTCCGCCAGCCGCTCGCGCAGCCCGGCCAGCGCGCGCGGCACGGCGTCCGGCGTGCGGTAGTGCGCCGTGCCGATCTGCACCGCGCTGCAGCCCACGCACAGGAACTCCAGCGCGTCGTCGGCCGTGCGGATGCCGCCGATGCCGATGACCGGGATGTCGACGTTGCGCGCCACCTCCCAGCACATGCGCAGCGCGATGGGCTTGATGGCCGGCCCCGAGAGCCCGCCGATGGTGGTGCCGAGGCCCGGCTTGCCGGTGCGCCAGTCCACCGACATGCCCAGCAGCGTGTTGATGAGCGAGACGGCGTCGCTGCCGCCCTCGCGGGCCGCGCGCGCGATCTCCGCGATGTCGGACACGTTGGGCGAGAGCTTGGTGATGATCGGCAGGCGCGTGGCCGAGCGCACGTCGCGCACGAGCCGGTGCACCACCTGCGGGTCGCGACCGAAGGGCAGGTCGCCCCCCTCCACGTTGGGACAGGAGATGTTGAGCTCCAGCGCGTCCACGCCCTCCGCGCCGTCCAGCCGCGCCGCCAGCTCGCCGAACTCGCCCGTGCACGTGCCGGCGATGTTCACGATGAGGCAGGCCGCCTTGCCGCGCAGCTTCGGCAGCGTGACGTCGATGAAGGCGTCGATGCCCTTGTTGGGCAGCCCGATGCTGTTGAGCAGCCCGGACGGCGTCTCGCACAGGCGCGGCATGGGGTTGCCGCGGCGCGGCTGCTTGGTGATGGTCTTCACCACGACCGCGCCCGCCTCGCCGAGGTCCCAGAAGGGCTCCATCTCCAGCCCGAGGCCGGCGGTGCCCGAGGCGGTCATGATGGGGTTGGCGAGGCGCAGCGGGCCGACCTGCACGGACAGGTCGACGGCCTGGTCGCGCGTCGCGGGGGTCTGCAGCACGGGCTTCATGGGCTGCGCGGCATGATAGCGCGGCGCAGGGTCAGGTCGGAGCCGGCCGCTCGCGCTCGAAGAGCATCCCCAGGGCCAGCAGCGCCACGCCCACGCAGATGGCGCTGTCCGCGACGTTGAAGACCGGGAAGGGATCGAAGACCGGGATGTCCAGGTCGACCAGGATGAAGTCGCGCACCGAGTGCAGGACGAAGCCGTCGTAGACGTTGCCCACGGCCCCGCCCAGCACCAGCCCCAGGGCCACCAGCGTGGTGCGCGCCCGCGGGTGCGTGCCGCACAGCATCACGATGACCACCACCGCGGCCGCCGCGCGCAGCCACGGCAGCAGGTGCGCGGCCTGCGGCAGGGCGCCCCACATGACGCCCGGGTTGCGCACCGCGGTGAGCATGAGCCAGTCGTGGCCCTCGAAGACGGGCTGCCGCTCGCCCTCGGACACGGTCGAGAAGACCGCCTGCTTGCTCCACAGGTCCACCACGGCGATGAGTGCCGCGAGCCCGAAGGCCAGCAGCCGGCCCCGCAGCGCGGCCGGACGCACCTCGCTCGCGACGGCGGTTTCACTCACGGAGTCAGAGACGGCGTTCCGCCTTCTCCTGGCATGGCACGCAGGTGGTGGCGAAGGGCAGCGCCTCGAGGCGCGCGAGCGGGATGGCCTGGCCGCACAGGATGCACACGCCGTAGCGCCCGCCCTCCATCTGCTCCAGCGCGTCCTCGATCTGGTGCAGCGTGCGCGCCTCGTTCTCCATGAGCCCGAGGGTCATGTTGCGCTCGAAGGCGTCGCTGCCGTGATCGGCCACGTCCTCGGAGTCCGTGTCGGGCTCGTCGGCGCGCAGCGCCTCGTTGCCCAGCTTGTCGATCGCACCCTGCAGCCGCGAGCGCAGCTCGAGCAGCGCCTGCCGCATGGGCTTGAGGTCGCTCTTGCCGTACGGGCTCTTCTTGAGCTTCGGCGGCTCGGGCTTCTCCGGCCGCGGCGGCGGACGCATGAAGCCGTGGCGCGCGGCGAGGCCGGCCTTGGCCGTGGTCTTGCCCGCCGGCGGCGCGGACTTGCCGGCCGGCAGCGCAGCCTTGCCGGCAGGCGAAGCCGACTTGCCTGTGGGCGGGACGTTCTTGCCGGAGGGCGGGACGGTGGCGCCGGGCGCGGACTTGCCGGACTCCGGCTTGCGGGTACTCATCGGTGGGAACGGCTTTCCGGGTGTCGAGGACGGTTTGTTGTTGGTCGCAGCCGCGCGCGCCGCGGGGATCTTCCCCGGCGGACTCTTCGCGGATGGCACGACCTTGGAGGGCTGTGGCTTTCCGGCGGCAGCCTTGGCTGGCGCGGCCTTGCCCGGCTTGACCGCCGGCTTGCTGCGCGCGGAGCTGGTCTTCTTGGGCTTGGCCTTGACCATGGGCTTGCTACCGGGAAGCTCGCACCCTCACCACCGTCGCATTGCGCCGGCCGCCTTGCGCGCCGGCGACGCCATCCCGCGGAGCCCGCCGGTGCCGCTCGCTAGGATGCGAGCGCCCCTGGCGCCTCGGCGAAGGGCCGGAGATTAGCGGCTTTGCCAAGCGAGTCAACAGGAAACGGCCTGCAGACCGCCGTGCGCGCCTTCCTGCTCCAGATCCGCACCGAGGCGGCGCTCTCGCCCCACACGCTGGCGGCCTACCGCCACGACCTCGCGCGCTTCGTCGCGCACTGCGAGCGCGCGCGCTGTCCTCTGGCGCGTGTCTCCGCCGCCACGCTCCTGGCCTTCCTCGGCGCCGAGCGCGCCGCCGGCGCCGCGCCCGCCACCCAGGCGCGCCGCGCCGCCGCTCTGCGCGCCTTCTTCCGCTTCGCCGTCGCCGAGCGCCTCGTCGCCCGCGACCCCTGCGACGAGCTGCCCGCGCCGCGCGCGCGCCGCCGCCTGCCGCGCGGGCTGGACGGCCAGCAGATCGAGGCGCTGCTCGCCGCGCCCGACCCCGCCGCGCCCCTCGGCCGCCGCGACCGCGCCCTGCTCGAGCTGCTCTATGCCACCGGCGCGCGCGTCTCGGAGGTGTGCGGCCTGCGGCTCGATGGCGTGGACGAGGCTCTCGCCGTCGTGCGCTGCGAGGGCAAGCGCGGCAAGCACCGCCTCGTGCCC